>NZ_JBEOUK010000052.1:0-54307 GCF_040304045.1 Kitasatospora sp. NPDC094016
GCTAAGCCTTACAGCGCCGATGGTACTGCAGGGGGGACCCTGTGGGAGAGTAGGACGCCGCCGAACAATCATTCACAGAGAACCCCCATCCGGGATACCGGATGGGGGTTCTCTGCATTTCCGGGCAATCTCAGGAATCCGCTCGGGCTATGTCCACCCGCAGGTGGTGCTAGGACCACCTCGCAATTGGGGTGGCATGGCCAGTGCCTGGAGCGGGTCGTTCGTGAACACTTGTGGAGGACGATCGAGACCGGCATCAGGAGCTTCCGTGGCAACAGCGAGTCGAACGAGCGGCGCGACGGTGCGCGCGCAGGCCGAGGCGGCCGTCGCGTCGGGTGGGCAGGGGCTGGCGCGGCTGGCCCTCCTGGTGGTGGGCGCGGTGCCGGGGCTGGCGCTGCCGGTGGGGGCGGCGGTGGTGGCGGGCGGGCTCACGGCCTCGGTCTTCCAGGATTCCTACTACCCGGTGGTCCTGTTCGGTCTCGCGCTGGCGGCCGCCGCCGGCGCCCTGGTGGCGGCCCTGTTCGTGCGCCGCACGGCGAGCCGGACGCGCCAGCAGTTGGAGCGCTGGTACGGCATCCGCCTGCCGGCCGTGTACCAGCCCCGGCCCGCGCTGGAGCTGGACGAACGCGGGCACTGGTGGACGGGCTACTCGTACCACCGCTCCCGGACGGTCGCGAAGTACGCGCAGCTGCTGCACTGGGGCGCCCGGGACCGGACCACCCGGTCGGAGGTGGCCTGGCTGGCCGTCAGCCCCGCTCTGGTGGTGGTGCTGGCGGGTCCGGTGGCCGTCCTGATGGTGCTGGGCATGGCCTGCATCCTGACGCCGCTGCCCGTGGACGGGTTCGGGCCGGTGCCCGCACGCCTGGTGTCGGTCCTGCTGAGCGCCGCGCTCGGGCTGGGCATGGTGGCGGTCGGGGTGCTCGTGGCACCGTACGCGGTGCGCGGGTACGCGGAGGTGGCCCGCCGGGTACTGGACCAGGACGGCCGGGCGACGCACGCCCAGTTGACCAGGCGGGTGGCCGAACTGACCGAGACCAGGGCGGACGCGGTCGGCGACCAGGCGGCGGAGCTGCGGCGGATCGAGCGGGACCTGCACGACGGCGCGCAGGCGCGGCTGGTCGCGATAGGGATGACGCTGGGCACGATCGAGCACCTGATGGACACCGACCAGGCGGCCGCCCGGGAGTTGCTCTCCGAAGCGCGGCAGTCCTCGGCCCGGGCGCTGCAGGAGCTGCGGGACCTGGTCCGCGGCATTCACCCGCCGGTGCTCGCCGAGCGTGGACTGGGCGACGCCGTGCGCGCCTTGGCGCTGGACAGTGCCCTGCCGACCGAGGTGTGCGTGAGCCTGCCGGACCGTCCGCCGGCGCCGGTGGAGGCGGCGGCCTACTTCAGCATCTGCGAGCTGCTGGCCAACGCGGCGAAGCACTCCGGGGCGGAGCAGGTGTGGGTGGACATCCTGTACCGGGCCGGGCTCCTGCGGATCACGGTGACGGACGACGGGGTGGGCGTGGCGGATCCGTCCCGGGGCACCGGCCTGCGCGGGATCGAGCGGCGATTGGGTACCTTCGACGGTGTCCTCGCCATCGACAGCACGTCGGGCGGTCCGACCACCATCACCTTGGAGCTGCCGTGCGAGTTGTCCTCGCCGAGGACCTCTACCTCCTTCGCGAAGGCCTGATCCGACTGCTGGAAGCGCACGGTTTCACCATCGCCGCGGCCGTGGAGACGGGCCCCGAACTGCTGGAGGCGTTGCTGACCCACCGGCCGGACGTGGCCGTGGTCGACGTCCGGCTGCCCCCGACGCTCACCGACGAGGGGCTGCAGGCGGCGCTGAAGGCCCGCAAGGAGATCCAGGGCCTGCCGGTGCTGGTGCTGTCGCAGCACGTCCAGCAGCTGTACGCGCGGGAGCTGCTGGCCGACGGCACCGGCGGGATCGGGTACCTGCTGAAGGACCGGGTGTTCAACGCCGACCAGTTCATCGACGCGGTCCGTCGGGTGGCGGCCGGCGGAACGGCGATGGACCCGGACGTGATCGCGAAGCTGATGCAGATCACCTCGCGTCGGCCCGGCCCGTTGCTGCGGCTGTCCCCGCGCGAGCGCGAGGTGCTGGAGCTGATGGCCGAGGGCTGCTCCAACTCGGCGATCGCCGCCCGCCTGGCGGTCTCCGACGGTGCGGTGGCCAAGCACATCGCCAACATCTTCACCAAGCTCGAACTGGCCCCCGCCGAGGACGCCAACCGCCGGGTGCTCGCGGTGCTGACCTACCTCAACGGAACGGCCGGGCCGAAGGGCTGACGATCCGCCCGGTCCACGGCGGGCGGGTCGTCAGCCCCGGAGGGTGACACGCCAGGCTGCGGAAACGCTGAAACAGGTGTACGAGTAAACTCCGGTGGGCCGAGCCCGGAGGTCGCTCAGCCGTCCGGCGCCCCGACAAGCGGGAACCGGCAGCCGAGGCAGCGTACGGCAGCAGCCGACATCCAGGGGTTGATAGACGTAATGGCACGCCCAACGCTCACCAAGGCCCATCGGGGCCTGCTCGGCCTGGTCGCGGCCGGCGCCTGCATCATCTCGGGCATCGGCTTCGCGGGCTCGTACAACGCGGTGCGCGAACTGGCCGAGGAGAAGGGCTTCGGGGCCTTCTCCTACGCCTTTCCGATCGGCGTCGACGCAGGCATCGTCGTCCTCCTCTCGCTCGACCTGGTACTGACCTGGCTGCGGATTCCCTTCCCGATGCTGCGGCAGACCGCCTGGGTGCTGACCGTCGCCACCATCGCCTTCAACGCGGCCGCCTCCTGGGGCGATCCGCTCGGCATGGGGATGCACGCCGTCATCCCGGTGCTCTTCGTGGTCGTGGTCGAGGCCTCCCGGCACGCGGTCGGCCGGATCGCGGCGATCACGGCCGACCGGCACATGGACTCGGTCCGGATGATGCGCTGGCTGCTCTCCCCGGTGCCGACCTTCAAGCTCTGGCGCCGGATGAAGCTGTGGGAGCTGCGCTCCTACGACGAGGTCGTCCGACTGGAGCAGAACCGCCTCGTCTACCGGGCGCAGCTGCGCTTCCGGTACGGCCGCGGCTGGCGCCGCTCGGCGCCGATCCAGGCACTGCTGCCGCTCAAGCTGGCCAAGTACGGGGTGCCGCTGGACCCGACGCTGTTCGACCGTCTGGACGAGGAGGCGCGCGAGCGCGAGGCCCGGGAGGCTCTGGCGGAGAAGGAGGCACCGGAGCTCCAGCGGCAGGACGGCCGCGCCGCCACGGCCATCGCCCCGGCCGAGGCCGCCGCCCCCGTGGCTCCCGTCGCCGCCGCTCCCGCCGCCGCTCCCGCTTCCGCTCCCGCCCCCGCTCCCGCCCCCGCTCCCGCCCCCGCTCCCGCGCCCGCTTCGGCCCGCCCGGAGCCGAACCAGCAGCCGCAGCAGATACAGCAGGTCCAGGCCCAGATCCAACCCCAGCCCGAACCGGCCGCGGCCCCGGTCGCCGTCGCGCCGATGTCCGCCGAGGTGGCCGCGCCGATGCTGGCGAAGCTGGCGGCCGTCCGGCTGCGCGCCGCGCAGGAGCCGGACGGCGTGGCGGAGGAGGCCCCGCAGCCGCACCGCGAGGAGCTGAACGTGTGGACCGAGCGCCCGGTGCGCACCACGGGCCACCCGTCCGACGCCGCCCCCGGCGGGCGGGTGCCCGGCCAGGCCTCGCCGTGGTTCAAGCCCCCGCGCCCGGTCGCCGAGGAGCCGGTCCTCCCGCAGCAGCCCCAGACCCAGGTCGCCCAGGCTGCGGGTCTCGCCGCCGAGCCTCAGCCCCGCCACCCCGGGCAGCCCGTCCCGGCTGGGCAGCCCGCCCAGGCCGAGCAGCCCGTCCACGGCGAGCAGTTCGCCCAGGCCGAGCAGCCCCCCGTCCACGACGAGGAGTCCGCGCCGCGCTCGGCTCCGTCCCGGCTGGACCCGGACCTGGCCTACGACGCCCTGGTCAGCTACATGGACAACCACGAGCACCAGCCCGACCCGCAGCGCCTCGCCGAGTGGCTGACCAAGCAGTACGGCGTCACCGGCAACCGCCCGGACGGCTCGGTCCACCCGAAGGACGTCGCCGAGCTCTACCCGCAGCTGCGCGACCGCTACGCCGCCGCCGGGAGGGACTGACCCGGGCCGCCTCGGCCGGACGCTCCGTCGAACGCTCCTCCGTCCACCGCTCGGTCGGCCATTGACGCCCGATCCGGCCGGAGCTACCTTCGCCTCAACAAACTGTTGAAGTGTTGGTCCGGCGTGGAGGAGTGCGGATGTCGCAGGTCGAGGTCGACGGTAACGGACCGACGGGCGGGGCCTCCTTCTCCGCCGCCGCCCGCGCCGCCGTGGAGGCGCTGCTCGCCCCGGTCGACGCCGACCTGGCGCGCCGCTACCCCGGCGACACCGGGACCAGGCAGCCGGTGCACACCGTCTACGTCCCGGCCGACGCCTTCGCCGCCGACACCGTGAGGGAGTGGGGCCGCCAGGCCCTGGAGGCCTTCGACACCCACGCCGGCACCCCCGCCGAGCTGGCCCGCGCCCTCGGCGTGGCCGACGACGAACTGCTCGCCGACGTGCACGCCCGGGTCCGCGCCAAGCTGGAGCGCGAGCCGGTCGAGGACCTGCGGATCGACTTCGAGGACGGCTACGGACCCCGCCCGGACGCCGAGGAGGACGCCGCCGCCGTCCGCGCCGCCGAACTGGTCGCCGCCGCCGTGGCCGAGGGCACCGCGCCGCCGTACCTCGGCATCCGGATCAAGTGCATGGAGGCGGCCGTCCGCGACCGCGGCATCCGCACCCTGGAACTGTTCCTGGCCACCCTGCTGGCCGGCGGCGGCGGCCTGCCGGACGGCCTGGTCCTCACCCTGCCCAAGGTGACCTACGCCGAGCAGGTCACCGCGCTGGTCCGGCTGCTGGAGGACTTCGAGCGCCGTGCCGGGCTGCCCGCCGGCCGGATCGGCTTCGAGATCCAGATCGAGACCACCCAGGCCATCCTCGGCCCGGACGGCCGGGCCACCGTGGCCCGGATGATCGAGGCGGCCGAGGGGCGCGCCACCGGGCTGCACTACGGCACCTTCGACTACAGCGCCTCATGCGGCGTCAGCGCCGCCCACCAGAGCATGGACCACCCGGTCGCCGACCACGCGAAGGCGGTCATGCAGGTGGCCGCGGCCGGCACCGGCGTCCGGCTCTCCGACGGCTCGACCAACGTCGTCCCGACCGGCTCCACCGAACAGGTGCACGCCGCCTGGAAGCTTCACCACGACCTGGTCCGCCGCTCGCTGGCCCGCGCCTACTACCAGGGCTGGGACATGCACCCGGCGCACCTGCCGACCCGCTACGTCGCGGTGTACTCCTTCTACCGCGAGGGCCTGGCGGCCGCCGCCGCCCGGCTCGCCGCGTACGTCGCCAAGGCGGGTGGCGACGTGATGGACGAGCCGGCCACTGCCCGGGCGCTCAGCGGCTACCTGCTGCGCGGCCTGGACTGCGGCGCCGTCGATCCGGCCGAGGTCACCGCGCTGACCGGTCTGGACCGCGCCCGGCTGGACGCCCTGGCCGGGCGCTGACCCCGGGACCGGCCGACGAAGCCCGGCCACGCCCTAAGCTGGCGGTGCCGCCCCGGGACGCCCGGGGTGCGCGCCGCCAGCCGTCGCCGTTTCCGGGAGAACCACCGCGTCATGTCCGCCACGCCGGAACCGACCGCCAGGCCGTACCTCACCATCCGGCGGGCCGGCAGCCACGAAACCGAGATCAAGAAGTCCCGGTTCATCTGCCACCTCGCCCGGGTCGCCGACGAGGAGGAGGCGCAGGCCTTCATCGCCGGCATCCGCAAGCAGTACTGGGACGCGCGGCACAACTGCACCGCCTTCGTGGTCGGCGACGAGCAGCGCCGTGAGCGCTCCAGCGACGACGGCGAGCCCGGCGGCACCGCCGGCGTGCCGATGCTGGAGGTGCTGCGCCGACGCGGCCTCACCGACACCGCCGCCGTGGTGACCAGGTACTTCGGCGGCATCAAGCTCGGCGCGGGCGGCCTGGTGCGGGCGTACGGGAACGCGGTGTCCGAGGCGGTGGACGAGATCGGTCTGCTGGAGCGGCGGCCGGTGGCCCTGCTCGCGGTGACGGCCGACCACGTGCGCGCCGGGCGGGTGGAGAACGACCTGCGGGCGGCCGGGTACACGGTGAGCGACCTGGCCTACGAACCGGCCGGGGTGCGGATCGAGGTGGGCGTACCGCAGCCGGAGGTGCCGGCCTTCCACGCCTGGCTGGCCGAGGCGACCGCCGGCACCGCCGTCGCGGTCCCGGCGGGCCGGACGTACGTCGAGGTGCCCGTCTGATGCCGGAGCAGACGGGCGGCGGCGCTTTCGGCCACCTATTCGGCCAGATCGCGGCCGATTCGTTTCGGAGTCTTGCGGGGCGTGCCTAGCCTGGTCCGGTCGTCGAGCAGGAAGCCGCCCCGAGATGCCCGTCGTCCAGACCGTCACCCTGCCGCCGGGGGCCAGCACCGGCTGGCACTACCACCCGGGCCGGGTGGACGTGGTGGTGCTGTCCGGGACGCTGACCCGGACCCTGCACGACGGCCGGGTCGAGGTCAGCCGGGCCGGGGACTCGCTGGTCGAGGAGGCCGGCCCGGTCCACGTCCACGTGGGGCGCAACCTCGGGGACGAGCCCGTGGTGCTGATCGCGGGCTACGCGGCCCCGGCCGGCTGCCCGTTGGCGGTGCCGGTCGCGGAGCCCGAGTGGAGCCGCAGCGGCGCCCGGCCCGCCGGGGCCTGACCCGCTGAGGCCTGAGCAGGGCCGCCCCTGGGTTGTCCCCGTTCCGCCCGGCGATGAGGGGGGGTCGGACCGGGAGTCGCGCCACGCGGTGCACGGCTTGAGCAGATTCACCCGAACGTATTGACGTGGCCCGGAGTTGGAACTTCCGCTCCGGGCCGTGGCGTTTCCTGGGCAAGGATCCGGCCGAACCGGACGAATAACCCATCGATGGAGGACACCAGACCCCACCCCGCACCACGGAGGTATGCGCATGACCTCAGACCGCTTTTCGTCGCCCGCCGGCGCCGACCTGACCGGCCCCGCGACGCCCTACCGGATGACCGTCACCACCACTCTCCCGCACCGCGAGGCCGTCGCCCTGGCCGACGAGCAGCTCGCCGCCTGGCTGAAACAGGAAGGCTGCGAGGAGCCCCCGCCGGTTCCCCGTGCCCTCACCGGGCCGCCCCCGGCCGGACCGGCCTCGACGGGGACGGCTCCAACCCGACCGAAACCGCCCCGACTGACGACCCCTGGGCTGACGACGTCCGGATCGGCGCAGTCCCGATCGGCCCCCGCCGCCGAGCGACTGCGCCTGGGCGACCGGGTCCTGCTCGACCGCGACCAGGGCCCGTTGCGCAGCGGCCCGGCCGCCGGCCGCTACGACCGCCGACGCCTGCGCACCCCGACCCCGCACGGCACCCAGCAGCTCACCCTGACCGTGGCCACCGCGGCCGACGGCCCCACCTGGGTCCGGCTGGAGGCCGAGACGCACAGCACCGGCAACGGCGTGCGGACCCCCTGCCGGGTGCCGGTGCCCGAACTCGCCCGCACCCTCCTGCCGCTGCTCGACGCCACCGACGGCCCGGCCGCCGTCCACCCGGCCCCCCGGGTGATCACCGCCGGCGAGGTCGACGGCCTGATCGACGAGCTCTGCGACCCGGAGCGCCGGCTGCCCGTCGTGGTCGCCAGCGTCCCGGTGAACCTCCCGCTCGACCGCTGGGTCGAGGACGTCGTCCGCCCGCTCTGCCACCAGCTGCCCGGCCTGGCCACCGCCTACGTCCTGGACCCGGGCGCCCGGACCGGGTTCAACGTCGCGCTGGAGTACCACAGCGTCTACGGCGGAGCGGTGCGCACCTACCTGCCCGAGGTCGACCCCGCCTCCCGGGGCGACGGTGCCCGGCACCCGGTGCTCGCCCGGGGGCGAATAGAGCAGGACCTCCGCCGTGCGGCCGGGCTGCTCGCCCGCGAGCCTCGCCGGCTCGCCGCCGACCTGCCGCTGCCGCCCCCGCTGGCGGCCGTCCCGGTGCTGCGGGTCGCCCCGGCACCGCCCCGCGAGGCCGCCAGCCCGGCCGGGGACCCGGCCGCCGCCCGCGCCGAGCTGGCCGCGCTCGTCCGGGAGGAGCAGCAGGACCGCGCCGAGCAGCAGGCCAGGGCCGACGAGCTGGAGCGGGTCCGGCGCACCCTGCGCCACGAGCGCCGGGACAACCGCGTGGGTCGGGACAGCCGGGACAAGCAGGACGGCCGCGAGGGGCATGAGGGCCGCGACCGTCCGGAGCTCCGCGAGCGCCACGACGGGCGGGACGGCCACGTACGGGCCGGCTCCCGCGGCCTCACCGGGCGCCACTGCATCCTCCAGGGCGCCGCCGGGCACTTCGCCGCCAAGCCGTTCGCCCGGCCCGGAAAGCCGGAGACCTTCACCGAACTCATGGCCAGGATCGACGAGTTCCCTCTGCTGACCTTCACCGGCGACCAGAAGAACGCGCTCGCCCTGGACGGGCTCCGGTGCTCCGGCGCGGGCTGGGCCCGGCTCGCCTGGGACGGGCTGACCGCCCTTCAGGAGTACGCCGAGGCGGCGGTCCGCGGCGCGGCCGGCGGCGACTTCAAACAGTGGTGCGAACACACCCCGGAGGGCTGCCACCACTTCCCGCCCCGCAAGGCGGTGCGCGGGGAGTCCCGGACGGTGTTCAGCCACACCAAGTGGAAGCGCGAGCGGATGCTGCCCGTCCCGGAGAGCGTGGACGTCTCCCGGCGCGCCTTCATGGGCGCGCACCTGCGGATCGGCGGCGGCCGTACCGCTCCCCGGCTGCACTACCTCGACGACTGCTCGGGCAGTGGCCGGATCTATGTCGGCTACATCGGCCTGCACCTGACCAACACCCGGACCAACTGAGAGGCTGGGCTGACCACTGCCGCCCGTTCGGTGGACAATGTCCGGCAGGGGCGGGCCGCAGGGTCGCCGGCCGCCCCGGGCAGGCGCCGGACGAGCATGGGGGAACGACGACCGATGCAGGACTCAGCAGACGGCCAGCCCGACGGCACCGCCACCGTCCAGTTCCCCCGGCCGGGCTTCCTCGCCTCGGTCTTCAGAGAGTTCCACCCCGACCAGGGCCAAGGTCAGGGTGGAGGTCAGGGGCAGGGCCTGGGCCCGGACGCCGCCGACCCCGGCCCTGCCGCCCCCGGTACGCCCGATGACGGCGCGCCCGGTGGCGGTTCGTCCGGTGGTGCCGCGTCCGGCGACGGCCCGGCCGAGCCCGAGGAGTCCATCGCGGCCCACGGCCGGGCCGCCGCCCTGACGCACCACCGCACGCTCACCGTCCAGGCCGAGCACGACCGGCTGGCCGACCTGCTCCGGCGGGCCGCACTGCCCGTCTCGGCCATGGACTTCGAGAGCCAGCTGCGCCACTACGAGCCCCGCCCCTACCCGGCCGACGGGTCGGAGACCGGCAGCGAGGCCGAGCCCCGCTGGGCGGACTTCGCGCCCGCCGGGCCGGCCACCGCCGACCCCGACGGCGCCCCGGCCCGCCGCCTGCTCGACTCCGGCTACCAGCGCGAACTCGCCCAGGCCCGGCTGGCCCACCAGCGTTCCCTGCGCGAGTGGCGCACCCGCCGGGCCGAGGCCGACAACCCGGCCGTCGACGAGTCCCGGCGCGTCCACGAGGCGGCCGAGGAGGCCCGGGCCCGCGCCGTGCGCGAGTACAACGAGAGCCTGGAGGAATGCCGGCGGGCCTACCGGCTGTCCGAGCCGGCCGCCGTGGAGTCTCTGCTGGAGCGGGCGCTCGCCGCCGCCGAGACCGCCACCCAGGACCTGCCCGCCCCCTGCCGGGCGGTCTTCCGCCCGCTCACCCGCACCGCCGTGCTGGACCTCGACCTGCCGCCGCTCGACCTGGTGCCCTCGCTCACCGGCTACCGGCTCGCCCCGGACGGCGACATCGTCCCGGTCCCGCGCCCGCCGGCGGACCGGGCCACCGACTATCTGCGCCTGGTCGCCCGGCTCGCCCTGCGCGCCCTCCAGGCCGCCGACGCCGTCGACACCGACGAGATACTCGCGGGCGTCGTGCTCAACGGCTGGCTGCGCGAGCCCGGCACCGCCGAGCCGCTCTGCCTGGTCAGCGTGGACGCCGACCGCGACGCACTGGCCCGCACCCGGCTGCTGCCGCCCGCCACCCCGTACGAGGAGCGCGACGACGAAGGCGTCTACGCCGACGCCGAGCAGGACGAGGCGCTCGTCCGGCTGCGTCAGCTCGGCGCCGCCGTCACTCCGGACCCGTACGGCCGTGTGGGCGTGCAGCCCGCCGCGCAGGCGGGTGCCGCCGTACCGGCCGCACCCGACCTGTCCGCGAACGAGTTCGCCCAGCTGGTGCGCGACCTGCTCACCCGCGGCGGGCTCGCCGAGTGGAGCGTGCGGCTGCGCGGTCCGGCCGGACTGGTCGCCACCGGCGAGGGGGCCCCGGGCAGCGCGCTGCCCGGCCGCTGGGTGGTCTGGGCCTCCCGGGGCGCCGAGCCGGTCAGCGCGGAGGAGATCGCCACCCTGGCCGAGGCCGTTCAGGAGGAGTCCGCCGAGCGCGGCCTGCGGCTGACCACCGGCCGCTTCGCCGACGAGGCCCTCGACCTCACCGGCGAGGAGAGCCACCGGCACATCCACCTGGTCGACGGCGACGGCGTGAGCGAACTCGCCCGCACCCACCTCGGCCTGCCCCTCGCCGCCGGCCGCTGACCCCACTTCCGGTCCGCGGCCCCACCCCCGTCCCCGTCCCCGTCTTCGCAGCTCACCCCGACGGACCGCCCGGCGGGCGCGCCCCCGCACCCGACCCGAGGCTGGGAAAACGGGCACCGGCGGAGCAGCGGCACCCCGGGCGATCACCGTCGAACGGTCGTCCGATACGGTCGGCGGTCGGCCCGGCCACGGGCGGACCCCAGGGGGAGAGGAATGGGCAGAGCGCCCGACAGACCACACGGCGGCACCCGCCGGCGCCCGCACGGCGGATCGACCCACCCGGAGGCGGCCCGGTGACCGCCGTCCTGGTCGCCGCCGGGGCGTTCCTGATGACCCTGATCGGCGGCTTCGTTGCCCAGCGCACCGGCGACCGCCGCCACCTCGTGCTCGGCTTCGCCGCCGGCCTCATGCTCGGCGTGGTCGCCTTCGACCTGCTGCCCGAGGCCATGCGCCAGGCACCGGACGAGGTGCACGGTGTGCCCCAGGCGCTGCTGATGTTCGCGGTCGGCTTCCTCACCATCCACGTGGTCGAACGCGCGGTCGCCATCCACCGCGGCCACGAGAGCGAGTACGCCGAGCACACCCACGGCCACCAGCACGCGCACGCCCACCGCGGCCGGCGCCAAGGCGTCGGCCTGACCGCCGCGCTGGCCCTGGTCGGGCACAGCGTGATGGACGGCTTCGCGATCGGCGCCGCCTTCCAGGCCGGCACCACGGTCGGGACGGTCGTCGCCATCGCCGTCGTCGCCCACGACTTCGCCGACGGCTTCAACACGTACACGATCACCCGGCTCTACGGGAACAACCGGCGGCGGGCGCTGACGTTGCTCGCGGCGGACGCGCTGGCCCCGGTGTCCGGCGCCGCGATCACCCTGGCCTTCACCATCCCCGAGCACCTGCTCGGCCTCTACCTCGGCTTCTTCTCCGGGTTCCTGCTCTACCTGGCCACCTCCGACATCCTCCCGGAGGCGCACAGCCCGCACCCCTCCCGCAGCACGCTGCTCTGCACCGTCGCCGGGGTGGGGTTCATGTGGCTGGTGATCGGCCTCGCCAACTAGGCCTGGCTCGGCAGGGCCAAGGCAGGCCGGGACGGGGCCTGACGCGGCGGGGCGCCCGGCGTCGCCGACCGCTCCCGCATCACCGCGCCGCGCCCGGGGGCGCCGTCCGCGGTGACGGACCGGCTGCGAGGAAGCGGGCCTCGGCGGCGCGCAGCACTCGCAGCAGCACTTCCTGCTCGTCGGGACTGACCTCGCCGAAGTACTCCTGGGCCACCTCGTGCCGGACCTGTCCGATCCGTTCCACCGCTGCGCGGCCCGCTTCGGTCAGCAGGATCCGGACCGCCCGCCGGTCGGCCGGGTCGGGCCTGCGCTCGACCAGGCCTGCTTCCTCCAGCGCGTCGACCACGGTGGTCGCCGAGCGCGGCGCGATGTGCAGCCGCTCGGCGAGGTCGCTCAGCCGCATCGCGTGGTCCGGCAGCTCGCAGCCGGGCGCGTGGGCGAGGGTGTTCAGCGCCCGGGCCTGGCCGGGGGTGATGCCG
This sequence comes from Kitasatospora sp. NPDC094016, assembly GCF_040304045.1. Taxonomy (NCBI): domain Bacteria; kingdom Bacillati; phylum Actinomycetota; class Actinomycetes; order Kitasatosporales; family Streptomycetaceae; genus Kitasatospora; species Kitasatospora sp. NPDC094016. Next base: position 12,276 of record NZ_JBEOUK010000052.1, read on the forward strand.
TACGGCTCCAGCTGCCACCCGGTCTGTCGACGGATCCGCTTGATCGCCCTGGTCATCGTGTCGGCCAGCTCGGCGGCGGTGTCCGAGGCCGGGGAGTCCGAAGCCGTGGTGTCCGAGCCTGCGGTGTCCGAGGCGGCCGCCTCGGCAGGGGCGCCGGGCGGGCCGGGGGAGGGGTCCGCCGGGTCGGTCGGCGTGGTGGTCATCGGCGGTCTCCTCGGCAGGCGTCCGCCCCAGGGTATCGGCCGGTCCGGGGCCGGTGACCGACAGCGGACGACGCCCGGAGAAAAATGTTGAGCTTGGCTCAGTATCTGGGTTAGCGTAGCCCCGACTGAGGGGACCCTAAGTTCCCTCCCCCGATCCTGGAGGGCCCGTGCCCCGCTCCGAAGCCCGCGTCACCACCGACCGCCCCGCCCGCTACGCCAAGCAGCTCGCCGCCCACATGGGCCGCAAGATCGAGGCCACCTTCTCCGAGGGGACCGGCCGCGGCACCCTGGTCTTCGGCGCCGGCACCGCGACCCTGGAAGCCCAGGCCGACGCGCTGCTGCTCGCCGTCGAGGGCGAGCGGGAGAACCTGCCCGGCCTGGAGGACGTCGTCGGCCGCCACCTCGTCCGCTTCGGCGCCCGCGACGAACTCGTCATCGAATGGCACCGCGACAACGGCGAGACCGGCCTCGTTCACCGCAACGACGACCCCGAAGCCTGACCGCTGCCCCCGCCGCCTGGCCGGGGCAGCCATCGGGCCAGCCCCCACAGCACCAGGGCGGCCAGGCACCAGCTGGCCACCACGTCCAGCAGCCAGTGGAAGTCGCTCCACACCAGCCCCACGCCGACGCCCACCACCAGCAGAGCCGTGCCCGCCGTCAGCAGGCGCGCCGCCCACGGCCCCGCCACCCGCACCAGCAGCAGCGCCGCCACCCCGTACGAGAGCGACGCGGTGGCGGTGTGCCCGGACGGGTACCAGCCCCACTGCCCCGGCGTCAGCGGATCACCGAGCGGGCCCGGCCGGGCGAACGCTGCCTTGGCCGGTACCACCAGCAGCGGGATCAGCCCGGCGGTCAGCGCCGCCACCGGCAGCGGCAGCCACCAGCGCCCCGCCGCCCCCGACCGGCGCCACCGCCACGCGGCCAGCACGCCGACCGCCAGCAGCACCGGGATCGCGGGCACGCTGTCGCCCAGGTCGGACAGGATCCGGCCCAGTTGGTCCAGCAGCGCGCTGGGGTGGTCCCGGTGGGCGGTCCGGACGGCCCCGCGGACCGCGCGGTCCCAGCCGAGCAGCGGGCCGTCCACCGCCACCTGCCACGACACCAGCAGTAGGACGACCGCCGCCGTCAGCGGCACGGCCACCGAGCGGGTCACCCGGCCCGGAACGCCGGACAGCCGCCCCGGAGCAGGGGGGAGAGCTCCGGGGCGGCTTTGATGATCGCCGTTCCGTGCGCCCCGGGGGGTGTGGGTCGGACGGTCGGTCGATCGGTCTTCGGTGGGCGCCACCCCTCCCGGGGCGGCCTGGTCGTCCTCGCGGCACGCATGCGGACCCGTCGTCGGGGGCGACCCCGCAGGCGGCTCCGCCCATGGCTGCGGCTCGCTGTCCATCTGTGATGACACTACGTCAACAGCCCTTCCGCGCCGAGCGCCTTCAGCGATTCCCCACATCATCTTCACCCCGCCCCGGGCGGCCCTCCGGGAGCCCCGACGACCTGGCCCGACCAGGTGGCGGGCCCCTCCGACCGGCCCGTGACAACCGAACGGCCCGCGAGGACCAGAGGTCCCCACGGGCCGTTCAGCGCTGTCCGGACAACCCTCCGGAGGGGTTCACGACCTGACGGGCGACACCGCTCAGACGGCGGCGAAAGCGCCCTCCAGGATGTCCAGGCCCTCGGCCAGGAGGTGCTCCGCGATGACCAGCGGCGGCAGGAAGCGCAGCACGTTGCCGTAGGTGCCGGCGGTCAGCACCACCAGGCCCTCGGCGTGGCAGGCCTTCGCGATGGCCGCGGTGGCCTCCGCGTTCGGCTCCTTGCCGCCCGGCTTCACCAGCTCGACGGCGATCATCGCGCCGCGGCCGCGGACCTCGCCGATGATGTCGAACTTCTCCTGCATCGCCCGCAGGCGGCCCAGCATGATCTCGCCGATCCGCTGCGCCTTGCCGTTGAGGTCCTGCTCCTTCATCGTCTCGATGGCGCCCAGCGCGGACGCACAGGCCACCGGGTTGCCGCCGTAGGTGCCGCCCAGGCCGCCCGCGTGCGCGGCGTCCATGATCTCGGCGCGACCGGTCACCGCAGCCAGCGGCAGACCGCCGGCGATGCCCTTCGCGGTGGTGATCAGGTCCGGGACGATGCCCTCGTCCTCACAGGCGAACCACTGGCCGGTACGGCAGAAACCGGTCTGGATCTCGTCCGCGACGAACACGATGCCGTTCGCCTTCGCGTACTCCACGATCGCCGGCAGGAAGCCCTTGGCCGGCTCGATGAAGCCGCCCTCGCCCTGGATCGGCTCGATGATGATCGCGGCGACGTTCTCGGCGCCGATCTGCTTGTTGATGACCTCGATCGCCTGCGCGGCGGCCTCGGCGGCGCAGTTCTCCGCACCCGTCAGCCAGCGGTACGGGTAGGCCACCGGCACCCGGTAGATCTCCGGGGCGAACGGGCCGAAGCCCTGCTTGTACGGCATGTTCTTCGCCGTCAGGCCCATGGTCAGGTTCGTACGGCCGTGGTAGCCGTGGTCGAACACCACGACGGCGGTGCGCTTGGTGTAGGCGCGGGCCACCTTCACCGCGTTCTCGACCGCCTCGGCGCCCGAGTTGAACAGCGCGGTGCGCTTGTCGTGGTCACCCGGGGTCAGCTCGTTCAACTGCTCGGCGACCGCCACGTAACCCTCGTACGGGGTCACCATGAAACAGGTGTGGGTGAAGGCGGCCAGCTGCTCGCTCGCCTTCGCCACCACGGCCTCGGCGCTGTTGCCGACGTTCGTCACGGCGATGCCGGAGCCGAAGTCGATCAGCGAGTTGCCGTCCACGTCCTCCAGCACGCCGCCGTTGGCACGGGACACGTACACCGGCAGGGTGGTGCCGACACCGGCCGCCACCGCACCCAGCTTGCGGGCCTGCAGCTCCTGCGACTTCGGACCGGGGATCGCAGTGACCAGGCGGCGCTCCTGCGGGAGCGGCGTTGCGGCGCTCATGGGGTTCTCCAGACTTCTCGGCTCGGTGCTTCGCAGGCTACGGCCGCCCTCCCCGGCCGGGCATGCGCCACTCGGTAGCACTGAGCCGTCCGACTTGTCCGGCGCGGCCAGCGCGGGTGGTGCGACTACCAGCAGGCCCCGCTCCACTACATTGAGCGCGGGCGTGTCGCCGGTACGGCGGCATGGGTATGGCGGCACCGACGGCGATCGGGCCGGGCGGGCGAGGGAGCGGGGCCGTACATGGCGCACGACGGGGCACACCACCACACCGATCCGACCACCACCAGACCCCCGGCCCCCATGCCGCACCAGCGGCCCGGCACCCGCACCGACGGGGCCCCCGCCTTCGACCTCCCCACCTGGGCCGCAGCCCCGCGCCCGGAAGCCGAACCCGGCGTCTACCGGCTGGGCTACCGCCCGATCGACCCGGAACGGGCGGAGGCGGCCCGGGTCGCGGCCTGGCCGCTGCTCCTGCGGGCGGGACTCAACGCGGTGGTGGGGTGGTTGGTCTATCTCTACGGCACGCAGCTCCTGATGTACGTGCTCGTGTGGTGCGGCGGACAGGCCGGCATCGGCCCGCTCGCGTCGCCGTCCGAGTCCGAGGCCATGTTCACGCTGTTGGTGGTCAACGCGCTCGTGATCGGCGTCGTCATCAAGCTCTTCGGCCGGATGGGCCGGTGGCCCGAGGTGTGGCGGCGGTACGTGTCGCCGTTGCTGTCGCGGGCGGTGACGCAGGAGCAGCCCGCGGAGGAGGATGTGGCGGTGGCCCCGGTGGTGCGGCGGCTGGATCCGTGGGGCGGGCTGCGGCAGGGCGGGGCGGCCGAGGCGGCGGGGCGGCTGGAGGGGGAGGCGGTCGGGGACGTCGACTACGTGCGGATCCAGAGGGCGTGGGAGTCGGCTCAGGCGGATCCGGCGTTCGTGCCGGCCTTCGTCGAGCAGGTGGCGGCGCGCGGTGGGGCGGCGTTCGCGCACCCTTCGGAGTCGCGGGAGCTGGCGGACCGGGGTGAGCGGCACGATCTGCTGCTGGGCCAGGTCTGCCTCGGGACCGCCCAGGACGTGCCGAAGAACCCGCTGAGCCATCGGGCGGCCGGTTTCGCGCTGGATCCGGCGCTGCTGGGCACGTCGCTGCTGGCGGTGGGTCCGGCGGGGACGGGGAAGACGGCGCGGTTGGCGCGGCCGGTGGCGGAGGCGTTGTGTCTGCAGGCGCTGGCCGGTACCGCGTGCGTGGTGGTGGTGGGGGCGGCGGACGCGGATCTCGGCCCGGACGCCTGGTACGACGTGGTGATCGCGCCCGGGGATCCGGCGTCGGTGTACGGGCTGGACCTCTACGGTGCGGCGCAGGATCCGGACGAGGCGGCCGCCCGGCTGGCCGAGGCGCTGCTGCCGGACGAGTTGACGGCGCGCGCGGAGAACGCCCGGACGGCGCTGCAGCAGGTGGTGGGCCCGTTCCACGCCGCGTACGCCCGCTATCCGGGGGTGCGGGAGCTGCGGGCGCTGCTGGCCGGTGAGCCGGACGTGCTGGCGGCCCTGGTGAAGGTGCTCGGGGTGGCGGGCCAGCTGGCCGTGTACGAGCGGGACCTGGAGCACCGGGAGCGTCAGCGCGGCCGGGCGGACGATCCCGGTGCGCTGCTGGCGGACCGGCTGGCGCTGCTGGACCGGCCGGCCTTCGAGGGCGCCTTCGCGACGGACGGGACCGGGCGGCCCCCGTTCGCGATGCGGGTGCTGGACCATCCGTTGCGGGTGCGGGTGAAGCTGCCGGAGCGCAGCCATCCGGAGGCCGCGCGGATGCTGTCCCGGTTGGTGGTGGGGCAGTTCGTGCAGGCGGCGGGGGCCCGTACGGACCGTTCGCTGTTCGCCGGCCTGGTGGTGGACGACGCCTCGGCGGCTCTGGACGCGACCGCCGTGCGCGGGGTGCAGCGGATGCGGGGGGCGAACGCGGGCGCGGTGCTGCTGCTGCGCACGCTGGTGGATCTGCCGGAGGCGTTGCGGGCGCCGTTGTTCGGCGCGGTCGGCTGCCGGATGGCGTTCCCGGGGATCGCGCCGTGGGACGGCCGGCTGTTCTCGGAGGCCTGGGGGACGCACCTGGTGCAGGAGACCGCGGTGACCCACACGCCCGACACCTCGGGCGGCGTGGTGCGGCGGGCCGGGCGGTTGGGGCGGCGGGCGTTGTCGGGGACGGCGGCGCAGACGGAGTCGGTGACGACGCGGGACGTGGAGCGCTTGCGCTGGTCGCCGTCGGATCTGGCGCACGCGCTGCCGGCGGGGCACGCGGTGGTGTCGTTGACCGCGGTGTCGGGGGAGCAGGTGCCGCCGTTGCTGGTGGATCTTCGGGGCTGACGGGGCGCGGGGCGGAAGCTCGCCTTCACGGTGGATTCGGCAGTGCCGGTTGTCCGGAGCGTCCATAATGAGGGGGAGAGACTCTCACTTGTCCCATTGCCCTCTCCTCGCCCGGCCGCAACGGCGCGGTCAGGTCGATCCCCCGAAGGTGCCATGCCCCCCACACTCGCCTCCGTTGTCCGCAACAGTTCGCTCCATCTGACGGTCCTCGCCGGCGCGGACCACCTGGAGCGGCCGGTCCGCTGGGTGCACACCAGCGAGCTGGACGACCCGACGCCGTTCCTGGAGGGTGGCGAGCTGCTGCTCACCACCGGGATCAAGCTGGGCCGTACGGCGGCCCGGTTGCAGGCGTACGTGCACCGGCTGGCCGATGCCGGGGTGGTGGGGCTGGGCCTGGGGGTGGGGCTGTCGCACACGGAGGTGCCGCAGCCGCTGGTGGACGCGGCCGCGCAGCGGGGGCTGCCGCTGCTGCGGGTGCCGGAGCCGACGCCGTTCATCGCGATCAGCAAGGTGGTGTCCGCGGCGCTGGCCGCGGAGCAGTACGAGGCGGTGACGACCTCCTTCGAGGCGCAGGAGGAGCTGACCCGGGCCGCGCTGGGCAAGGACGGCACGACGGCGGTGGTGCGCCGGCTGGCGGCCAGGCTGGGCGGCTGGGCGGCGCTGTACGACGGGTCGGGGGCGCTGTCGGTGGTGGCGCCGGACTGGGCGGCGCGCCGGGCGGGGCGGCTGGCGGCGGAGGTGGACCGGCTGCGCCGGCGTCCGGCGCCGTCGAGCGCCGCGTTGCAGGGGCGGGCGCCGGGGATCGACACGGCGGACGAGGACTACGTGGTGGTCCAGTCGCTGGGGGCGGACCGGCGGGCCCGGGGCTTCCTGGCGGTGGGCACCGAGGACCGGATCACCCCGACCGAGCGGTACGTGTTGAACGCGGCGGTGGCGCTGCTGACCCTGACGCTGGAGCGCTCGCGCGAGCTGCGCCAGGCCGAGGAGCGGATGGGCGCGGCGCTGCTGCGGATGGTTTTGGCCGGCGAGGTGGCGACGGCCCGCCAGGTGGCGGTGGGGCTGTTCGGCGGCATGCCGGAGGGGACGATACGGGTTCTGGTGGCCGGGGCCGGGCCGAACGCGGAGGCCGCGGAGGCGCTCGGGGAGCTGGGGGACCGGGCCGAGCAGGCGGGTGCCCGGGTGGGCGAGAAGCTGCTGGTGGCGCGGGAGGACGGCGCGCACGGGGCGCGGCTGATGGTGCTGGCGCTGGACAACGGGGCGGTGCACCGGGCCTGTCTGGGCGCGGTGGAGGAGCACGAGGGACTGTCGCTGGGCGTGTCGGCGCCGGCCGCGCTGGAGGACGCGGGGACGGCCCACGCGCAGGCCGAGCGGGCGCTGGCGGTGGCGCTGCGCGGTGGCCGGCGGTCGGTGGACCACGAGGAGGTCGGCGCGGGGTCGTTGCTGCCGCTGCTGGGCGAGGACGCGGTGACGGCGTTCGCCGAGGGGCTGCTGCGGCCGCTGCGCGAGCACGACCGGACGGCCCGCGGCGATCTGGTGGCCTCGCTGCGGGCGTGGCTGTCCCGACACGGGCAGTGGGACGCGGCGGCGGCCGATCTCGGGGTGCACCGGCACACGCTGCGCTACCGGATGCGGCGGGTCGAGGAACTGCTGGGGCGGTCGCTGGACGACACCGACGTGCGGATGGAGCTGTGGCTGGCGCTGCGCTCCGGCGAGGAGTAGGTCGCACCCGAGCCGTACCCGAGTCGCACCCGAGCCGCATCGGGGCCGTCCGGGCTGTGCCCGGGCGCGGCCAGGCCTGGGAGGCCCTGGACGGGATGGAGCAGCGTCGGGGGCGAACGCTCCGAGTCGGCCAATCCGGTCGGTGCGCCGCCCCACCTACCCTCGGGTTCGGGTCCCACACCCGTGGGCCCGATGACGACGAGGAGAGGGCCGGTACCACGGTGACCACCACGTACGATTTCTGGCTGGCCGGCCGACGGGCGAGCGGCGACGCCGACTTCGAGGTGCACAACAGCTGGGACGGCCGTCTGGTCGGCAAGGTGAGCATCCCGACCGAGGCTCAGGTCGAGGAGGCGCTGGACGCCGCCGTCGCCGCGCTGCCGGTGTTCGCCGCCACCCCGGCACACGTCCGCTCCGCCGCGCTGGACCACGTGGCCAAGCGCCTGGCCGAGCGCACCGAGGAGCTCGCCCAGCTGATCACCGCGGAGAACGGCAAGCCGATCAAGTGGGCCCGTGGTGAGGTCGGCCGCGCGGTGTCGGTCTTCCGCTGGGCGGCCGAGGAGGCCCGCCGGACCAACGGCGAGACGATGCGGCTGGACACCGACCCGGGCGGCGTGGGCCGTTTCGCGGTGGTGCGCCGCTTCCCGCGCGGTGTGGTGCTGGGGATCGCCCCGTTCAACTTCCCGCTGAACCTGGTCGCCCACAAGGTCGCCCCGGCGATCGCGGTCGGTGCCCCGATCATCCTGAAGCCGGCCCCGGCGACGCCGCTGTCGGCGATGGTGCTGGGCGAGATCCTGGCCGAGACCGACCTGCCGGCCGGTTCGTGGAGCATCCTGACGGTGCCGAACGACCGGATGCCGGCGCTGGTGCAGGACGAGCGCCTGCCGGTGATCTCGTTCACCGGTTCGGACAAGGTCGGCTACCAGATCATGGACTCGGTGCCGCGCAAGCACTGCACCCTGGAGCTGGGCGGCAACGCCGCAGCCGTGGTGCTCGCCGACTGGTCCTCGGAGGCCGACCTGGACTGGGCGGCCACCCGGATCGCGATGTTCGCCAACTACCAGGGCGGCCAGTCCTGCATCTCGGTGCAGCGGGTGATCGCCGACGCGTCGGTGTACGACGCGCTGGTGGAGAAGGTCGTGGCCAAGGTCAGGGCCCAGGTCACCGGTGACCCGAACGACGACGCGACGGACGTCGGCCCGCTGGTGGACGAGAACGCCGCGAAGCGGGTGGAGTCCTGGGTGGACGACGCGGTCGCCAAGGGCGCCAAGGTGCTCGTCGGCGGGGGCCGCGAGGGTGCGACCTACGCGCCGACCGTGCTGGCCGAGCTGCCCGCGGACGCGATCCTGGCCAAGGCCGAGGTGTTCGGCCCGGTCCTGTCGCTGCACCGGGTGGACGGCGTGGACGAGGCCTTCGCGGCCGTCAACGACTCGGCGTTCGGCCTTCAGGCGGGCGTGTTCACGCACGACCTGCAGACCGCCTTCCGCGCCCACCGGGAGCTGGAGGTCGGCGGTGTGATCATCGGTGACGCGCCGTCCTACCGCGCCGACCAGATGCCGTACGGCGGCGTCAAGGACTCCGGCGTCGGCCGTGAGGGCGTCCGGTACGCGATGGACGACTACACGGTCGAGAAGGTCCTGGTCCTCAGCGGCCTCGACCTCTGAGCCGAACCCGTGGGTGAAGGGCCCGGTCCGGTGACCGGGCCCTTCGCCCGTTCCGGGCCCGGTCGGCCCAGCCGTCGGGTCCGCTCGCGTCAGCCGTCGGGTCCGCTCGCGTCAGCCGTTGTGCCCGCCCGCGGCGGAGACGGCCTCCTCGACCGCGGTGTCGCCGGCGACCAGCTCCAGCGTCCGCCCGGCTGTGCCGGGTTCGCGCAGCAGCGCGGCGAGGACGGCGGCGACGTCGGCCCGGTCCACGGCGCCGCGCGCGACCGAGGCGGCGAGCCGGACCAGGCCGGTGCCGGGGCCGTCGGTGAGGCGGCCGGGGCGCAGCACCGTCCAGTCCAGCGCCGCGCGGGCCCGGACGGCGTCGTCGGCGGCGCCCTTGGCCCGCAGGTAGGTCTCGAAGACCTCGTCGGAGGGGTACTGTGCGTGGGCGTCGGCGCCCATCGAGGAGATCATCAGGTAGCGCCGGACGCCCGCGAGTTCGGCGGCGTCGGCGAGCAGCACGGCGGCGTCGCGGTCGACGGTGTTCTTGCGGTCGGCGCCGCTGCCCGGTCCGGCGCCGGCGGCGAAGACCACCGCGTCGGCACCGGCGAGCAGTTCGGCGAGTCGCGGGGCGGCGGCGGACTCCAGGTCGAGCAGCAGCGGCTCGGCGCCGGCGTCGGTGAGGTCCCGGGCCTGTTCGGGGCGGCGGATGATCCCGGCGGGCCGGTCGCCGCGCGCGGCGAGCAGCCGTTCGAGTTTCAGCGCGATCTGTCCGTGGCCCCCGGCGATGACGGTACGCATGGCTCCGACGGTAGCCCGGGGCGCGGACCGGCGTCCTGTCGGGAGGCGTCCTGCGCGGGGCCCCGGGCAGGACACAATGGGCGCATGACTTCGCTCGCCCACCCGCAGCTGCGGTTCACGCCCACCGTGCAGGACCCTTCCGGCCCCCGGGAGCTGGTGATCCTCGGTTCGACCGGGTCGATCGGCACCCAGGCCATCGACGTGGTGCTCCGCAACCCGGACCGGTTCCGGGTGGTCGCCCTGTCGGCGGCCGGCGGCCGGGTGGAGCTGCTCGCCGAGCAGGCGCTGCGGCTGGGCGTGCACACGGTGGCGGTGGCGGACCCGGCGGCCGAGCCGGCGCTGCGCGCTGCGCTGGCGGCGAAGGCGGCGGGCGCCGCGCTGCCGGCGGTGCTGGCGGGGCCGGACGCGGCGACCGAGCTGGCCGCGATGGAGTGCCACTCGGTGCTGAACGGCATCACCGGGTCGATCGGGCTGCGGCCGACGCTGGCCGCGCTGAGGGCGGGCCGGGTGCTGGTGCTGGCCAACAAGGAGTCGCTGATCGTCGGCGGCCCGCTGGTGAAGGCGGTGGCGCGGCCGGGGCAGATCGTGCCGGTGGACTCCGAGCACGCGGCGCTGTTCCAGGCGCTGGCGGGCGGCACCCGGGCCGAGGTCCGCAAGCTGGTGGTGACGGCCAGCGGCGGTCCGTTCCGCAACCGGACGCGTGAGCAGCTGGCCGGGGTGACGCCGCAGGACGCGCTGGCGCACCCGACCTGGGCGATGGGCCCGGTGGTCACGATCAACTCGGCGACCCTGGTGAACAAGGGCCTGGAGGTGATCGAGGCGCACCTGCTGTACGACGTGCCCTTCGACCGGATCGAGGTCGTGGTCCATCCGCAGTCGGTGGTGCACTCGATGGTGGAGTTCACGGATGGTTCGACGCTGGCGCAGGCCAGCCCGCCGGACATGCGGATGCCGATCGCGCTGGGTCTGGGCTGGCCGGAGCGGGTGCCGGACGCCGCCCCCGGCTGTGACTGGACCAAGGCGGCGACCTGGGAGTTCTTCCCGCTGGACGACGAGGCCTTCCCGGCGGTGGAGCTGGCCCGCGAGGTGGGCACCCTGGGCGGTACCGCGCCGGCGGTCTTCAACGCGGCCAACGAGGAGTGCGTGGAGGCGTTCCTGAAGGGGCGCCTCGCTTTCACGGGAATCGTGGACACTGTTGCCAAGGTCGTCGCCGAGCACGGCACGCCCGTGCCGGGAACTTCCCTGACGGTCGAGGACGTCCTGCACGCGGAGGACTGGGCTCGCGCCCGGGCCCGCGAGCTGGCGGCGGGGTGACGGCGGCGGGTTGACGGCGTGGGCCGTTTCCGGCCGGGTGCACCCGTTCCGGGTGTCCGGCCGGGCGTGACTGCGGTAAGACAAGACGACGAGCGGAGCGGCATGACGGAGGGCCAGCGGTGGCAATGGTTTTGACGGTGGTCGGCATCCTGGTCTTCGCGGTCGGGTTGCTCGTCTCGATCGCCTGGCACGAGCTCGGCCACCTCTCGACGGCCAAGCTGTTCGGCATCCGGGTGCCGCAGTACATGGTCGGCTTCGGCCCGACCGTCTGGTCGCGGAAGAAGGGCGAGACCGAGTACGGCTTCAAGGCGATCCCGCTGGGCGGCTACATCCGGATGATCGGGATGTTCCCGCCGGGTGCGGACGGCCGGATCACCAAGCGCAGCAGTTCCCCCTGGCGCACCATGATCGAGGACGCCCGGGAGGCCTCCTACGAGGAGCTCCAGGAGGGCGACGAGCACCGGCTGTTCTACACCCGCAAGCCGTGGAAGCGCGTCATCGTCATGTTCGCCGGGCCGTTCATGAACCTGGTCCTGGCCTTCGGCCTGTTCCTGACGGTCCTGATGGGCTTCGGCGTCTCGACGTCGGTGCCGACCATCGGCTCGGTCGCACAGTGCGTGGTCAAGGCCGGTTCGCCGACCGACGTGTGCCCCGCGGACGCGCCCAAGACCCCCGCCAACGAGGTGGGGCTGCGGCAGGGGGACAAGGTCCTCTCCTTCGGCGGCGACCGGATCCGCGACTACGACCAGCTCCAGGCGGACATCCGGAAGTCGGCCGGCCAGCAGGTCGAGATCCTGGTCGACCGGGGCGGGCAGCAACTCGTCCTCAAGCCCGTCATCGCCGTCAACGACGTGCAGAAGTACGACGGCAACGGCGTGCCGCTCAAGGGCCAGACCGTGCAGGCCGGCTTCCTCGGCTTCACCCCCAAGCAGGGGGTCGTCCAGCAGAGCTTCGGGCAGTCCCTGGACCGGATGGTCGGCATGGCCGAGAACGGGGTGAAGTCGCTGGCCGCGCTGCCCGGCAAGATCCCCGGTCTGTGGAACGCCGTCGTCGGGGACTCCCCGCGTGACCCGGACTCGCCGATCGGCATGGTCGGCGCCGCCCGGGTCAGCGGTGAACTGGTGAGCATGGACCTGCCCGCCAGTCAGCGGGTGGCGATGTTCGTCAACCTGCTCGCCGGGATCAACCTCTCGCTCTTCCTGTTCAACATGCTGCCGCTGCTCCCGCTGGACGGCGGCCACATCGCGGGCGCGGTCTGGGAATCGGTCCGCCGCCGATTCGCTCAAATGTTCAAGCGGCCCGATCCCGGCCCCTTCGACGTCGCCAAGCTGATGCCGGTGGCGTACGTCGTGGCCAGCGTCTTCATCGGCTTCACCCTGCTGGTGATGGTCGCCGACCTGGTGAACCCGGTGAAGCTCAGCTAGAGCGTTCGGGTACGGCGGGTGTGCTGGGGCCCGGCGCCGTGCCGTACCGTGGAGGCCGGGTGCGCGATCGAGGCGCGCCCGGCCTCGGCCGTCCCACTGGCCGGGCGGTCGACCACACCTCAACCCCGGGGAACCCTGCGCACATGACCGCGATCTCGCTCGGTATTCCGTCCCTGCCGCTCAAGCCGCTCGCCAAGCGCCGTGTATCCCGGCAGATCATGGTCGGCAACGTGCCGGTCGGCGGTGACGCTCCCGTCTCGGTGCAGTCGATGACCACCACCGTGACCGCGGACATCAACGCCACGCTGCAGCAGATCGCCGAGCTCACCGCGTCCGGGTGCCAGATCGTCCGGGTCGCCGTCCCCACCCAGGACGACGCCGACGCGCTGCCGATCATCGCCAAGAAGTCCCACATCCCGGTGATCGCCGACATCCACTTCCAGCCGAAGTACGTCTTCGCCGCGATCGACGCCGGCTGCGCCGCGGTCCGCGTCAACCCGGGCAACATCAAGGCCTTCGACGACAAGGTCGGCGAGATCGCCAAGGCCGCCCGGGGCGCCGGCGTGCCGATCCGGATCGGCGTCAACGCCGGCTCGCTCGACAAGCGCCTGCTGGAGAAGTACGGCCGTGCCACCCCCGAGGCGCTGGTCGAGTCCGCGCTCTGGGAGTGCTCGCTGTTCGAGGAGCACGACTTCCGCGACATCAAGATCTCGGTCAAGCACAACGACCCGGTCGTGATGATCAACGCCTACCGCCAGCTGGCCGCCGCCTGCGACTACCCGCTGCACCTCGGTGTCACCGAGGCCGGCCCGGCGTTCCAGGGCACCATCAAGTCCGCGGTGGCCTTCGGCGCGCTGCTCGCCGAGGGCATCGGCGACACCATCCGGGTCTCCCTCTCGGCCCCGCCGGCCGAGGAGATCAAGGTCGGCAACCAGATCCTGGAGTCGCTCGGCCTGCGCCAGCGCGGCCTGGAGATCGTCTCCTGCCCGTCCTGCGGCCGCGCCCAGGTCGACGTCTACAAGCTGGCCGAGGAGGTCACCGCCGGCCTGGAGGGCATGGAGGTGCCGCTGCGCGTCGCCGTCATGGGCTGCGTCGTGAACGGCCCCGGCGAGGCCCGCGAGGCCGACCTCGGCGTCGCCTCCGGCAACGGCAAGGGCCAGATCTTCGTCAAGGGCGAGGTCATCAAGACCGTCCCCGAGTCGAAGATCGTCGAGACCCTGATCGAGGAGGCGCTCAAGCTCGCCGAGCAGATGCAGGAGGCGGGCGTCGAGGCCGGTACGCCGACCGTCGTCGCGGCCGACTGACCGCGCAGGGGCCGCGCGGTGCGCCTCGCGCAGTCTTCCGGAAGCGGGGCCGTCCGTTCGCGGACGGCCCCGCGGCCGTAGCCGGGTGGGGGCACGGAGTAGGGTGCGGCCAGATTCGTCTCAGTGAGGTGCTGTCTCGATGCTCGATCGAGGTGTGATGCTCCCCGGCTCGTTCCAGGCCGCCCGGGCCCTGGCCACCACCCGCGTGTTGGAGCCCCCCGACCTCGCGGACGCCTTGGAGATCCTCCACCGCGACCCGGTCGCCAACTCCTTCGTCGCCACCCGGGTCGAGGCCGTCGGGCTGGACCCCTGGCGGCTCGGCGGCGAGATGTGGGGCTGGTACGACGGGGACGGCGCCCTCGCCGCGCTCTGCTACGCCGGGGCCAACCTCGTCCTGGTCGACGCCGGGCCGGAGGCCGTCGCCGCCTTCGCCGAGCGGGCCCGTCGGCAGGGTCGCCGCTGCTCCTCGATCGTCGGCCCGGCCGGGGCCACCGCCGCCTTCTGGGCGCTGCTGGAACGCAGTTGGGGCCCGGCCCGCGAAGTCCGCGCCCACCAGCCGCTGTTGGCCACCGCCGTGCCCTCCGCCGAGATCGCGCCGGACCCGCTGGTGCGGCGGGTGCGGCGGGAGGAGATCGACGCGCTGATGCCCGCCTGCGTGGCGATGTTCACCGAGGAGGTCGGGGTCTCCCCGCTGGCCGGCGACGGCGGCCTGCTCTACCAGGCCCGGGTCGCCGAACTCGTCTCCGCCGGGCGGTCGTTCGCGCGTTTCACCGAGGACGGCGAGGTCGTCTTCAAGGCCGAGATCGGCGCCGTCACCGAGGGCGCCTGCCAGGTCCAGGGCGTCTGGGTCGCCCCCGGGTACCGGGGCCGGGGCCTCTCCGAGACCGGCATGGCCGCCGTCCTCGACCTCGCGCTGCGCGAGATCGCCCCGGTGGTCTCGCTCTACGTCAACGACTTCAACCTGCGGGCCCGGGCCGCCTACCGGCGGGTCGGCTTCCGCGAGGTCGGCGCGTTCATGAGCGTGCTGTTCTGAGCCCGCCCCCGGGAGTTCGGTTCCGATCTTCGCCCGCACGGGCGGCCCACGGGTAGTAACGTCCGAGGCATGGATCAGCTGACCGGGGTGACGATCGAGGCCATCGACCTTGCGGCCTGGGCGCCGCAGGCGCTGGAGGTCCAGGCGGTGGCGTTCGGCCTGACGGCCGAGGAGGTCGCCGTCCGGCTGCACATCGTCGGCCGGCACGCCCACCAGCCCGGGGTGATCGCGCTCGGCGCGATGAGCGGCGGCCGGCTGGTCGGCTTCGGCTACGGGATGCCCAACCAGCGCGACCACTGGTGGAGCACGGTGATCGAGCCCTACCTGGACGCGCGCGGCCACGACGCCTGGCTGGACGACGTGTTCGCCGTCACCGAGCTGCACGTGCTGCCCGAGTACCAGGGCCAGGGCGTCGGCTCCCGGCTGATCCGCACCCTCTGCGAGCGCTCCGGGCTGGAGCGCAGCATCCTCTCCGCGATCGACGCGGAGACCCCCGCCCGGCGGCTCTACCGGGCGCTCGGCTACCAGGACCTCGCCCGTGCGGTGCGCTTTCCCGCCACGGACCGGCTGTACGCGGTGATGGGGGCCCGGCTTCCACTGCGCGGGCCGGGCGAGGCGTAGGGCTCCCGGGGCTCGCGCTACAGCGCCCCGGCGAACTCCAGGTAGAGCTCGGCGTCCTCCCGGCGGCCGGCCGCCAGGGCCCGCAGGGCGAGGTCGACGGCCCGGAGCAGCGTCCAGCCGCGCAGCCGTTCCCGGTCCACCTCCAGCGCGTCCGCGAGCTGGTGCAGTCGGCGGCGGACGGCCGCGGCCACGCCGGGGGAGCCGACCAGGGTGTCCGCCCGGTCCAGCGCCAGCCGGGCCAGGTCGAAGGCGCGCTCACCGGCCAGCGGGCGCGGGTCGATCGCCAGCCAGGGCGCCCGGTCGGCGGCGAGCACGTTGCCGTGGTGGAAGTCCCCGTGGAGCAGGAAGGTCTCGGCGGCGGAGCCGGCCAGGCCGTCGGCGGTGTCCAGCGCCTCGGCGATCAGGGGTTCGGCCTCGGCGGCGCCGGGCAGGGCGCGGTGCCCGCGCAGCCGTTCCGCGGTGTCGGCGGTCCGGGCCGCGAGGGTCGGGAACGGGTGATCCTCGGGCAGGGGGCTCCAGAGCCGGTGCAGCAGGCTGGTCGCCTCCAGCATCGCCTTCGCCTCGGCGAGCGAGCGCAGCGGGATGTCGCCGTGCAGCCGCTCCAGCAGCAGCACGCCCTCGGCGGGGTCGGCGTCCAGCAGCAGGACGGCCCCACGCCCGGCCCAGTGGGCGAGCGCCGCGTGCTCCAGCGCGGTCTCGGGGGTCCGCAGGCCGGTCTTGAGGACGGCGGGGGAGAGGTCGTCGCGGTGGACGTAGGCGACCAGGCTCAGGCTGCCGCCGGGGTCGAGCACCCGTTCCAGGGTGAGCTCCCAGCGCGCCAGGTGGGCGGCCACCCGCGCGGGCAGCCCGGCCAGCCACTGCCGGCCCGGTTCGCCCTCGCTCGCCGCGACGCCGCGCGCCAGCCAGGCGGGGACGGTGATCTGCGGTGCTGCTCCCGACATGCCGACCTTCCGGTTGACGCTCCCCCGTTGGTGTTACCCGTCCATTGTCGGCCATGAACGGGAAACCGCAGGTCAGCGCCGCGGGCTCTAGGGAGTGGTGGCCGAGGGGGTGGGGAGGGGCTCGGGGATGCCGGGGAAGGCGGGGTCGGCCGCGCCCCAGCGGTGGGCGCGCAGGGCGCTGTCGCGCAGGGCGTCGGCGGCGGTGCCCCGTTGGGGGCCGGGGACGGCGGCGACCAGGTCGGCGTAGACGGCGGTGAGCCGGGTTTCGAGGTGGGCGGCGAGCTTGGTGGCGCCGGCCGCGTCGGTGACGGCGAACGGGAGCTGGTAGCCGGCGGCCGCGGCCGCCGGGGTGGCGCCGAGCGAGCCGATCAGCCGCTGCCAGGCGTCCCGCCGGGCTTCGTGGGCGGCGTAGGCGGTGCGGGCGTCGGTGCGCTGCTGGTCCTCGGGGAGCCGGGCGCCGACCACGCCGTAGCCGTAGACGGCGGCGTGTTCGGCGCCGAGGGCGCCTTGGAGGGCGGTCACCGCCGCGGTGGCGGTGGGGTCGGCCGACGGGCCGGCGGAGGGGGAAGCGGTGGGCTGGTCGCTCGGGGGCGCGGTCGGTGCCTCGGTGGGGGTGGCGGCGGCCGGGGGCGGGGCGACCAGCGGGGTGGTGTCGCCGAGGGCGACGGCGTGCAGCACGTCGGAGGCGGCGACCGAGGCGAGCAGCCGGGCCAGCGGCGGCCGGGCCGCGGCCAGGTCGGCGAGGCGGGCCTGGGCGGTCTGCCGTTCGAGTGCGGCGAGCGCGGCGGGGGTGCCGACCGGCGTTCCGCTCGGCGCCCCGCTCGCTGTGCCGCTCGCTGTCCCGCTCGGCGGTGCGCTCGGTGTCCCGCTCGGGCTGGTCGAGGGTGTGGCCGGGGGGACGGAGGCGGCCGGCAGCCCGTAGGCGAGGGCGGCGCGGTGCTGGGCCACCTCGGCCCGCAGCGGCTGCAGCACGGCGGTCTGGGCGCCGCCCGGGCCGGCGAGCAGCGCGTCGTAGCCGGCCAGCAGGGTGTCGGTGGCGGCGATCGAGCGCAGGATGACCGGTTCGTCCGGGTTCGGCAGCGGGCCGCGGTTGCCGGGCGCGGCGTCGCCGCCGTGGGAGCCGGTGCAGGCGGCGAGGGCGGTGAGGGCGAGCAGCCCGAGAGCCAGGAACGTCCGTCGGCTGGGCGGCTGCATGGGTGTCACTCCGGGGCGTGTGCGGGAGGGCGGCCTCCCCGCCTGCCCTTCGTAGGCGTGAATGATTACAGAATCCCCACGATTCCGGGCGGGGATTCGGATCCCGGGACGCCCCGGGAGCGGGTGTGAGCTTGCTCGCAGTGGGTGGCGTGCGCCCGGTCGGGCGTGGTCCGGAATCGGTGGTTCGCGGCTTCACCGGCTAGGCTTTGGGCCGAGCTGCCGTGACCCGGTGTGCGCCGGACCGGCGCCGGAGGGCGCGGAGCGACCTTCTGACAACAGCAGACGCGGCCGAGGAGTCCACCCGGATGAGCACCACCCACACCGACCGGCTGCGCGCGTTGCTGGAGCCGCTGGCCGTGCAGGCCGGTCTGGACCTGGAGGACGTCAAGGTCACCAAGGCCGGCAGCCGCCGCCAGGTGCAGATCGACGTCGACACCGACGGCGGCGTGGACATGGACGCCATCGCCGAGTTCAGCCGGGTGGTCGGTGAGGCTCTGGACGAGTCGGACCTGATGGGCGACGAGCCCTACCTGCTGGAGGTCGGTTCGCCGGGCGCCGAGCGTTCGCTGGACCTGCCCCGGCACTGGCGTCGCGCGGAGGGCCGACTGGCCAAGATCCACCTGGTCGACGGCGGGGAGATCGTCGCCCGGGTGCTGGAGGCGGACGAGGACGGCGCGCTGGTCGAGGTGCAGCCGGTGAAGGGCCGCGGCCGTCCGAAGGAGCGCCGGCTGGCGTACGCCGAGGTGGACCGGGCGCGCGTGCAGGTCGAGTTCAACCGCAAGGACGACAAGCTCCTCGACGAGGCCGCGGACTACGCGGACGACGACGCCTCCGAGGAGGGGGACGACGGTGCGCTGTGACCTGCGCACCGCCCGGACCATGACGAACGTGACGAAAAAAGACGAGGAGGCGTAGCCGTGGACATCGACATGAGTGCCCTGCGCACGCTGGTCAACGAGAAGAACATCCCCTTCGACCTGCTGGTCGAGTCCATCGAGTCCGCCCTCCTCACCGCGTACCACCGCACCGAGGGCTCGCGCCGCCGCGCCCGGGTGCACCTGGACCGCAAGTCCGGCCACGTCACCGTGTGGGCGACGGAGGACCCGGCCGAGCTGGACGAGGGCGTCGAGCCCAAGGAGTTCGACGACACCCCGAACGGCTTCGGCCGGATCGCGTCCAGCATCGGCATCCAGGTGATGATGCAGCGCCTGCGCGACGCCGCCGACGACCAGACCTTCGGTGAGTACGCGGGCAAGGAGGGCGACATCGTCACCGGTGTCGTCCAGCAGGGCAACGACCCGAAGAACGTGCTGGTCGACATCGGCAAGCTGGAGGCCATCCTGCCGCCGCAGGAGCAGGTCCCGGGCGAGGACTACCGGCACGGCACCCGGCTGAAGTGCTACGTCGTGGCGGTGCGCCGCGGTGTGCGCGGGGCCTCGGTGACGCTGTCGCGCACGCACCCGAGCCTGGTGAAGAAGCTGTTCGCGCTGGAGGTCCCGGAGATCGCGGACGGCAGCGTGGAGATCGCCGCGATCGCCCGTGAGGCCGGCCACCGCACCAAGATCGCGGTCTGGTCGCGCCGGGCCGGGCTGAACGCCAAGGGCGCCTGCATCGGCCCGATGGGCAGCCGGGTGCGCGCGGTGATGGGCGAGCTGCACGGCGAGAAGATCGACATCGTCGACTGGTCGGAGGACCCCCGGGAGATGGTCGCCGCGGCGCTGTCCCCCGCACGGGTGACCAGCGTGGAGATCGTCGACCTGGCGCAGCGGTCCGCCCGGGTGATCGTGCCGGACTACCAGCTGTCGCTGGCGATCGGCAAGGAGGGGCAGAACGCCCGCCTCGCCGCCCGCCTCACCGGCTGGCGGATCGACATCCGGCCGGACACCGAGGGCCAGCCCGAGGACGGCGGTCGGGACACCGACCGCTGAGTGCGGCGCTGACCGGCCGTTCGCCCCGTCAAAGCCCCCCGCCGTTCCGCCCGGGATCGGCGGGGCGGCGCCATGTCCCTTCGGAGGGGTAGACTTGCCTTCGTCTGGCCGGACGCACGTCCGAGCACGCCCGGAACGCACCTGCGTGGGCTGCCGCAAGCGAGCGGCCAAGCACCAGCTGTTGCGTGTCACGGCGGTCGAGGGCGTCTGCGTCCCCGACCCCCGTGGCGCACTGCCGGGCCGGGGCGCTCACCTGCACCCCGATCCGGCCTGCCTCGACCTCGCGGTCCGCCGTCGGGCGTTTCCCCGGGCCTTCCGCCTCCAGGGGACGCTCGACACGGAGCGGCTCCGCGAGTTCATCGGGGAGCGGACCGTCGACACCCCGGAGCCCTGAGTCCCTCAGGCCGCCCGGTGGGGCGACGCCCGTGACGGCCGCCGCTCAGTGCGGCGGGAGAACCACCGCAACAAGCACGGTTCGCGGGCAGCCGCGTGCCGTGCCACCAGTCAGGTACCTCGCGATGTGGAAGTAGGTCGAGATTGCGATGAGCTCTCGATGAGTACGCGATGAGTACGCGATGGGTACGCCCATGAAGTAGCGACGGTCCGGCGGACGAGACACCCCGGACTCATAGACAGGAGTGAAGTGGCTAAGGTCCGGGTTTATGAACTCGCCAAGGAGCTTGGCTTGGAGAGCAAGGCCGTCATGGCCAAGCTCACCGAGCTCGGTGAGTTCGTCCGTTCGGCGTCCTCGACGATCGAGGCGCCGGTCGTACGCAAGCTGACTGACGCGCTTGGTGTGGCCCCCACCGGTGGTGGTTCCGCTGCCAAGCCGGGCCCGCGCAAGAGCGCGGCGCCCCAGCCCGCGGGTGGTTCCGCCGCCGCGGGTGCACCCAAGCCGGGTGCTCCGACCCCGGGTCCGCGCCCCAGCGCGACCCCTGGTCCCCGTCCCACCCCGGCCGCGGCTCCCGCGGCCCCTGCGGCCCAGGCCGCGCCCGCCGCCCCGGCGGCCCCCGCCGCCGCGAAGCCGGCGGGTGGCCCGACTCCGGGCCCGCGCCCGGCGGCGCGTCCCGCCGCTCCGGCGGCCCCGGCCGCGCCCGCGGCCGAGTTCTCCTCGCCGGCTCCGGCCGGTGACACCCCGCGTCAGGCTCCGTCGGCCCCGCAGGCCCCGCAGGCCTCGCGTCCGGCCGGTCCCGCCGCCGGCGGTGCCCGTCCGGGCCCGCGTCCGGCCGGCCCGCGTCCGGGCAACAACCCGTTCACCTCGGGCAGCGCGACCGGTATGGCCCGCCCCGGCGACCGCCGTCAGGGCGCGCCGGGTGCGCGTCCGGCCGGTCAGGGCGCCCCGGGCGGCGACCGTCCGCGTCCGGGCGGCGACCGTCCGCGTCCCGCCGGTGCTCCCGGTGCCGACCGTGGCGCCCCGCGTCCGGGTGGCGACCGTCCGCGTCCCGCCGGTGCTCCCGGCGCTGACCGTGGCGCCCCGCGTCCGGGTGGCGACCGTCCGCGTCCCGCCGGTGCTCCCGGCGCCGACCGTGGCGCCCCGCGTCCCGGTGGCGACCGTCCGCGTCCCGACGGCATGCCGCGTCCGGCCGGCCCGCGCCCCGGCGCCCCGTCCCCGTCCGGCATGCCGCGCCCGAACCCGGGCATGATGCCGCAGCGTCCGGCTCCGGGCCCGCGTCCGGGCCCCGGCGGCCGTGGCCCCGGTGGCCCCGGTGGCCGTCCGGGTGGTCCGGGTGCCGGTGGCGCCCGTCCGGGCTTCCAGGGTCGTCCGGCCGGTCCGGGCTCGCGTCCGGCCGGTGGCGGCGGCTTCGGCGGTCCGCGTCCCGGTGGCGGTGCCCCCGGTGGCGGCGGCGGCTTCGGCCCGCGTCCCGGTGGTTTCGGTGGTCGTCCCGGCGGCCCGGGTGCCCGTGGTGGCACGCAGGGCGCCTTCGGTCGTGGCCCGGGCGGTCGCCCGGCGCGTGGCCGCAAGTCGAAGCGGGCGAAGCGCCAGGAGTACGAGGCCATGCAGGCCCCGTCCGTCGGCGGTGTGATGCTGCCTCGCGGCAACGGCCAGACCGTTCGCCTGTCGAGCGGCGCCTCGCTGATGGACTTCGCGGAGAAGATCAACGCCAACCCGGCCGCGCTCGTCTCCGTCATGTTCAACCTCGGTGAGATGGTCACCGCGACGCAGTCGGTCTCCGACGCGACCCTCGAGCTGCTGGCCGGCGAGATGGGCTTCATCCTGGAGATCGTCAGCCGCGACGACGAGGACCGCGAGCTGCTGGAGTCGTTCGACATCGACTTCGGTGCGAACGAGGGCGACGAGGACCAGCTGGCCCCGCGCCCGCCGGTCGTCACCGTCATGGGTCACGTCGACCACGGTAAGACCCGCCTGCTGGACGCCATCCGCAAGTCCAACGTGGTGGCCGGCGAGGCCGGTGGCATCACCCAGCACATCGGTGCCTACCAGGTCGTCACCGAGGTGAACGGCGAGCAGCGCCCGATCACCTTCCTCGACACCCCGGGTCACGAGGCGTTCTCCGCCATGCGTGCCCGTGGTGCCAAGTCCACCGACATCGCGATCCTGGTGGTCGCGGCCAACGACGGTGTCATGCCGCAGACGGTCGAGGCGCTGAACCACGCCAAGGCCGCGGGTGTGCCGATCGTGGTCGCCGTCAACAAGATCGACGTCGAGGGCGCGGACCCGACCAAGGTCCGCGGTCAGCTGACCGAGTTCGGTCTGGTGGCCGAGGAGTACGGCGGCGACACCATGTTCGTCGACATCTCCGCGCGCCAGGGCCTCAACATCGAGCAGCTGCTGGAGGCCGTGGTCCTCACCGCGGACGCCTCGCTCGACCTGCGGGCCAACCCCGAGCAGGACGCGCAGGGTATCGCCATCGAGGCCCACCTCGACAAGGGCCGCGGCGCCATGGCGACCGTGCTCGTGCAGCGCGGTACCCTCCGCGTCGGTGACTCGATCGTGGTCGGCGACGCCTACGGCCGCGTCCGCGCGATGCTGGACGAGAACGGCAACAGCCTCGCCGAGGCCGGCCCGTCCCGCCCGGTGCTGCTGCTCGGTCTGACCTCGGTGCCCCGCGCCGGCGACAGCTTCATCGTCGTCGACGAGGACCGCACCGCCCGTCAGATCGCCGAGAAGCGCTCGGCCCGCGACCGCAACGCCGCCTTCGCGCAGCGTCGGGTCCGGGTGTCCCTGGAGGACCTGGACAAGGCCATCGCCGCCGGCGAGATCGAGCAGCTCAACCTCATCATCAAGGGTGACGTCTCCGGTTCGGTCGAGGCCCTCGAGGACGCCCTCGTCAAGCTGGACGTGGGCGAGGAGGTCGAGCTCCGCATCCTGCACCGCGGTGTGGGTGCGATCACCGAGTCCGACGTCAACCTGGCGATGGGTTCGGACGCCATCATCATCGGCTTCAACGTGCGCGCCGAAGGCCGTGCGCGTACCGCGGCCGACAAGGAAGGCGTGGACGTCCGGTACTACTCGGTCATCTACCAGGCGATCGAGGAGATCGAGAACGCCCTCAAGGGCATGCTCAAGCCCGAGTACGAGGAGGTGCGCCTCGGCTCCGCGGAGATCCGCGAGGTGTTCCGCTCCTCCAAGTTCGGCAACATCGCGGGTGTCATCGTCCGCGAGGGCCTGCTGCGCCGCAACGCCAAGGCCCGCCTCATCCGCGACGGCAAGGTCGTGGCGGAGAGCCTCACCATCGAGGGTCTGCGCCGCTTCAAGGACGACGCGACCGAGGTCCGCGAGGGCTTCGAGGCCGGTGTCACCCTGGGGTCGTTCAACGACATCAAGGTCGAGGACATCATCGAGACCTACGAGATGCGCGAGAAGCCGCGTTCGTAGTCGGTGAAAGCCGGGGCCGGTCGACGGGTGGTATTTCCGTCGACCGGCCCCGGTCTCGCTGTGTAGGGTCCGGGGTAGTTCACCCGCAGCCCGGTTCCGGGCTGCCCCCCGAGGCCTTCCAGGTCGGCGAGACCTGTCATACATGTTCGTGGGAACACTCACCTTCGACCTGCTGCTGGGCGACGTCCACTCGCTCAAGGAGAAGCGTTCGATCGTGCGGCCCATCGTGGCCGAACTGCAGCGCAAGTACAGCGTGTGCGCTGCCGAGACCGGGAACCAGGATCTGCACCGCAGGGCCGAGATCGGCCTCGCGGTGGTGGCCGGCGATGCCGGGTACGTCACCGAGATCCTGGACAGCTGTGAGCGGTTGGTCGCCGGCCGCCCCGAGGTGCAGCTCCTCTCCGCGAGGAGGAGGTACCACAACGACGACGACGAATGAGAGCCGTGGAGACGGTCGGCGGAAGTCGCCGTTCTCACACGGATCAGGACCCAGAGCGCCCGCAAGGCCGGGCGCGGGCCGGTACTTTGGGGCGTGGGCCCCGAAGGGTGCGTAGCTCACCCGAATGCCGGACCCACTGCACGAGGAGGCAACGTGACCGACACCGCAAGGGCGCGCAAGCTCGCCGACCGCATCCAGGTGGTCGTCGCCCAGACCCTGGAGCGGCGGATCAAGGACCCGCGACTGGGGTTCGTGACCATCACCGACACCCGGGTGACCGGGGACCTGCGCGAGGCCACCGTCTTCTACACCGTCTTCGGCGACGAGACCGAGCGCGAGGCCACGGCCGCCGCGCTGGAGAGCGCCAAGGGCGTCATCCGCTCCGAGGTCGGCAAGATCGGGGTGCGCTTCACCCCGACGCTGACCTTCGTCGCGGACGCGCTGCCGGACAACGCCCGGAACATCGACGACCTGCTCGACCGGGCCAAGGCCATCGACGCGGCGGTGCGCACCACCGCCGCGGGCGCGACCTACGCCGGCGAGGCGGACCCGTACAAGGTTCCGGCGGCCGAGCGTGACGACGAGGACGAGTAGTCATGGCGGGTGAGCCGGCGAAGGCCGCCTCGCGAGCCGGTTCGACCACGGGGGCGTCCTCCACCAGCACGGTGGAGGACGCCCTCGTGGCGCTCCCGGGGCCGCGCACCGAGGAGAGCGGTTTCGAGCTGCTCTGGCAGCAGGTGGTGGCGGAGATCGGGCGGGCCCGTTCGATCGACCTGATCTGCCACATCTGCCCGGACGGCGACGCCCTGGGCTCCTCGCTGGCGGCCGCGCTGGCGCTGCGCGGGCTCGGCAAGCGGGTGCGGGTCTCCTTCGGCGACGACCCGCAGATCGTGCCCGAGTCGCTGGCCTTCCTGCCCGGCCAGGAGCTGATCGTGCCGGCCGCCGAGGTGCCGGACGTCCCCGAGCTGGTGCTCTGCTTCGACGTGGCCGCGGAGAGCCGGCTCGGCCTGCTGCACGGCAAGGCCTTCGCCGCGCCGGTGCTGGTGGTGTTCGACCACCACGCCTCCAATCCGGGCTTCGGCACCCACCAGCTGATCGACCCGACCGCGCCGGCCACCGCCGTCCTGGTCGACGAACTGCTGCGCCGGCTCGGCGTCGAACTCGACCAGGACCTGGCCACCTGCCTGTACACCGGCGTCGCCACCGACACCGGTTCGTTCAAGTACCGGGCCACCACGCCCGCCACCCACGAACTCGCCGGGCGGCTGCTGGCCACCGGCATCCGGCACGACCTGATCTCCCGGCAGCTGTGGGACACCTCCTCCTTCGGCTACCTCAAGGTGCTCGCGGGCGCGCTCGACCGGGCCGTCTACGAGCCGGACGCGGCCGGCGGGCTGGGCCTGGTATGGACCTGGGTGCCGTACCAGGACCTGGTGCTGTTCAGCGTCACGGTCGAGGAGATCGAGGGGCTGATCGACATCCTGCGCCGCCCGGCCGAGGCCGAGGTGGCGCTGGTGCTCAAGCAGGACCCGGACGGCACGCTGCGGGGCTCCTCGCGTTCCAAGGGCGCGGTGGACGTCGCCGCCGCCTGCGCCGAGCTGGGTGGCGGTGGGCACGTCTTCGCGGCCGGGTTCAGCGCCCGGGAGGACGTGGCCGCGGTGGTCGAACGGTTCCGGAGCGCGCTGCGACCGGTACGTTGATCATCTCTTGACCGCTTTTTAGAGAAAGAACTTGATGAAGCGCAAAGGCACCGGCCCGGACGGCCTGGTGATCGTCGACAAGCCCGAGGGCATCACCTCCCACGGGGTCGTCGCCAAGCTGCGATGGCTGGCCGGGACGCGGAAGGTCGGGCACGCCGGCACGCTCGACCCGATGGCCACCGGCGTACTGGTGATCGGCGTCGAGCGGGCCACCCGGCTGCTCGGCCACCTGATGCTCACCGCCAAGACGTACGAGGCGACCATCCGGCTCGGCCAGACCACCGTCACCGACGACCGGGAGGGCGAGGTCACCGCGTCCGCTCCGGCCGACGCGGTGACCAGGGAGGCGATCGACGCCGGGATCGCCGCGCTCACCGGCGAGATCATGCAGGTGCCCTCCAAGGTCAGCGCGATCAAGATCGACGGCAAGCGGTCGTACGCGCGGGTGCGCGAGGGCGAGGACTTCGAGCTCGCGGCCCGGCCCACCACGATCCACTCCTTCACCGTGCACGGGCAGCGCGCGGCGCTCGCCGAGGACGGCACGCCGGTGATCGACCTGGACGTGACCGTCGAGTGCTCCTCCGGCACCTACATCCGGGCGCTGGCCCGCGACCTGGGCGCCGGGCTCGGCGTCGGCGGCCACCTCACCGCGCTGCGGCGCACCAGGGTCGGGCCGTACTCGGTGGAGTCGGCGCACACCCTGGAGCAGCTGGAGGCCGCGGTCACCGGCGAGTCCCCGACGGGGCTGCAGGTGCTGCCGATCGGGGAGGCCGCGGCCGCCGCCTTCCCGCGCTGGGACCTGGACGAGTCGGCGGCGGAGAAGCTGTCGCACGGCGCCCGGCTCAAGGCGCCCGGGCTGGGCGTGGACGGGCCGATCGCGGTGTTCGGGCCGGACGGGCGCTTCCTCGCGCTGGTCGAGGAGACGGGCGGGCAGGCGAAGCCGGTCGCGGTCTTCGTCGGCTGACGCCCCGCAGCGCACGCGCAACCTCCGTCGGGAGTCTTCCGGCGGGGGTTTCGCCCGTTCGGGGGGTGTACCGGGAGGTGCTTCGCTCGTTCGGGGGTGTTCCGGCGAGGTCGGGGGGTTCGTTCCGGCGGGGTAGGCGTCACCCGCCCGGGGGAGCGCGCGAGGTGAACGCCCGTGGTGAGCGGCGCAGGCGCGGTGGGGCCGCCTCCCTGGCGGGCAGGCTCCCCGGCGGCGAGCAGGTCGCCGTGACGAGCCCGCCCCCGGGCCGTCCGGCCTGCGGGGAGGGCAGTGCGAATGCCGGGATTCCTGGACGGCGACGGCGTGGCGGGAGACCCGGGGCGGTACCTGCTGCGGATCCGCGACCTCAACGGGCGACTGCACGGCTTAGGGTTCGTCGCCGACCCGCAGGGCACCGTCCTCACCGCCCACGAGAGCGTCACCGGCCTGGACCGGATCGTCCTGCACACCCCCGGCGGGCAGACCAGGGTGCTGGGCCCTGACGCCGTACTGCCGCTGCCCGAGCACGGGCTCGCCCTGCTGCGCACCGACGCGGTCGGCGGGCTGCCCGTGCCGCCGCTGCCCGTCGCGGCCCTCGGGGCCGGGCGCGAGGTGTTGCTGCCCGCGCTGGCCGGCGAGGACGGGCGGGTGGTGGCGCTGCGCTGCGGTCTGCTCGGTGCCGCCGGGGCCGGGTGCGGCGGGGTCGGCGGGGTCGGCGGGGTGCTGCTGCTCGACCCGCCGGTGGTCGCCGGCGTCGCGGTGCCGGCCGGTTCGCCGGTGCTGGACGCCCGCAGCGGCGCCGTGGTGGCCCTGGCCGTGCCCGCGCTGCGCGGGCCGCAGCACGGCGGCGCGCTCCCGGCGGTGCCGGCCGGCGGCGGCGCGGTCGCGGTCGCCCCGGTGCTGGCCGAACTGCTGGCGCGCAACGGCGCGGCCGTGCCCGGCTACGGGCCCGCGCTCAACCTGGCCGGCGTGCTGCGGCTGACCGCCGCCCAGCTGGCCGCCGCCGGAGCCGGCCCGGACCGGGTCGCCGGGCTCGCCGCCGACCGCGTCGACCGGCCCGACGGACTGGCCGGGGACGAGCCGCAGGCCACCGTCACCGCCCTGGTCGGCGCCCCCGGCAGCGGGCGCTCCACCGAACTCGCGGCCCTCGCCGCCCGCCGCGCCGGCGGCGCCCGGCCGCTGCCCACCCTCTGGCTGCGCGGCGCCGACCTGCGCGCCGAGGACCGCTCGCTCGCCGCCCCGGTGGAACGGGCCCTGGCCGCCGTCGCGGCCGAGCTGGGCATCCCGGCGCCCGCGCCGGAACCGGTGGCGGCACTGTGCGCGGCGGCCGGGCGGCCGCTGCTGGTGATCCTGGACGGCCCCGAGGAGGCCCCGGCGCCGCTGGACCCGCGCTGGCTGCGCGGCGCGGGGGACTGGCTGACCGGCTGCGGGGCGCGGCTGCTGACCGCCTGCGGCGAGGAGGCCTGGGTGCGGCTGGCGGCCGAGAAGTGGGGCAGCGGCACCGGCCCCGCCCGGTACCCGGACCCGCCGGAGCCAGGCGGCGACCTGGCCAGCGCCCCCACCGTCCGGATGGACGGCGGCGGCCCCGGCGCCCCCAGCCTCGCCGGGCACCGGCTCGGCCCGCTCCCCGCCGAGGCGGCCGAGCGGGTGCGCCGCCGCTACGGGCTGCCGCCGGGCTGGCCGGCCGACGCCGACGCGCGGCACCCGCTGGCCGTCCGGCTGGCCGGCGAGCTGTGGGCGGAGGGCCTGCGCGGGGAGCCGGCCCGCCGGGGCGAACTGTTCGCCGCCTACCTGGACCTGCGCTGCCTGCGGGTGGCCGGGCGGCTGGCCGAGGACGGCCGGCAGCGCCGCCCGGGCGCCCACCGCCGGAGCTCCGCCCGCCCGGCCGGGCCCTCCCACGGGCGGGTGCGGCGGCTGGCGGCCGCGGTGGCCGGACGGGTGCACGAGGCGGCCCGGCGGATGCTCGGCGCCGGGCCGGGCGGGCTGGGCCGGGCCGCCTTCGAGGAGCTGTTCCCGGCGACGGGCGGCTGGGCCACGGCCGTCCTCGCCGAGGGCCTGTTCGTCCCGGCCGGGCCCGGATTCCGGTTCGCGCACGGGGAGTTCGCGGACTGGCTGCAGGGCCTGCACCTGGACCTGGACGCCGCGCTGCGGCTGCTGCTCGGCGAGGCCGCGGACACGCCCTCCTCACCCGCGAACGGACTGGAGGGCGCGCCTGCTCAGGGCCCCCCGCGCAGCGTTCCCCGGCACCGGATCGGCCCGGTCGCCGCCGCGCTGCGCCGACTGGCCGAGACCTGGGGCGCACCCGCCCTGGACCCGTGGCTGCACCGGCTCTGGCGCGCCCTGGACCTGCGCCCGCCCGGCAGCGAACCGGCCTGGTGGGCGGGCCGGCTGCTCACCGCCGGGTTGGCCGCCAGCCCCGATCCGTCCGAACACCTGGCGCTGCTCGACCAGTTGGCCGGTCGGATCGCCGAACGGGCGGTCGCCGAGGGCGGGTTGGACGTTCTCCCGGCCGACGGACTCGGCGCGTTCGGCCCGGCGTTCTGGACCGGCCTCGGCCTGCCCGCCGAGGCCGAACTCGCCCTGCTACGACGCCTGGTGGCCGCCGACGGGCCCGGGCAGCCGTTCCTCGGCGCGGTGGCCGAGCGGCTGCGCGCCGCCCCCGTCGCGGTGTTCCCGCTGCTCTGCGCCTGGTTCGACGATCCGCGCGGCCTGCCCGGCCGCCCCGGGCACACCGTCGCCGACCTCGCCCACGACCTGCTGCACGCCCACCGCCGGCTCGCCCTGGACGAGTTGGCCGACGCCCTGGCCGACGCCGCGCACCCGAGAGCGGACGCGCTGCTCACCGTGCTCGCCGCCGAGGAGCCCTCCGCGCTCTGCCGGGCGGTGGACCGCTGGAGCCACGACGGGCGGCCCGAGCGGCACGTCGCCGCCGCCGTGCACGCCCTGCACGCCGCCCCGCACGCCGTCGGCGCCGCCGCCGGACTGCTGCGGTTCACCGCGCTGACCCTGCTCGCCCGCGAGGACGAACCGGGCCTGCACGGCGCCGCCCTCGCCCTGCTGGTCGGCGACCCGGCGACCAGGGCCGAGCACCTCCCCGCCGCGCTGGCCCTGCACCGGGCGGGCGGCGACGCCTTCCTCACCCCCAGGGCGCTGGCCCCCGCCCTGGAGAGCGACCCGGAACCCGTCCTGGCCGCGCTCGCCGACCGGCTGGCGGTCCCCGGCGCGGCCGCCGCCGAGACCCTGCGGATGCTCGCCGACGCCCGCACCCCGGTGGCCACCCGGCGGGGCGCCGAACTGGCCGCCCGGCTGCTGCGCGAGCACCCGGCACTGGCCGGCCCGGTCGCCGTCGACTACCTGGGCCGCCGCCTGGAGCGAGCCGCGACCGGCGGCCCGGCCGCCCGGCTGGAGCTGCGGGTGCTGCTCGGCGGCGCGCTGGCCGCCCGGACGGCGGGCGTGCGGCGGCCGTTCGCCCAGGTGCTGTCCGTCCCGGTGGCCGACCCGGCGGCGGACGCGCTGCGCTGCGAACTGCTGGACACCCTGCTCGCCATCGAGACCGACCCGGCGGTGCTGACCGCGGCCGTGGAGCGGCTGGCCGAGCACTGCGCGGCCGAGAATCCGGCCCGGGCCCGCGCGGTGCTGGCCCGGGCGACGCCCGCCCTGCCGGGCGCGGACGAACTGCTGGTGCGCTGGGCCGGTCGCTCGGCGGCGTTCGCGCAGTTGCTCGTCCAGTGGCCGCGGGACGCCGCCCCGACCGCGCCGGACGGGCCCGGGCTGGCCCGGATGCGGGCCCTGGTGGCCGCCGGCCGCGACCCGCAGTACGCGGCCGCCGAGGCCGAGCGGACCGCGCCCGGGCGGGCCGTGAACCCGCCGGTGCGCCCAACCCGTATTCCGGTGCCGGAGCAGGAGCATGGCACGCTATAGGGGTTCGGGTTTGAGCGTTTGAGCGTACAGAGGGTACGCGCCGTACGGAACAAGGAGCGGTCAGGGTGCAGCGCTGGCGTGGCCTGGAGGAGATCCCCGCTGACTGGGGACGCAGCGTCGTCACCATCGGCTCGTTCGACGGGGTGCACCGCGGGCATCAGCTGATCATCGGTCGGGCGGTCGAGCGGGCCCGCGAACTCGGTCTCCCCGCGGTGGTGGTGACCTTCGACCCGCACCCGCGCGAGGTCATCCGCCCGGGCAGCCACCCGCCGCTGCTCGCCCCGCAGGCGCGCCGCGCCGAGCTGATCGCGGGCCTCGGCGTGGACGCGGTGCTGGTGCTGCCGTTCACCCCGGAGCTGTCCCAGGAGTCGCCGGAGACCTTCGTCCAGCAGGTCCTGGTCGACGCCCTGCACGCCCGGGCCGTCATCGAGGGCCCCAACTTCCGCTTCGGCCACCGGGCCGCCGGGGACGTCGCGCTGCTCGGCGAGCTGGGCCGCTCGGCCGGCTTCGACGTCGAGGTCGTCGACCTCCAGGTGAGCGGCGCCGCCGGGGCCGGCGAGCCGTTCTCCTCCACCCTGACCCGGCGGCTGGTCGAGACCGGCGACATGGCCGGCGCCGGCGAGGTGCTGGGCCGCCCGCACCGGGTCGAGGGCGTGGTGGTGCGCGGCGCGCAGCGCGGCCGCGAGCTCGGCTACCCCACCGCCAACGTCGAGACCGTGCCGCACAGCGCGATCCCGGCCGACGGCGTGTACGCGGGCTGGCTGACCGCCGACGGCGAGCGCATGCCCGCCGCCATCTCGGTCGGCACCAACCCGACCTTCGACGGCACCGCCCGCACCGTCGAGGCGTACGCCATCGACCGGGTCGGCCTGGACCTGTACGGGCTGCACGTGGCCGTGGACTTCCTGGCCTACCTGCGCGGGATGGAGAAGTTCGACTCCATCGACGCGCTGCTCGACCGGATGGCCGACGACGTCAAGCAGGCCCGCGAGCTGACCGACGGCGTCTGAGCACCGCCGCAGCACGGGGAAGGGCCCGCCTGGTCGGCGGGCCCTTCGGCGTCACTGCGGGGGCTGCTGCGGGTGTCCGTAGCCGGGCGGCGGCTGGTAGCCGTCCGGCGGGGACGGCGGGGCGGGCTGCGGCGGCTGGCCCTGGGCGGGCGGGTAGCCGTAGCCCGGGCCCGGCTGCGGGGCCGGCTGCTGCTGGACGCCCGGCTGCGGCCAGGCCGTGGGGGCGGGCGGCTGCTGCGGGTAGCCGTAGCCCGGTGGTGGCGGCGGGGCCTGGCCGGGCTGCGGTGCCCACGGCGCCCCGGGGGCGGGCTGAGCGGCCTGACCCGCCTGACCTGGAT
Source organism: Kitasatospora sp. NPDC094016 (assembly GCF_040304045.1). NCBI lineage: Bacteria > Bacillati > Actinomycetota > Actinomycetes > Kitasatosporales > Streptomycetaceae > Kitasatospora > Kitasatospora sp. NPDC094016. The sequence goes on from NZ_JBEOUK010000052.1 coordinate 43,916, forward strand.
AAGGCTGGGGCTGCGGCGGGTACGGCGTCGCCTGCGCCTGCTGCTGCCACCCGGACTGCTGGGCGGCGGCCTGCTGGGCCCGCACGATGTCCTCGCCGACCAGGGTGGCCAGCTCGAAGTAGGCCTCGCGGACCTTGGGCCGCATCATGTCGAGGTTGACCTCGGCGCCGGCCGCCAGGCTCTCGTCGAACGGCACCACGATCACCCCGCGGCAGCGGGTCTGGAAGTGCGCGACGATGTCCTCGACCTTGATCAGCTTGCTGGTCTCGCGCACCCCGGAGACCACCGTGATGCTGCGCTGCACCAGGTCCGCGTAGCCGTGCGCGGAGAGCCAGTCCAGGGTGGTCGAGGCACTGGAGGCGCCGTCCACGCTGGGGGTGGAGACGATGATCAGCTGGTCGGCGAGGTCCAGCACCCCGCGCATCGCGCTGTACAGCAGGCCGGTGCCGGAGTCGGTCAGGATGATCGGGTACTGGCGGCCCAGCACGTCGATGACCTGGCGGTAGTCCGAGTCGTTGAACGTGGTCGAGACCGCCGGGTCGACGTCGTTCGCCAGGATCTCCAGGCCCGAGTTGAGGTCCTGCGAGGTGAACTGACGGATGTCCATGTAGCTGCGCAGGTGCGGGATGGCCGTCACCAGGTCGCGGATGGTCGCGCCGGTCTGGCGCTTGACCCGGCGCCCCAGGGTGCCGGCGTCCGGGTTGGCGTCGATCGCGATCACCTTGTCCTGGCGCTCGCTGGCCAGGGTCGCGCCGAGCGCGGTGGTGGTCGTGGTCTTGCCGACCCCGCCCTTGAGGCTGATCACGGCGATCCGGTAGCAGCTCAGCACCGGGGTGCGGATGATCTCCAGCTTGCGCGACTTCTCGGCGGCCGCCGCCTTGCCGCCGAACTGGAACCGCGGCTGCTGGCGCTGCTGCTTGGGCTGGCTGCGCAGCAGCCGGTCCGAGGACAGCTCGACCGCGGCGGTGTAGCCGAGCGGCGCACCGTGCGCCACGGGCGGCTGCGGGGCGGCGGAGTGCGGGAACGCGACCGGCGGCGGCGCGGCGGCGCTCTGCGGCGGCCACGGCTGCACCCCGCCGGACTGCTCGTGCGGCGAGCCCGGCAGCAACGGCCGGTACTCGTGCGGCTGGGGCTGGGCCGACTGCGGGTAGGCGGGGGGCTGCGGCCAGCCGCCCTGGCGCGGATCCACCGGCGCGGGCTGCGGGGCCGGCTGCTGCGGCTGCGCGGGCTGCGGCTGGGCGGCGGCCTGTTGGGCGGACCACGCGGCGGCGGGCTGCGGGTCCTGCGGCGGCAGCGGCTGCTGCGGGGGCAGGTGCTGCGGGTACGGCTGCGGCGGGACCGGCTGGGCGGGCTGCGCCGGCGGCGAGGCCGGGGCCGGGTACGGCGGCTGCGCGGCCGGGGTGGGCTGCGGCTGCGCCGGGGCCTGCGCCGGCCAGCCCGGGACGACGGCCGGCGGCTGCTCGAACGCCGGGGCGGGGGCGGGGACCTGGGCAGGGGCGGACGCCGGGAACGGGACGTGCTGCGCCTCGGCCTGGACGGGCTGCGCGGGTACGGGCTGTGCGGGTACGGGCGCCTGAGCCGGCGTCGGGGCCGGAGTCCGGGCGGGCACCGGCGCCGGAGCGGCGGCCTGCGGATCCTGCACCGCCGTCGGAGCCTGAACTGCCGGAGCCTGCACCGCCGGTGCCGGTGCCGGTGCCGGTGCCGGTGCCGCCGAGGCGTCCGTCTGCACGTACCAGGACGGGGGAGTGTAGTCGGGCGCGTCGGACCAGTCGTCGTCGTCCTCTGCCGCGTTGTCGCCGACGTAGACGCCGTCCCGATCGCTGCTCACTAGGGCTCCCTCGTGTTCGCCGCCGCTTGTTCAGCGGTGCCGTTACCGCATCAAAGACTAGGCCGTGCGGCAACCCCCGTTGAAGGCGGCGTCGGATCCGGAGCGGCCCCCCGGGCCCGGCGCCGCCGCTCAGTCCATCCGGCGCGGACCGCCGAGAACCTGCTGCTCGGCCTGCCCGGCCACGGCCCGCACGTACTGGCGCCGCACCCGGGTGGCCCACAGCGTGAGGTCGTCGCCGAGGGTGGGCAGCGCGGCGACGTCCTCCGGCGGGAGCGACAGCACCCGGCCGGTCAGTTCCGCCTCCTGCGGGGAGATCCGCTGCACGCCCACCAGGTCGGCCGCGTTGAGCACCCGGGCCGCGTTCGGCCCCAGGTACGGCAGCAGGGTCAGGGTGGTCTGCCAGGGCGTGGCGGAGAGCCGGCTGCGCGGCGGGCGGGCGCCGAGGTCGCGCACCACCAGGACCGGCGAGGCCACCGAGGCGCCCTGCGGGCCGAGTCGGCCGACCTGGTGGACCGTCACGCACGGCTGCCCGCCGCCCGCGGCCTGCGCCAGCGGGCCCCACAGCTGCCCGCGCGCGGTCTCCACCGCGACCCGGGCGCCGATCGCGGCCGCCCGCAGCGCGACGACCTGCGCCGTCCACACGCCGCCGACCAGCACCAGGTCGTACGCGCTGGGCCGGAACAGGCCGAGCACCGCGGGCAGCCCCTGCGGGTCGACGCCGATCACCACGCCGTCGTCGCCGACCGGGAAGGCCAGCGCCCCGAGGTCCGAGGCGTCGAGCACGTGCTTCTCCCGGCGCGGGCCGCGCAGTCCGAAGCCGGGCAGGATCCGGGACCGCGCCCGGGGCCGTTCGGTGCCGTGCTGCGGGCCGGGGGCCGGATAGGTCTGGTACGCCATCAGGACGCTCCTCCCAGCGGCAGGGTGGCGAGCACCCCGGGGGCCTGTTCCAGGTCGAGCCGGACCAGGCCGAGTCCGGCGCCCTGCGCCCGAGCCTCCACCTGGCGGCCGACCTGCGTCACCTCGCTCTCGCTGCGCCCGGTCACCCGCAGGTGCCCGCTGACGGTCACCGAGCCGCCGGTGCCGCGCCCGGCGGTCAGGCTGAAGGTGCTGGCCAGCGCGGGGGAGCCGGTGACCAGGTTGACCAGGTCGGGCGCGGCGATCCGGCCGGGCGAGCCGCCGGGGCGGCTGAGCTGCGGCCAGCGGGAGATCCAGTAGGTGCTGTGCCAGCGGTCGTCGATCCGCCAGAACCGGCTGCCCTCCTGGGTGCGGCGGGTGGTCCCGCCGCCGCTGCCGGTGCCCTGGCGCCCGGCCACCGCGAGCGGGTTGGCGCAGGTGGAGATGGCCAGCGCGGCGATCAGCTCGCGCTCGTCCAGCACGGTCGCGTTGAACCCGGCGCTGTTGAGCCGCCCGGCCAGCTGGTCGGTCACCCGTTGCAGCGCCTTGCGGGCGCCCTCCTCGCCGCCGCCGCGGGCCCGGACGGCGGCCGCGGCGCGCTCCGGGTCGAGCTTGAGCGCCACCCAGGTCAGCCGCAGCCCGGGGGTGGCGGTGCCGTCCGGCAGCTCCCGGTAGGCGCGGGCGGCCAGCGACTGTTCGGGCAGGTGCGGGGCCGGGGCCGGCTGGGTGTGCTGGACGAGCTGTACCGACTCCAGGGTGATGTCGTCGATCTGGAGTGCCGAGCAGATCACGTCCAGGGGCAGCGGCAGCGCGGTGCGCACCGGGCGCAGCGGCTGGTCCTTGGCCTGGACGAGCAGTACCGAGCTGAGGAAGGTGCCGTCGCCGACCATGCCGGTCTCCCGGCGGACGGGGCGGCCGCCCAGGTCGGCCTCGGTGGCGTGGGTGCAGGTGCGCAGTGCCGGTTCGAGTTCCAGGGCGGGGGCCAGCGCCGGGTCGGTGCCGGCCGGCGGCAGCGTGCCGCGGGCCTGCCGGCGGCGGGACTTGAGGGCGGCGCGCACCCGCAGCAGTTCGGGGATGGTCCGGCCGCGCAGCGGGATCACGGCGAGCACCACCAGGACCAGCGCGACCGCGCCGAAGCCGGCGGCGACCGGCCGGCTGATCGTCCAGCCCACCGCGACCAGCGCGGCCGCGACCTCGACCAGGACGAGCTGTTGGAGCCTCAGCCGCCCGCCGAGCAGCCCGGGCCGGGGGTTGACCCGGATCAGGACGGGCCCGCCGCCACCGCCTTCACCGCCGCCGCCTTCACCGCCGCCGCTCTCGCCGGCGGGCGGCAGCGGCTGCCCGGGCGCGGTCTCGGGGGCGGGGCCGCCGCGCTGCGCCCGGCCGGAGCGGCGCGACCTCCCGCCCGTTGCCGGTCCGCGGCGTCCTGGAGCGGTCTGGCTTGGCATCCCCCGGGTGACCCTCTCTGATCAGTTGCCGCGGCCCGGCTGGCCGGTGCGCGGACCGTACCCGTACCGTACTCACCGTCTGCTGCCGCATCGTAGAGGGTTCGTACGGGTTCCCGCCCGGCGGGTGCGGGGGGTGGTGCAGGCCGGTCCGACACTGTCTGACGAGGGGGACGACGAGGATGGCATCGCGCCGGGACGAGCTGAACGCGTACACCTTCGCCCGCAAGCGCACGGTGGGGGCGTTCCTGCTGCCCGGTGGCGGCGGCAGCGACGAGGACGCGCCGCGCCCGGTGAAGGCGGTGCTGCCGAGCGTGCTGGCGGGGGCGGTGATCGTCGCCGGGTTCGGGCTGTGGGGGGTGTTCAAGCCGAGCGCGCCGCTGCACTGGGACGACGGCAAGAACGTCGTCCAGGGCAAGAAGTCGACCACCCGGTACGTGGTGCTGACCGACCCGGACGGCCGGACCAAGCGGCTGCACCAGGTGCTCAACATGTCCTCGGCGCGGCTGGTGCTGCCGGCCGACGCCAAGGTGGTGGTGGTCGACGACGGGGTGCTCGACAGCTACCCCAACCACGGTCCGACGATCGGCATCCCGTACGCGCCGGACAAGCTGCCGGCGAGGGACAACGCGGACAAGCCGATGAAGTGGTCGGTCTGCGACCGCCCGGGCTCGGACGACAAGCAGGAGACCGTCAACCAGGCGGTGTTCGTGGCGGCCGGCCCGGACGCGGCGGCGCTGGCGGCCAGGGACCGGATGCTCGGCCAGGACCAACTGCTGCTGGTGCAGCAGGCGGACGAGCAGCAGGTCTCCGCGCAGCCGGCGCCGGGCCAGCCCGCGGCCGGGCCGGGTGACGCGAAGGTGTTCCTGGTCGACGCGCAGGGCCGCAAGCACGGCATCGGCTCGCCGCAGGCGGACGACAAGGAGCGCAAGTCGCTGATCACCGCGGTCTTCGGGCCCAACGCGGTGCCGCAGCGCGTCAAGCGCGAGTGGCTGGACACCCTGGTGACCGGCAGCCCGATCACCTTCCCGAAGGTCGACGGGGTGGCGGACAGCCCGAACCCCAACTCCTCGGTGGAGCTGGGCAACCAGGCCGACCGCCGGATCGGCCGGCTGGTGCACTACCAGGACCGCCACTACGTGGTCGGCAAGGACCGGCTCTACCTGGTGACGCCGTTCCAGGCGGAGCTGATCCGGCAGAACCCGGACTACCAGGACCTCTACAAGTACGACGGCGACAAGCGGCCGCGCAGCGACGAGATGACCCCGGCCGACCACGCCAAGCTCGGCAACGACGTCCGGCTGCCGAGCACCGGGGACGACTGGCCGCTGAAGTCCGGTGCGCCGGCCAACAACTGGCAGGACCGGCAGGACGCGCGCCTGGTCGTGTGCAGCACCTTCGACGGCGTCGCCGAGGACGGCCGCACTCCCCGGCGCAGCGTGTGGGCCGGGACGTCCTACCCGGCGCCGTACAACAACGGCGCGGGCGCCGCGTACGTGACGCCCGGGCACGGCCTCTTCTACCGCGCGCTGGACAACGCGGCGGGCGGCTCCGGCACCGACTTCCTGATCACCGAGACCGGTCTGCGCTATTCGGTGCCGTCCAACGGCGACGGCGGCCGCGGCGCCACCACCCCGCCCACCCCGCAGCCGGGCCGGAGCGGACAGCCGGGCCAGGGCGCCGCCCCGAGGGCGCCCACCCCGCAGCCGGGCGCCACCACGCCGGACCAGCAGCCGCCGCAGGACGAATCGGGCGCCAACCAGGCCAGGTTGGGCTACAAGGAGCTCCAGCCGCTCCCGGTGCCGCACGAGTGGTCGGACCTCGTCCCGGCCGGACCGCCGCTGACGGCGAAGAGCGCCGCCCAGCCGCAGAACGCCTGATCGACCAAGCCCGGCAACGGAATTGGCCGCGGTGTCATGGTCCGGTAACTGCGCCGAGTTCGGTGTTGGGCGAGCTGCGTGTGCCGACTACAGTGCTCCTGGACATCACTAGGGTGATGGGACGGTCGGGCCGCGCTGCCCTCCGTACACGCAATGTCTGTCTCATGGGGGATGGTGGAGCATGGCTCAGGGTCAGTTCACGATGACCGCTCAGGAGATGCTGGCTTTCGCCAAGCGGATCGAGGACGCGATCGGGAAGATCGAGGCCGAGCGGCAGAAGCTCATCAGCACGGTCGATGGCATCACCGGCGGCTGGCAGGGCCAGGCGGCGAACGCCTACAAGGCCTTGCAGGACCAGGTCAACACCGACATCGCGAAGCTGAAGGAGTCGCTGACCGCGATCCAGCACGCGATCGAGCTGACCACCAAGCACTACGCGAGCACCGAGGAAGAGCAGAAGGCGCTGTTCTCCAACGCCCAGGGCTGATCAGCCGCACCGCGCTGATCACCGTTCTGTTCCGACCTTCCGCTCGGTGGGGCGCCCGCGGCTGAGCGCGGGGTGCTCCGCATCCTCGTCAAGGGAGACATCGTGTCCGACCACATCCTCGTCAACTTCGAGACCGTCCACCACGCGGCCGAGGAAGTGCGCGCCTCGGCCGGTCGCATCGACCACCTGCTGAACGACCTCAAGGGCGACGTCAACCGCATCGCGTCCAGCTGGCAGGGCGCGGCCCAGGAGGGCTACCGGGCCCACCAGACCCAGTGGGACGCGCGCGCCGCCGACCTGCAGAAGGTCTGCACGCAGATCGCCTCCTCGCTGGACGGCGCCGCGCAGAGCTACCGGACGACCGAGAACAACAACGCCAAGCTGTGGGGGAACAGCTGACCACGCGTTCCCCAGCGGGAACGTGAGGGGGCGGGTGCTCGGACTGCGGGCACCCGCCCTTCGGCGCGCGGCACGGGTGGACGACATGAGGGGTGGCAGGGTGTCCGGACGCGGGTACCGGAAGGCGGCCGCGGCACTGGCCGCGCTCGCCGTGCTGGGCGGCCCGCTCGCCGCCCCGGCGCACGCGGACAGCGGACCAGGGCTGGCCGCCGCGGGCGACTGCCCGAAGAACGCGCCCGACGTGCCGACCGTGCCGTGGTCGCTGCAGCGCCTGCTGCTGGACGAGCTGTGGCAGGGCGGTCGGACCACCGGCGCGGGGGTGACCGTCGCGGTCATCGACACCGGCGTGGACGACCAGAACCCGCAGCTGGCCGGCAAGGTCCTGGAGGGCCGCAACCTGCTGGTCAACCGGGAGACCAAGGAGAAGGTCCCGGGCAGCTCCAAGGAGGACCCGGTCGGCCACGGCACCAAGGTGGCCGGCATCATCGCCGCCCGCCGTGACGACCGGACGGGCTTCGTCGGGCTCGCCCCCGACGCCACCATCCTGTCGATCCGCCAGAACGACAGCGACGGCAACGGCGACGTCTCCACCCTGGTCCAGGCCGTCAACGAGGCGGTCAGGGCCAAGGCGCAGGTCATCAACATCTCCCAGGACGTCCGCGGCGCCGGCGCCGCCGGCTTCGGCGGGTACCAGGAGCTGAAGGCCGCCGTCCAGGCCGCCGAGGACAGCGGCGTCGTGGTGGTCGCCTCCACCGGCAACGACGGCAAGGAGGGCGACACCTACCCCGGCGCGTTCCCGACCGTGCTCGCCGTCGGCGCCTCCGACCGCAACAACGAGCGCGCCCCGTTCTCCCAGTACGGCTCCTTCGTGAAGGTCGCCGCACCCGGCGTCGACATGCTCTCCACCGTCCCCCGGGGCGGCCAGTGCGTCGACAACGGCACCAGCTTCTCCGCCCCGTACGTGTCCGGGCTCGTCGCACTGCTGGTCGGCGCGCACCCGAACTGGAAGCCGGCCCAGGTGCGGGCCTGGATCGAGCAGACCGCCCAGCGCACCCAGCGCGATCCGGACCGGTTCGTCGGCTGGGGCGTGGTCGACCCGGTCAGGGCCGTCACCAAGGCCCCCGAGAGCGCGCCGTTCACCGCCACCCCGGACGCCCCCGTCCAACTGGCCGCCGCCCCGATCGTGCCCCGGCCGGTCGGCCTCGGCGAGACCCAGGCCGACCGCGACGGCCGCACCGCGACGTACGTCCTCGGCATCGGGGCGCTGCTGGTCGCGCTGCTCATCGGCGGCGGCGTCGTCCTGCGCGACCTGCGCCGCAGGTCCGCCGACTGATCCGGGTGCGCGGCACCTGCCCGGCGCCCGGGGAGTGCACGGAGGAATCCTCCGCAACGGCTGTAACGTCGTGGGCCGCTCGCCGCATCCAAGAAGTGTCGGGGAGCGCGGACACGGGGGAGCGGTGGGCATGGGGTGGATCGGGGCGGGCCGGGAGGCCGAGGACGCCGAGTTCCTGGAGCTGGTGTCCGGCCGCACCGGCCACCTGTACCGCTCGGCCTGCCTGCTGACCAGCGGCGACACCCACTACGCCGAGGACCTCGTCCAGGAGGCCCTCAGCCGGATGTACGTGCTCTGGCGGCGCAGCGCCTGGACCGGCGGCCGGAACCGGATCGACAACCCGGCCGCCTACACCCACACGGTGATGGTGCGCACCTTCCTCGCCCAGCAGCGCCGCCGCTCCAGCACCGAGCGCCCCATCGGGGCGGTGCCCGAGTCGGAGGCGCGGGAGGCGGACGGCGCGCTGCGGATGACCCTGCTCGACGCCCTCGGCCGGATGCCGCCCAAGGACCGCGCCGTCCTGGTGCTGCGCTACTGGGAGGACCGCAGCGTCGCGGAGACCGCCGAGGTGCTGCGCTCCTCCCCGGGGGCGGTCCGCACCCGCACCACCCGGGCGCTGGCCCGGCTGCGCGGCCTGCTCGGCGACTCGCTGGCCGAGCTCGCCGCCCGCTGACCATTTCTCGCAGTCCGGGACGCGATCCGTGGCGCGATCCGTGACGCGACTTCGTGACGCAACTTCGTGACGCAAGGAGACGGTGACCACCCATGTCCGAACCGGACAAGTTCGAGGACGATCTTCTCTACGCCCTCACCCGTACGGGCGAGGGCTTCCACACCGAGCCGTCCGACCTGCTCGCGGGCGGGTACCAGCGCGGCCGCCGCCGCTGGCGCCGCCGCTCGACCGCCGCCGTGGTGGGCGGCGCGGCCGCGCTGGCCCTGGTGGGGACCGGCGCGGTGTACCTCACCGGCTCCTCGCCGCGCCCGAGTACGGTGCCCGCGGCCGCCCCGAGCACCGCCGGTGGCGGCGGGAGCGGCTCGGCGGCTCCGGCCGCGGCCTCCTCCGCGGAGCCGGGTGAGGTCACCGGCGAGGAGGTGCTGGCCACCCTGCGGGGTCTGCTGCCGGGCGGCCGGACCAGCGACGAGAACGCCGGCCAACGCCAGGGCGGCACGCTGGTCTTCGACGACGGCCGGGGCAGGGCCGCGATGGCGGTCTCGGTCAACCGGGTCGGGGCCGGCAGCCCGGTCCTGACGGAGAACGGCTGCCCGGACCGGAAGCTCGTCCCGTACGACGCCTGCACCAGCGCGGGCCTGCCGGGCGGCGGCAAGCTGACCCTGTTCCAGGGCTACGAGTACCCGAACAAGCAGGCGGGCACCAAGAGGTGGTCCGCCTGGCTGGGCGGCGCCGACGGCCGTGTGATCGAGCTGACGGAGTGGAACGCCGAGGCGGAGAAGGGCGCGCCGGACAGCCGTCGGACGCCGCCGCTGTCGCCGGAGCAGCTGAGGGCGGTCGTCACCGACAAGGCCTGGGACGGGATCATCGCCAGGTTCCCCGAGCCGCGGCCGGAGCCGGGGCCGGACAACGGCAAGGAGTACGGCAAGGACGAGATCCTGGCGATCGTCGCCAAGCTGCTGCCGTCCGGGCTGACCGAGACGGAGACCGGGGGCCAGCCGGGCTACGCGAACTTCGTGGTCAACGACGGCAAGGGCAAGTCCCTGGTCGAGATCAATGTGCAGGACTGGTCCCGCGACGACAAGACCAAGGAGGAGCTGTTCGGCAGCGCCCAGGCGCAGCCGGACGGCACCAGGGTGGTGGTCGGCAAGCGGGGTTCCAACCCGGGCATGTGGACCGTCGACACCCTGCACGCGGACGGCCTGCGGGTGGTGATCAGCGCGTTCAACAGTGGCACCCAGCAGACCCCGGCGACCCGCAGCACCCCGGCGCTGAGCAACGACCAGCTGAAGGCGATCGCCACCGCGCCGGTGTGGAAGCTGAGGAAGTAGCGGCGCGGACGTGGCAGTGCCCCGGGCGAGGGGGCGGTTTCTAGGGGTCGTTGCAACACGTGGTCGGTTTGATCAGGCCGCGATGAGTTTATGCAGGCGCTCGGCTGGGGTTTCCCAGCCGAGCG
>NZ_JBEOUK010000053.1:0-52854 GCF_040304045.1 Kitasatospora sp. NPDC094016
CCCTCAAACGCGCCCAGCACCGCAACTGGCCACCACCAATACCGGCAACCGTCACGATCACCCAGCCGGCAACAACCTAAAGTCACCGGCATTGGACCTAGCCGACGTGCCCGCCGATCAGCCACCCCAGCAGGTACGTCACCCCGGCCGCCGCCCCGCCCAGCACCAGCTGCCGAAGCCCGCTGAACCACCAGCTGCGCGCCGTCACCCGGGCCACCACCGCGCCGCACAGGAACAGCCCCACCACCGACAGCAGCAGCGCCGGCACCAGCGAGGTCGCCCCCAGCAGGTACGGCAGGAGCGGCAGCAGCGCGCCCACCGCGAAGCAGACGAAGGACGACCCGGCGGCCACCCACGGTGACGGCAGGTCGTTCGGGTCGATGCCCAGTTCCTCCCGGGCGTGGATCTCCAGGGCCTGGTCCGGGTTGGCGGACAGCTGCCGGGCCACCTCGTGGGCGAGGTCCGGTTCCACCCCGCGGGCGATGTACAGCTGCGCCAGCTCGGCCAGCTCTCCGTGCGGGTTGCGGCTCAGCTCCAGCCGCTCGGCCTCGATCTCGGCCTGCACCAGCTCGGCCTGCGAGGCCACCGAGGTGTACTCCCCCGCCGCCATCGAGCAGGCGCCGGCCACCAGCCCGGCGAGCCCGGTCAGCACCACCGTGCCGCTGGACGCCGAGCCGCCGACCACGCCGGTCATCAGCGCGAAGTTGGAGACCAGGCCGTCCATCGCCCCGAACACGGCGGGCCGCAGCCAGCCTCCGTTCACGTCCCGGTGGTGCCCGGCAGCGGGTATGCGGGGGTGGTTCCCGGCCTCGGGCTCCAGGGTGGTCGCGCTCACGGCAGTTCCCCTCCGTTCGATTCGTCTGCCCCGACCGTAGACCGCCTGACCTGCGCATTTCCAGCAAAGTAAGGCTGTCCGAACAGCGCTTCGGCCGCCCTGCGCGAGCATCGCGCGGGCGGCCGAAGCGGGGGTAACTCCCAGGTCAGGTCAGGTTCTTGGCATTCTTGTCGGCGCTCTCGACGGCTTCGGAGACCGCCTCCGCGTCCGCCTTTTCGTCCGTGGGCTGAGACAGTTCGGCGGTCTCACCGGCCCCGGCGACCTTCTCGGACGGCGCGGGCCTCCCGGCGGCCTTCTCCGCCGAAGCGGCCTTGCCGGCCTTCTCGGCCTTGCCGGACTTCTCGGACGGCGCGGCCTTGCCGGACACCGCGGCCTTCTCGGACGCCGCCGCCTTGTCGGACGGGCCCTGCGCCTCGCCCTCCTCGTCGGCCAGCGGGTCGATGCTCGCCGGGTCCTCCCGGCCGGGCCGCTTCTTGCCGACGACCACCAGGTAGACCACGGCACCGATGAACACCACGATCGACGTCCAGTCGTTCAGCCGCAGGCCGAAGTAGACGTGCGCCTCGTCGATCCGCAGCCACTCGGTCCAGAACCGGCCCACCGTGTACGCGGCCACGTACAGCGCGAAGGCCCGGCCGTGCCCCAGCTTGAAGCGGCGGTCGGCCCAGATGACCAGCAGCGCGACCCCGACGCACCAGATCGACTCGTACAGGAAGGTCGGGTGGTAGACGCCCTTGACGACCTCGCCGCCCGGCAGCGTCTTGTCGATCTCCAGGCCCCACGGCAGCGTGGTCGGCCGGCCGTACAGCTCCTGGTTGAAGTAGTTGCCCCAGCGGCCCATCGCCTGCGCGAGCGCGATGCCCGGCGCGATGGCGTCCGCGTACGCGGGCAGCGGCACGCCCCGGCGGCGGCAGCCGATCCAGGCCCCGACCGCGCCGAGCGCGACGGCGCCCCAGATGCCGAGGCCGCCCTCCCAGATCTTGAAGGCGTTCCAGGGGTTCCTGCCGGCCCCGAAGTACAGCTGGTGGTCGGTGATCACGTGGTACAGCCGGCCGCCGACCAGGCCGAAGGGCACGGCCCAGACGGCGATGTCGCCGACCGTGTGCTTGGCACCGCCCCGGGCGACCCAGCGCTTGCTGCCGAGCCAGACGGCCACGACGACACCGAGGATGATGCAGAAGGCATAGGCGCGCAGCGGGATCGGTCCGAGGTTCAGGACGCCCCGCGACGGGCTGGGAATGTAGGCGATATCCATGGCGGTTCCGACGCTACAGGGTCTGCGGCCCCCGCTGGGCACCCCCGGGGTCACAGATACCGAACAACGGGCACCGGGAACGGCGCCGCCGCCCCCTCCGGACGGGGAGGAGGCGGCGGCGGTCACCCGGCGGTGTGCGGGGCTCAGCCCGCGGTCGGCGACGGGTTGTTGGCCTCCGAGGCGGTGCTGGTGGGCGCCGGGGTCTGCCCGTTGGAGCCCGCCGTGCCCAGCTGCTTGCCCTGGTTGGCGGCGTCGACCCACTTCACCAGGTTCGCCGGGGTGATCTCCTCGGCGCCGTTCTTGGGGTAGATCGGCTGGCCGTTGAGCAGCACGGTCGGGGTGGACTTGTAGCTGGACTTGTCGAAGTCCTGCTGCACGGACGACACCCATCCGCCGTACTTGTTGTCGTTGACGCAGGCCTCGAACGTGGGCGTGTCGAGGCCGTTGACCTGCTTGGCGAGGTTGATCAGGACGGCCTTGTCGCCGAAGGCGTCGCTGGTCTCGTCCGGCTGGTTGCGGTACAGCACGTCGTGGAAGTCCCGGAAGTGCCCGGCGTCCTGGGCGCAGGCCAGCGCGTTGGCGCCGGCCTTGGAGCCCTTGCCCGGGACGGCCCGGTCGATGAACGACACGATGTGGTAGTTGGTGTAGATCTTGCCGGCGTCTTCCAGCTGGTCGACGGTCGAGGAGAACTCGCGCTCGAAGATCCCGCAGGCCGGGCAGCGCGGGTCCTCGTAGACGGTGAGGACGGCCGGGGCGTTGGCCGATCCGGCCGGGATGACCAGGTTCTTGTCGCCGATCGTCCCGGCGGGGGCGGCGACCGGGGTCTCCGGCTTGGAGCGCTGGTTCTGCACCACGACGCCGGTGACCACGGCGGCGGCGATCACCACGAGCACCGCGCCGCCCACCAACAGCTTCTTCCTGCGCCTGGACGTGGCCTCGTCGGCCGCCCGCTGCTCCAGCATCCGCTCGCGGGCGGTGCGCTTGCCTTCTCGGTTCTTCTCGCTCATTGCCTTGACATCCACAATCGGGGAGGGCCTTCGTGGGGTGGGGTGGGGGTGCGGCGGGGCCGGCCGGTCAGCTCGCCAGCCAGCCGTCCGCCGAGAACCTGGTGCGGGGCCGCCACAGCAGCCACCCGGCCAGCAAGAGGAACCCGGTGTCGCGCAGGATCTCCTGGAGGTACTCGGTCTGCGAGGCGTCGACGTGCCCGCCGCCGCCGAAGCAGCCGCAGTCGATCGAGATGCCGCGCGCCCAGGCGGCGGCGATCCCGGCGATGAAGGTGAGCAGCAGCAGCGCCGAGACGCCGGCGACGATCCGGACGCCGAGGCCGATCACCAGCAGCAGGGCGAGCGCCAGCTCCAGGAAGGGCAGGGCGTAGCCGACCGGCTTGACCAGGCCCTCGGGCAGGATCTCGTAGGCGCGGACGGCCTGGGCGGCCTCCGCCGGGTCGGCGATCTTGGCCAGGCCGGCCCAGCCCCAGACCACCGCGAGGCCGAGCCGGACGACGGTGCCCAGCCACGGACTCCAGGCCGGCACCGGCCGCCGGGCGGGCGGCGCGGGCGCCGGGTCACCGGGCTGCGCTGCCGGGCCGGCCATCAGGGAACCCCCCTCGGGAAACTCGTTCACTTCCTGATGAACCGTAAGGGATGAAGGACGGTTCCTCCATATTCAGGAATTAAGCCGGATGGGTGACGTCTGGTGATGGTGTGTCCGAATCCGGCGAACGTCCGTTCAGGGGTGGGTGGCCGTGGTCGATCAGGTCCGCCCGGCTCTCAGGAGCGGCAGCCGGGCGGGCGGCCGGGGTCGAACAGGTCGGCGCGGCCCTCGTGGTGCGGGTGGGCGGCCCGTTCGGCGGCGTCCCAGCGGGCCGCCTCGGCGCAGGCGTACGCGTCCCGCACGGCCCGCTCGGCACCGCGCTTGGCCAGCGCCTGCCCCACCTCGGTGTGCGCTCCGACGGCGGCGCCGAGCGCCAGTGCGGCGGCGGCCGCCCGCAGCAGAACGGCCCGATGGAGACCCGGCACCGGCTCACTCCTTCGCTCGCTCGGCAACCCCCGTGCACCTCGTTCGTGCACTCGTCCCTCCACTCAACGCCGGTCAACCCCGGCTGATGCGTGTGCCCGTCGCTGTTCACCCGTTCGGGGCCGCGCGAGCGCCGCCGCCCGGCGAGCCGGGCGCACGCAAGCGCGACGGCCCGCCACCCACGAAGGGTGGCGGGCCGTCAGGTGGTACCGGGTCAGCGCCGGCGGACGCCCGCCGCCAGCTCGCCGGCCAGGGCGCGCACCGCGTCCAGCGCGGCCGCCTCGTCGTCGCCGGCCTCCAGGATCCGCTTGACGAACGCGGAGCCCACGATCACGCCGTCGGCGAAGCCCGCCACCTCGGCGGCCTGCTCGGGGGTGGAGACGCCGAGGCCGACGCAGACCGGCAGGTCGGTGGTGGCCCGGGTGCGGGCGACCAGGTCCTCGGCGAGCGAGCCGACCTGGGCGCGGGTCCCGGTCACGCCCATCACGGCGGCCGCGTAGACGAAGCCGCTGCCGGCCGCGGTGACCTCGGCCAGGCGCGGGTCCTTGCTGCTGGGGGCGACCACGAACACGGTGTCCAGACCGTGCTCGTCCGCCGCCTTGCGCCACTCCTCGGACTCCTCGACCGGCAGGTCCGGCAGGATGCAGCCGGCGCCGCCCGCGGCGGCGAGGTCGGCGGCGAAGCGCGCGGTGCCGTAGCGGTCGACCGGGTTCCAGTACGTCATCACCAGCACCGCCGCCTCGGGGTGCGCGGCGGCGACCTCCTGGACGGTGCGCAGCACGTCCTTGATCCGCACGCCGCCGCGCAGCGCGATGTCGTCGGCGGTCTGGATGACGGCGCCGTCCAGCACCGGGTCGGAGTGCGGCAGGCCGACCTCGACGATGTCGCAGCCGCCCTCGATCAGGGCGTTGATCGCCCGGATGCCGCCGTCGACGGTCGGGAAGCCGCCCGGCAGGTAGCCGATCAGCGCGGCGCGGTCCTCGGCCTTGGCGGCCGCCAGGATGCCACTGAGCTTCGATGCCATGGTCACTTACCCCCGTGGGCCGCGTCGTGGGCCGAACCGCCGGCCGGCTCGTCGTACAGGCCGAAGTACTCGGCCGCGGTGTGCATGTCCTTGTCGCCGCGCCCGGAGAGCGAGACCAGGATGGTGGCCTCGGGCCCGAGCTCGCGGCCCAGTTCCAGGGCGCCGGCCAGCGCGTGGGCGCTCTCGATGGCCGGGATGATGCCCTCGGTGCGGGACAGCAGCCGCAGCGCCTGCATGGCGGCGTCGTCGGTGACGGGGCGGTACTCGGCCCGTCCGGTGTCCTTCAGCCAGGCGTGCTCCGGGCCGACGCCCGGGTAGTCGAGGCCGGCGGAGATGGAGTGCGACTCGATGGTCTGGCCGTCCTCGTCCTGGAGGACGTAGGTGCGCGAGCCGTGCAGCACGCCGGGGTCGCCCTTGGTGAGGGTGGCGGCGTGCTTGGGGGTGTCGGCGCCCTCGCCGGCGGCCTCGCAGCCGATCAGGCGCACGCCGGCGTCGGGGATGAACTCGTGGAAGATGCCCATCGCGTTGGAGCCGCCGCCGACGCAGGCGACGACGGCGTCGGGCAGCCGCCCGGTGCGGTCGAGCACCTGCTGGCGGGCCTCGACGCCGATGACCCGGTGGAAGTCGCGGACCATCATCGGGAAGGGGTGCGGGCCGGCCACCGTGCCGAACAGGTAGTGGGTGGAGTCCACGTTGGCGACCCAGTCGCGGAACGCCTCGTTGATGGCGTCCTTGAGGGTGCGGCTGCCGGAGGTGACGGACACCACCTCGGCGCCGAGCATCCGCATCCGGGCGACGTTCAGCGCCTGGCGCTGGGTGTCGACCTCGCCCATGTAGATGGTGCAGTCGAAGCCGAACAGGGCGCAGGCGGTGGCGGTGGCCACGCCGTGCTGGCCGGCGCCGGTCTCGGCGATGATCCGGGTCTTGCCCATCCGCCGGGTGAGCAGGGCCTGGCCCAGCACGTTGTTGATCTTGTGCGAGCCGGTGTGGTTGAGGTCCTCGCGCTTGAGCAGGACGCGCGCGCCGCCCGCCTCGGCGGAGAAGCGGTGCACGTCGGTCAGCGGGCTCGGGCGGCCGGTGTAGTCCTTGAGCAGGCCGTCGAGTTCGGCGGCGAAGGCCGGATCGGCCTTGGCCTTCTCGTACTCCTCGGCGACCTGCTCGACGGCGGCGACCAGCGCCTCGGGGATGAAGCGGCCGCCATAGGCACCGAAGTAGCCTCGGGCGTCCGGCACCTGGGCGCCGGGCAGGTAGTCCTTCGCGGACTTGTCGGACATGGTGGAGTCCTTTGGGAGATGACGACAGGGACGTCTCGTGGCTGGGCTCAGCCGGATGTCCGTCGCCATCGGCGGCCCGGCACCTGCCCGGGCTCGCAGCCGATCACGTACCGCACCCGCCGCCCCAGCACCCGGCGTGCGGGCGCGCGGCAGCCGCGCGGGCGGCAACCGGGGGCGAGGCGGGTGGCGATCTTCATGTCGGCGGGTCAGTCCTTGTGCCGGACGGCGGGGTGGGCGCCGGCCGCGACCAGGTCGGCGACCGCGGCGCGCGGGTCCCTGCCGGTCACCAGGGACTCGCCGACCAGGACTGCGTCGGCGCCCAGGTTGGCGTAGGAGATCACGTCCAGCGGGCCTCGCACGCCGGACTCGGCGATCTTGACGACGCTGTCCGGGATGGCGTGGACGACGTTGCCGAAGGTGTTGCGGTCCACCTCAAGGGTCTTGAGGTTGCGGGCGTTGACGCCGATGATCCGCGCCCCGGCGTCCACCGCGCGCTTGATCTCCTCCTCGTCGTGCACCTCGACCAGCGGGGTGAGGCCGATCGACTCGGCCCGCTCGATCAGCGACACCAGGGCCGACTGGTCGAGGGCGGCGACGATCAGCAGCGCGAGGTCGGCGCCGTGCGCGCGGGCCTCCCACAGCTGGTAGGCGGTGACGATGAAGTCCTTGCGCAGCAGCGGGGTGTCCACCGCCGCGCGGACGGCGTCCAGGTCGGCCAGCGAGCCGCCGAAGCGGCGCTGCTCGGTGAGCACGCTGATCGCGGCGGCGCCGCCGGCCGCGTAGTCGCTCGCCAGGGCGGCCGGGTCGGCGATCGCGGCCAGCGCGCCCTTGGACGGGCTGGAGCGCTTCACCTCGCAGATCACCCGGACCCCGTCGCCCTTGAGCGCGGCGACGCCGTCCTTGGCCTCGGGGGCCTTGGCGGCGAGTTCCTTCAGCTGGTCCAGGGAGACCCGGGCCTGCCGTTCGGCGAGGTCCTCGCGGACCCCGTCGATGATCGTGTCGAGCACACTCATGCGCACACCTCGCTTCGCTCAGCAGGCGCTGCGCGCAACACGCACCTGTCAATGGTTCGCTCGCTCACGCGAAGTGCCCCCAACATTTCTGTTCGTTCGCCGGCGACGAGCCGTCCGGGCGGTGGCCCGGCGGCACTTCGATGGTATCGGCACCCGGGGGCGCGGGGCGCATCCGCCCGGTGTGCGTCTCGCGTGCCGGACGCCCCCCTGGGCGGCTCCCAGCTGCGGTTTCACCGGTTCTCCGGCACCGCCCGGACGTGCGGCGCGGACCAAGTGGACCGATGTACGGGCCCCGCTGTGGACCGGTGCGCCGGCCCGCGCGGGTCGCTACCCGTCGGCGCGGGCGATCAAACCAGCAGGGGCGCCAGCCCCGCCCCGACGGGCAGGTTGCGCACCACCGTGAACACCAGCAACAGCAGGAGGACCAGCACCCAGCGCCGGGCCCCGAGCGGGGCCCTGGGCCGCGGCCCGCCGCCGGTCAGCGCGACCCAGGCCCAGCGCAGCCACAGCAGCGCCAGGACGCCGAACAGCAGGACGGCCGCGGCGTTGTCGTGCAGCGCGCCGGTGAAGTCCCCGTGGGCCAGCGCGTGGACGCAGCGCAGCCCCCCGCAGCCGGGGCACCACCAGCCGGTGGCGGCCAGGAAGGGGCAGTCGGGGTAGTGCCCGGGGGTGTTCGGGTCCACCGCGGCGACGTAGACGGCGGGGACGGCCACCGCCGCCAGCGCGGCCAGCGGCGGGCCGAGCCGGCGCAGGACGGGCGGCAGGGCGGAGGTGGTGGAGGCGGAGGTCACGCCCCGATTCTGCCCGGGCCGGGCCCGGACAGAACGAAACGGCGGGCGTGGCGCGCCCGCCGTTCGGTACTGCTACGACGTCGGTACTGCTACGACGCCGGTACTGCCACGAGTCGGTACTGCCGCGAGTCGTACTCCTGCGAGTCGTACTGCTGCGAGGAGTCCGTCGTCAGGCGGCGACGGCGGCCCGGGCCGCGCGCTGCTCCTCGTGCGAGGTGTACACGTTGGCGCTCGGCTGCTTGCCCATGCCCGCCATCGACATGGCCTTGCCGACCACACCGCCGGCCAGGATGACCGCGATGCCGGCCCAGACCAGCATCACCGACGGGAGGATCATCGCGACCCCCGCGATCCCGAAACCGATGAACGTGATGGTCACGCCGGTCCAGGCGGCGGTGGTGTGACCGTGTGCTGCTGCTGCCATCTGAGTGGTGCTCCTAGCCTCTCGGGGCCCGGCCGGGCCTGCGGGGCCGCCGGCGGGTTGACGGGTTCCATTGTGCCGGGCCACACACCGGCGACCCAAAGCGGGTGGCGGGTCTATCGCGTCACACCGGCGTCGGGGCCCACCGAGGGCCGCTCAGGGCCTCTCAGGGCCGCTCAGACCTGCTCAGGCCTGCTCAGGCCGGAAGCCCCGGCCCGGCGCTCAGACCGTGGTCGGGTCCTCGCCCCGGTCCAGCGCCTTCCACAGGTCTGCCGGGGTCTCGCTCTTCGCCGGGGCCTTGCGGGTGGGCGCCTCGTAGCGGCTGCCCATGGCCGGCCAGCTCCGGCCGTAGCGGAGGGTGAGCAGCCCGGCGACGGCCAGCAGCAGTCCACCGGCCAGCGCCACCCAGGGCCAGCCGGTGTGGCCGACCTCGGTGGCCGCCGAGCCGGACAGCGCCAGCTTGCGGGCCGCCTCGGCGTCCAGCGCGGCGGTGTCCCCGGCGCCGGCGGCCGAGGCGACGGCCGCGCCGAGGCCCGCCAGCAGGGTCAGCGCGCCGACCGCGAGCCGGCCCGCGCCGCGCACCGCGAACACCGCGACGGCCGCCGCGAGCCCCACCAGGGCCAGCCCGCCCGGGAGTTCGGAGATCGTGCCGCCGGAGACGGACACCGCCAGGGTGCCGGCCCGGCCCTCGGCCCAGACCCGGCCGACGGCGGTCAGCACCAGCACGGCGCTCAGCACGGTCAGCAGGAGCATCACGCCGAGCGTCCGGCGCCCCGACGCGGGGGCCGGCGGGGCGGGTACGGGGGTCTGGTCAGGTGCGCTCACCCGTCCACTATCCCCCGACCGGCGTCCGGCCCCGCACCCGGGGTGGGCGGCCCGGCCGGGAACTCGTCCGTCCGCAGCACCAGCGTCCGCCCGGCGAGCGGCAGGAAGAGATCATTGCCGAACGGCACCCGCTCCGCCTCCCGGTACCCGCCGTCGGCGGACGGCGCGGTGTGCACGGTGCAGGCCGCCGCCGCCGGATCCACCACCACGTACAGCGGGATCCCGCTGCGCGCGTACGCCGGCGCCGCCTCGGCGAGGTGCGGCCGGGCCACCTCCAGGACGGCCTCGACATCGCCCCCGGCGTACCGGCCCCGGCCGTCGGGCTCCGCCCCCGGAGCGGTCACCACCAGGTCGGGGATCAGGTCGGGCACCCCGGCCGGAGCACCGATCCCGGCGTCGACCACCGCGCCGGCCAGCGCCCGTCCGTGCCCGCCCAGCTGGTCCTCGATCTGGGCGGCCGCATCGAGCACGACCACCCGCCGCAGTTCGTCGGGCGACACCTCGGACATCCCGGCCGCCTCCCTCGACGACTTACGGCTCACAGCTCACGACTGGCGACTCACGACTGCCGACTCACGACAGTTCCGGCGTCCGCAGCGTATTGGCGGTGGCGACGGCCCGCAGCACGGCGGCCGCCTTGTTGCGGCACTCGGTGTCCTCCCCGTGCGGGTCGGAGTCCGCGACCACGCCCGCGCCGGCCTGCACGAAGGCGGTGCCGTCGCGCAGCACGGCGGTGCGGATCGCGATCGCGGTGTCGGAGTCCCCGGCGAAGTCCAGATAGCCGACGCAGCCGCCGTACAGGCCGCGGCGGGTGGGCTCCAGCTCCTCGATGATCCGCATCGCGCGGGGCTTGGGCGCGCCGGACAGGGTGCCGGCCGGGAAGCAGGCGGTCAGCACGTCGAAGGCGGTCCGCCCGGGCGCCACCCGGCCGGTGACGGTGGAGACGATGTGCATCACGTGGCTGTAGCGCTCGATGTGCATGAAGTCGATCACCTCCACGCTGCCCGGCTCGCAGACCCGGCCCAGGTCGTTGCGGCCCAGGTCGACCAGCATCAGGTGCTCGGCCCGCTCCTTGGGGTCCGCGAGCAGCTCGGCGGCCAGCGCCGCGTCCTCGTGCGGGGTGGCGCCGCGGTGCCTCGTCCCGGCGATCGGGTGCACCATCGCCTCGCCGCCGGTCACCTTGACCAGCGCCTCCGGGCTGGAGCCGACCACGTCGAAGCCGCCCTCGGCGGTGCCGTCCGGCCCCGGGAAGCGGAACAGGTACATGTACGGGCTGGGGTTGGTGGTGCGCAGCACGCGGTAGACGTCCAGCGCGGAGGCCGGGCAGGGCGCCTCGAAGCGCTGCGAGGGGACGACCTGGAAGGCCTCGCCGGCCCGGATCCGCTCCTTGACCACCTCCACCGCCGCCCGGTACGGCGCGCCGCCGAACGGGGAGCGGGCCTCGCCCGGCCCGGCCGGGGTGAAGGTGGCCAGGCCCGGGTCGACCGGCTTGAGCAGGTCGGCCTCCATGGCGTCCAGCCGGGCCACCGCGTCCGCGTACGCCTCGTCCACGCCGCTGGCGAGGTCGTTGTGGTTGACGGCGTTGGCGATCAGCAGCACCGTGCCGTCGACGTGGTCGAGCACGGCGAGGTCGGTGGCGAGCAGCATGGTCAGCTCGGGCAGCCGCAGGTCGTCCGGGTTGAGGTCGGGCAGCTTCTCCAGCCGGCGGACGACGTCGTAGCCCAGGTAGCCGACCAGGCCGCCGGTGAGCGGCGGCAGGCCGTCGTCGTCGCGGCGCGGGGTGTGCAGCGCCTCCAGCGCGGCGCGCAGCACCTGCAAGGGGTCGCCGCCGGTCGGGATGCCGACCGGCGGGGTACCCAGCCAGCGGGCCTCGCCGTCCTCCCCGACGGTGAGGACGGCGGCGCTGCGGACGCCGACGAAGGAGTAGCGCGACCAGCTGCGGCCCTGCTCGGCGGACTCCAGCAGGAAGGTGCCGGGCCGCTCCTCGGCGAGGCTGCGGTAGAGGCCGATCGGGGTGAGACCGTCCGCGAGGAGCCTGCGGGTGACCGGGATGACCCGGGTGTCGACGGCGAGCTTGCGGAAGGCTTCGAGATCCATGGCGAGCGGCACCTTCTGGAGTTCCGGCAGGAGGAGTGGGGGGGAGGGGTCAGGCGAGCGGGAGCACGTCGGCGTCGAAGCAGGTGCGGTCGCCGGTGTGGCAGGCGGCACCGGTCTGGTCGACCTTCACCAGCAGGGTGTCGCCGTCGCAGTCCAGCGCCACCGACTTGACCGCCTGGGCGTGGCCGGAGGTGTCGCCCTTCACCCAGTACTCGCGGCGGCTGCGGCTCCAGTAGGTGCAGCGGCCGGTGGTGAGCGTGCGGTGCAGCGCCTCGTCGTCCATCCAGCCCAGCATCAGCACCTCGCCGGTGTCGTACTGCTGCGCGATCGCCGGGAGCAGGCCGTCCTCGGTGCGCTTGAGGCGCGCGGCGATCTCGGGGGCCAGGGCGGTGGTGCCGGGGGTGGCGGGTGTGGTGGACATGGGGCCATTGTTGCAGTCCGGCCCACCGCCCCGGATGCGCCCTGCGTCCCCGTGCCGTGTGCCCCTACTCGGTGCGCTCACCACCTCCGGGCCGGATCCGCGCCGCCCGGGAGTCTGCCGCACCCCACCCCGAACATCGCCGTAAAGGGGCGATTTCGGCCAACCGCCTGCCGTGCGGGCCCCGCTTGGGCCATCCTCATGCCCATGACCTCCGAGCAGCAGCCGCCCGCAGCCGCCGACTCCCGCCCGTCCCGGGGCCTGGTCCTCGCCGTCGTGGCCGTCCTGGCCGTGCTGCTCGCGGTGGTGGCCACCGTCCTGCTCTGGCCCGAGGAGCGCAAGCCCGCCGCAGCGCCGCCCCCGCCCACCCCCACGGCCACCCCGACGCCCACGCCCACGCCGACACCCACCCCGACCAAGGCCCCGCCGTACGCCTTCTTCCCGGTCGGCGCCTGCTTCGACCACCCCCAGCTCAGCCCGGTGATCACCAAGGCCGAGGAGCGCCCCTGCACCGGCGAGCACGACGGCCAGGTGATCGCCGACCTGAAACTGGCCGACGGCCTCACCGGCGAGATCCCGATCGCACTCGCCATGCGCGAGGGCTGCAAGGAGGCCGAGGCCGCCGCCAAGGCCCGCCAGAACGACGGGAAGACGTACTACGGCCGCCAGTTCGGCCCCGCCCAGGCCAACTACCAGCAGGGCTGGCGGGACTACACCTGCACCCTGACGGCCTCCAGCAAGCAGGGCGGCCCCAAGCTCACCGGCAACCTGCGCTGACAGCCTCTATCGTGGCGCCATGTCGAACCACGCCCTCGCCGAGCGTCACCGTCTCGCCGAACTCCTGGCCGCCGCCGGGCCGGACGCCCCCACCCTCTGCGCCGGGTGGACCACCCGCGACCTCGCCGCCCACCTGGTGATCCGCGAGCGCCGCGCCGACGCGGCGGCCGGCATCCGGGTCGGCGCCCTCGCCGACTGGACCCACCGGGTGCAGTCGGCGTACGCCGAGCGCCCGTACGAGGAACTGCTGAAGCTCTTCCGCTCCGGCCCGCCGGTGTTCTCCCTGTTCGCCCTGCCCGGCGCGGACGAGGCCGCGAACACCGTCGAGTACTACGTGCACGCCGAGGACGTCCTGCGGGCCGCCGACGACTGGACGCCCTCCCCGGTGCCCGCCGGCCGCGCCGAAGCCCTGTGGCGCCGACTGCCGCTGCTGGCCCGCCTGGAAGCCGGCCGCCGCTCCCCCGTCCGCCTGACCCTGAACCGCCCCGACGGCCAGTCCCTCACCATCGGCCCCGCCGGCTCCCCCACCGTCCACCTCACCGGCGAACCGGGCGACCTGGTCCTCTTCACCTACGGCCGCGGCGCCCACACCACCCTCACCGTCGACGGCGCCCCGGACGCCCTGGAAGCCCTCCGCCACGTCCTGCCGCTGCCTTAAAGAGAGAAAAAATGATGCGCTGCCCCTCGGAACACCGAGGGGCAGCGCTCGACGACCCAAGACCAAGAGGAATGGGAGGAGATCGGAAACTCCCCGCGGCTATCAGCTCCGCCACGAGTCGAGGGAGACGCTCGGTCCATTGGTCAGATAACTGATCAGGGCATCCCTGGTAGTGGAGACGAATTCCTCCGGTACGGCACCGACGCCGACCCAGGCAACGTCCGAGTGCTTGGCGGGTTCCCCGTTCGCGAGTTCACCGGACCACCGGTGGGCGGCGAAAACTACGGTCAGGAAGCCGTTGGGAGCCTCGACGCCGCGAGCACCGTGGATGACGTGGGCGAGTTGCAAGTCCGCGGCAGCGACGACGAGCCCGGTCTCCTCCCTGAGTTCGCGAACCGCCGTCTCCGTGATCGGCTCGCCTGGTTCGTTCTTGCCGACCGGCAGATCCCACAGGCCCTGCGCGAACTTGGCCCGGGGCCCCCGCCGGAGAAGAACGACATGTTGAGCTTCAAGGTCATGGACGATGACGGCGGCGACCAACAGGGTCATCGACTCCGTGGCGGGCTTGAGAGCAGTCGTCTGATCAGCGGTCGGCTGGGCCACTCGGTCGGGTCCTTCCTGCGGTGCGGCTGTCATGTCAGTGCCTCACGTGTTCGGCGTTCCAGATCTACGGCTCCAGGAACACCACGGCTGCGGTAGACGCATCAAGCCGCCCGAACGGCGGTTCCGGGAGCTGGAGCATGCCCACGGCTCCGGGGCCAACCTCCCGTTCTGGCTCGCGCACGCCGCCCGCGCCCGCTGGGGCTCCGAACTGGCGATCCGGCCGGCGAGTGAAGCCGTCCTGGTCCGCGACGCCCCCGTGTACGGGCACAGCCGGGCGAGCTGGGAGATCAACCTCGGCTGCGACCTGGACTGTGGTCATTAGGCAAGTCGTGTGTCGGGTTCGAAGGTGTCGGCTTTGGACCCGTGACGTCAGCTCGCTTTGAGGCGGTCCATGAGGTCGGCGACTCCATCGACCTGCCGGTAGGGCTTGAACGCCGGAGCGAGCTCGCGTACCAGGGTGACGCACCGTTCGGCGCCGATCCGGGTGGCGAGGTCGAGGGACTGGTGAGTGACGGCGAGGGCCTGCTCGACCTCCCGGGCCCGTAGGAGACTGCGGGCCTCGTAGGTGAGGAAGATCCCGCGGGTCTTGTCGCGGGAGCGTGGCAGCAGGCCCATACCCTCGTCGATCCGGGCGCGGGCCTCGTCGGTGCGCCCGAGGTCGAGCATGCACTGGCCGGAGTCGACGGCCAGGTCCGCAGTGCTCATCCACCGGCACCATGCGGGGGCCTGGTGGGGGCTGTCGGTCAGCAGGGCGGCCTCGGCGGCGGCCAGGTCGCGGTGGCAGTCGGCGGCGGCTCCGAGGGCGGCATGCGCGCGGGCCCGGCGGAGGTGAAGCAGGGATCGGGCGGTGGGGTGCCGGGTGTGGAGGAGGGCCTGGCTGAGCGGTTCGACAGCGGCGTCCGACTGGGTGAGCCAGACCGACTGGTAGGCGAAGTCAGAGAGGACGCCGGCGCCGAGATCACGGTCGCGGGCGGCGTGCGCGTTGGTGAGGGCCGCGTTCCAGAGCTTGCCCGCCGCGTAGTGCCGGCCCTGATCGAACCGGTGCCATCCGCAGGTGCTCGCCAGGGAGGCGGCCAGTAGGTGGAGCCGCCGGCCGATGGGTTCGGTGTACCGGCCCTGTTCCAGCAGGTCGGTGACCGTGTCCAGTTGGGCGTTCATCAACTTCGCAGTGTGCTGGCGCTGTTCGGTGGGCTGGGCGGTCAGTTTGGCGCTGGTGTCCTCCAGCCAGTCGACCAGTTCGGCATCGACGTGCTTGCCGTTCAGGGCGGTGGAGAGCCGGTCGGGTTCGAGGGTGGCCCACTGGGCTGAGAGCCCGGCCAGTGCGAGCGCGCTGAAGGTCATGAAGGTGCGGCGGCGATGGTCCATTGCGGCTCTCTGTGCGTCTCGAAGTGCGTGGACGGTGAACGCCGATCCGAGCGGCACCGGTTGTTCCTGGCCGGGCAGCCAGTGCGGCCACTCGAAGGCGTCCAGGTCGGCGATGGGTACGTCGAAGGCTTCGGCGATCAGAAGCTGGGACTCGATGCTCGGCGTCTTGCGCCCGTTCTCCCACTTGCTGACGGCGGCCTTGTCGGTGCCTGAGCGAAGGCCCTCGGGCCTGTTCCTGGCGGCGTGGTGGATGCGGGCCGCGAGGTCGGTCTGGGACCAGCCGCGAAGCGCGCGGGCGTACGCGAGGGGATGCCGGATCTGGTCGTCCACGGGGCCAATCCCATCATCGACGGTGACCGAGAGCCTACTGCCGGCGACAGCGGGACCACTCCGGGACTACAGACAACGCCTACTTGGTGAGGGTGAGTTGGGCTCTACTCGTCGTACACCGAAGAAGTTCCTTCGCGAAGCGGAAGGAGTCCGCGTATGAAACGACGCGCTGCGGTCATCGGCCTCGGCCACCAGGCGCTCGAAGACCACCTGCCCGGCCTGCTCGGCTCCAGCAGGGCCGAGCTCGTCGCCATCTGCGACAGCAGCCCCGACACCCTGCGAGAGCGGCAGGAAGTCCTCCAGGTCCCCGGATTCACCCGCACCGGTGAGCTTCTGGACACCGTGTCCCCGGACTTCGTGGTCGTCGCCGTCCCGCATCACGCTGGTCGGGAGGTCGTCCAGGAGTGCGCCGCCCGGGGCGTCCACGTCCTCAAGGAGAAGCCGTTCGCCACATCCGTGTCGGAGGCTCGGGAGCTCGCCCAGATCTGCCAGGCCGGCCAGGTCGAGCTGATGGTCACCCTCCAGCGGCGCTTCAACCCGATCCACGCCAGCGTCGCCGGGCTGCTGGACCAGATCGGCACCCCGTTCCTGATCGACGGCCAGTACACCTTCCACACCGACGACCCCGGCGCCGGATGGCGCGGGGACGTGAAGCAGGCCGGCGGCGGCTGCATCATCGACATGGGCTACCACCTCGTCGACCTCCTGCTGTGGTACTTCGGCATGCCCAACCGCGTCATGGCCGACTTCTCCACGGCCGCGCTGCCCGACGGCGGCTACGACGCCGAGGACACCGCCGTCATCCAGCTCGGCTACGACTCCGACCTCTACGGCACGGTGCTGCTGTCGCGCTGGATGGCCCCGAAGACCGAGAAACTGCACGTCGTCGGCACGCGAGGCTCCGTGCTACTGACGAAGAGCAAGGTCCAGCGGCTCGCTCTGGATGGCTCGGTGGTCGAGGAGCTGACCCGCCCGCAGGCGCCCGCGAGTGCGGCCACTGCCCAGATCGACTACTTCTGCCGGGTCCTGGATGGCGAACGCCCCAACACCTCCGGCCCCGAGCAGCACCTCGCCCACGCCGCCTTCATCGCCTCCTGCTACCGGTCCAAGACGGCCGGGCGCTACATCGACCCGAAGGAGATGCTGTGACCAACACCCTCGCCTTGCTCGGCGGCGACGCCGTGGTGACTGCCAGAGGCCCGCACTTCGAGTGGCCGCCGATCGACGACACCACCCGCGCGAAGGTCGCCTCCCAGCTCGACACCGCGATCTCCATCCCCGGCCGGTCCGGCATCGTCGCCGAGCTGGAGGACGGCCTCCAGGAGTACTTCGGCATCCGGCATGCGGTCACCACCAGCTCCGGCACCGCCGCCCTGCACGCCACCTACTGGGCCGCGAGGATCAAGCCCGGCGACGAGGTCATCGTCCCGGCCTGGACCTTCCACGCCACCGCCTCCCCGCTGTTCCACCTCCGCGCGGTGCCGGTGCTGTGCGAGACCACGCCGGACGGCAACATCGACCCGAACCGGATCGAGGAGCTGATCACCCCGCGCACCCGAGCCATCATGGTCACCCACCTGTGGGGCAAGCCCGCCGACATGACCGACATCGTCGCCGTGGCGAACGCGCACGACCTGGTCGTACTGGAGGACGGCTCTCACGCCCACGGCGCCAGCATCGCGGGGCAGAAGGTCGGCACGTTCGGCCTCGCCTCGGCCTTCTCCCTCAACGGCCCCAAGCCGCTGTCCGGCGGCGAAGGCGGATTCGTCCTCACGGACGACGACGACACCTACCACCAGGTCATCACGCTCGCGCACTACAACAAGCGGGCCAAGACCGAGATCCCGGAAGGCCATCCGCTCGCGCGGTACGCGGCAACCGGGGCCGGCCTCAAGCTCCGCATCCACCCGCTCGCCGCCGCCATCGCCCACGACCAGCTCACCCGCCTCGACGGCTACCTCGCCGGACGGGCGGAGATCGCCCGGTACCTCACCGGTGAACTCGCCGGGGTGCCCGGCCTGGAGGTCACCGGCATGCCCGAAGGGGTGGTCCCGTCCTGGTACGGGTTGACGCTCACCTACCGGCCGGACGGCCTCGGCGGCCTGTCGATCGAGCGGTTCCATCAGGCGCTGGTCGCTGAGGGCGCCACCGAGTTCGACCGGCCTGGCTCCACCTGCCCCATGAACCAGCTGCCGCTGTACCAGCAGCCCAGCACCCTCTTCCCTGGCCACCCGCACTCGCACCGCCAGTACAAGCCAGGGGACTTCCCCGTCGCCGAGCACGCTCATGCCCACACGATCAAGCTCCCGGTCTGGCATCGTGAACAGGATCTCGAACTGGCCGAGCAGTACGTCCGCGCGGCCATCAAGATCAGCGACCATCACAAGGAACTGCTGTGACCATCACCTCCCCCGAGTTCGCGGCCCGCCTGGCGGCCGACGCCGAAGCCGCTGGCATCACCGGCCTTGTCGCCGCCGCCGTGATCAACCACGATGGCCGGGTCCTGCTCGTTCGTCGTCACCCCGACGACTACCTGGGCGGACTGTGGGAGATCCCCTCCGGGACTGTCGAGACCGGCGAGACCATCCTGGACGCCCTGCACCGGGAGACCTCCGAGGAAACCGGCCTGGCCATCGACCAGGTCACCGGTTACATCGGCCACTTCGACTACCAGAACAGCCGTGGCGGCACCACCCGCCAGTTCAACTTCGCCGTCACCGTGGGGAAGACCGAACCGGTCGTCCTCGCCGAGCACGACGCCTACCAGTGGGCCCACCCCAGTGAGCTGCCGGAGGTGAGCGACGCGGTTCGCGACCTGATCGCACGCTGAGGTGGCGCAGGTGGGCCGGGCTCTCGGATTTCCCGATGGGCCCGGTCCGCTCCTGTCGAGATGACCGACGGCTGTACTGCCGTCGGTCTGCGGCCTGAACCGGGCGGCTCAGCTGTGGGCCCGTTTCCGGGGGCGCGGCTGAGGTCTCCCGGCCGCGCTCCCCGGCTGCGGATGTCAGTGGGTGGGTGCAGACTCGCAGAGGGTCGGGGAGGGTGCGTGTGCGCGCCCGACGGGACCCGTCCTGGTCACGTCTTCCGTCGAAGGGGCACCACCTCATGCTCACCACCGACTTTCCGGCCGGCGCGCCCTGCTGGATCGATCTCGGCAG
Organism: Kitasatospora sp. NPDC094016; assembly: GCF_040304045.1. Taxonomy (NCBI): domain Bacteria; kingdom Bacillati; phylum Actinomycetota; class Actinomycetes; order Kitasatosporales; family Streptomycetaceae; genus Kitasatospora; species Kitasatospora sp. NPDC094016. The sequence goes on from NZ_JBEOUK010000053.1 coordinate 18,861, forward strand.
CCCGGACATCCCCGCCACGGCCGAGTTCTACGGCAAGGTCTTCGGCTGGACGTTCCGGTCCGGCGGCCCGGAGGCGGGCGGCTACGGCTTCTTCCAGTCGGACGGCAGGACGGTCGGCGCCGTCGGCCCGCTCGACGAGGGTGACGAGCCGACCTGGACGACGTACTTCCGTGCGGCCGATGTGAACGCCACCGCGCAGGCCGCCGAGCAGGCGGGCGGTTCGGTCCTGGTCCCGCCGATGGACGTCATGGGCGAGGGGTGGTTCGCCCAGTTCGCCGACCCGCAGGGGGCCAGGTTCGCGGTCTGGCAGCCGGGCCGGACCACCGGCCTGGACGTGGTGTCGGAGGACGGCACCCTGGTCTGGGCCGAGTTGCACACCGCTGACCCGGGCGCCGGGTTCGGCTTCTACCAGGCGCTGTTCGGCTGGCGGGTGGAGAACTTCGAGCCGGCCCCGGGCATGAGCTACCGGGTGGTCTCGACCTCCGAGGGTGACCAGCGGGCCACGGCCTTCGGTGGCATCGCCCCGACCATGCAGCCGGGCCAGCCCTCCGCCTGGACGCCGTACTTCGCCGCCGGCGACGTGGACGCGGTGATCGCGAAGGCGACGGCGGCCGGCGGCACGGTGCTGATGCCCGCGGAGAGCGTGCCGAACGTCGGCCGGCTGGCCTGGCTGGCGGATCCGCACGGCACGCCGTTCGCGCTGATCAAGGGCGAGCCGCCGCAGGCCTGAGAACGCGGGAGGGCCCGCCGTTCCGAAGCCGGGACGGCGGGCCCTCAAGCCGTACGGACGGTCACCGCACCGGGTGCCCGGCCTCCCGCAGCGCGTCCTTGACCTGCCCGATCCGCAGGTCCCCGAAGTGGAAGACGCTCGCGGCGAGCACCGCGTCCGCACCCGCCTCGACGGCCGGCGCGAAGTCGGCGAGCTTGCCGGCGCCACCGGAGGCGATGACGGGCACGGAGACGGTCTTGCGGACGGCGCGGATCATCTCCAGGTCGTAGCCGTCCTTGGTGCCGTCGGCGTCCATCGAGTTGAGCAGGATCTCGCCGGCCCCGAGTTCGGCCGCGCGCCCGGCCCATTCGACGGCGTCGAGGCCGGTGCCCTTGCGCCCGCCGTGGGTGGTGACCTCGTAGCCGGACGGCGTCTCGGTGCCGGGAGGGCAGCGCCGGGCGTCCACGGACAGCACCAGAACCTGCCGCCCGAACCGCTGGGCGATCTCGCGGACCAGCTCCGGCCGGGCGATGGCGGCGGTGTTGACGCCGACCTTGTCGGCGCCGGCCCGCAGCAGCTTGTCGACGTCCTCGACGGCGCGGATGCCGCCGCCGACGGTGAGCGGGATGAAGACCTGTTCGGCGGTGCGGCGGACCACGTCGTAGGTGGTTTCCCGGTCGCCGGAGGAGGCGGTGATGTCGAGGAAGGTCAATTCGTCGGCGCCCTCGGCGTCGTAGAGCTTGGCCATCTCGACCGGGTCGCCGGCGTCGCGCAGGTTCTGGAAGTTGACGCCCTTGACCACCCGCCCGGCGTCGACGTCCAGGCAGGGGATGACACGTACGGCGAGGGTCACGGCTGGTTGCCTTCCAGGGTCTTTGCCAGCCCGGCACGATAGGCGTCGAGCTCGACCTCGACCATCATCCGGGAGTCGATCAGCCCGTCGACCACCACCATGGTGGCCACCGGGCGGGCGGCGTCGAAGAGTTGGTGGTGGGCGCGGCCCACCTCCTCGGCGTCGCGGGCGTGGGTGATGTACATCCGGGTGCGGACCACGTCGTCCGCCGTCAGACCGTACGCGGCGAGGGCGTTGAGCCCGACGCCGAACGCGGCGAGGGTCTGCCGGTAGGGGTCGCCCTCGTGCTCGATCCGGCCGTTCACCCAGGCGGTGGAGCCGGCCACGTGCACGTGGTCTCCCGCGGCGACCGCCCGCGAGTAGCCGAACTGGTCCTCCCAGGGGGAGAATCCGCCGACCCTGCCACGTACGATCCGACGTTCCGTCATCCTGAAACCGCCTCCAGGGCCTCTTCGAGGGTGAACTTCTGCTCGTAGAGTGCCTTGCCCACGATGGCGCCCTCGACACCCGCACCGACCAGGCCGGCGATGGCGCGCAGGTCGTCGAGCGAGGAGACGCCGCCGGAGGCGACGACGGGGCGGTCGGTGGCGGCGCAGACGTCGCGCAGCAGCTGCAGGTTGGGGCCGGTCAGGGTGCCGTCCCGGTTGACGTCGGTGACGACGTAGCGGGCGCAGCCCTCCTGGTTGAGCCGCTCCAGCACCTCGAAGAGCTGGCCGCCGTCGCGGGTCCAGCCGCGGCCGCGCAGGGTGGTGCCGACGACGTCCAGGCCGACGGCGATCTTGTCGCCGTGCTCGGCGATGGCCTTGGCGACCCACTCGGGGGCTTCCAGGGCGGCGGTGCCGAGGTTGACCCGGGTGCAGCCGGTGGCGAGCGCGTTGGCGAGCGACTCGTCGTCGCGGATGCCGCCGGACAGCTCGACCTTGATGTCGAGGCGGCCGGTGACCTCGCGCAGCAGCTCGTAGTTGGTGCCGGTGCCGAAGGCGGCGTCGAGGTCGACCAGGTGCAGCCATTCGGCGCCGGCGTTCTGCCAGGCGAGGGCGGCGGCGAGGGGTTCGCCGAAGGAGGTCTCGGTGCCGGACGCGCCCTTGACCAGGCGGACGGCCTGGCCGTCCCGGACGTCGACGGCGGGAAGCAGTTCGAGGCGGCTCATAGTCACAACTCTTCCAAGCTCAGAGGGTGTTGACCCAGTTGGTCAGGAGGGCGGCGCCGGCGTCGCCGGACTTCTCGGGGTGGAACTGGGTGGCCCAGAGCGGGCCGTTCTCGATGGCGGCGACGAAGGGCTGCCCGTGGGTGGCCCAGGTGACGAGCGGGGCGTGGATCCGTGCGCTGTGGGTCTCCAGCTCCCAGTGCCGCACACCGTAGGAGTGCACGAAGTAGAAGCGGGTCTGCGGGTCGAGGCCGGCGAACATCCGGCTGCCCTCGGGCACGTCCACGGTGTTCCAGCCCATGTGCGGGATGACGGGGGCGTCCAGCGGCTCGACGACGCCGGGCCACTCGTCGCAGCCGGCCGTCTCCACCCCGTGCTCGACCCCCTTCTCGAAGAGGATCTGCATGCCGACGCAGATGCCCATGACGGGGCGGCCCCCGGCGAGCCGGCGGCCGATGATCCAGTCGCCCCGGACGGACTTCAGGCCGCGCATGCAGGCCTCGAAGGCGCCGACGCCGGGGACGAGCAGGCCGTCCGCGTTCATCGCGGTGTCGTAGTCGGAGGTGACGGTGACGTCCGCCCCGGTCCGTTCGAGCGCGCGCTGCGCGGAGCGGAGGTTGCCCGACCCGTAGTCGAGGACGACGACGTTCTTGCCCATGTTCAGGTGTCCAGTCTCTCTGCTGCGGGTCTACAGACGCATGATGCCGGAGGCCAGGCACATGACCGAGCCGAACGCGAGCACCAGGATGACGCCCTTGGGCAGCTTCTGCTTCCAGAACGAGATCACGCCGCCGGCCAGGAAGAGGCCGACGAAGATGAGGGCGAGGGCCGCCTTGCTCACAGTGCACCCTTGGTCGAGGGGAGGATTCCGGCCGCGCGCGGGTCGCGCTCGGCGGCGTAGCGCAGGGCTCGGGCGAGCGCCTTGAACTGGCATTCCACGATGTGGTGGGCGTTGCGCCCGTACGGCACGTGGACGTGCAGGGCGATCTGTGCCTGGGCCACGAAGGACTCCAGGATGTGCCGGGTCATCGTGGTGTCGTACGAGCCGATCATCGGCGCCATGCGCTCGGGCTCGGTGTGCACCAGGTACGGCCGGCCGGAGAGGTCGACGGTGACCTGGGCGAGCGACTCGTCCAGCGGCACCGTGCAGTTGCCGAAGCGGTAGATGCCGACCTTGTCGCCGAGCGCCTGCTTGAAGGCGGCGCCGAGCGCGAGCGCGGTGTCCTCGATGGTGTGGTGGGTGTCGATGTGCAGGTCGCCGTCGGTCTTGACGGTGAGGTCGAAGAGACCGTGGCGGCCGAGCTGGTCGAGCATGTGGTCGTAGAACCCGACGCCCGTGGAGATGTCGGTCTTCCCGGTGCCGTCGAGGTCGATCTCGACCAGGACCGCGGTCTCCTTGGTGGTGCGTTCGACGCGTCCGATGCGGGACATACGGGTTACAGCTCCTTGATCACGGTTCGAACGGCGTCCAGGAAGGCGTCGTTCTCTGCGGGCGTGCCGGCGGTGACGCGCAGCCACCCGGGGACGCCGTTGTCACGGACCAGGACGCCCTGGTCGAGGATGGCCTGCCAGACGGCGTGGGTGTCGGCGAAGCGGCCGAACTGGACGAAGTTGGCGTCCGAGTCGGTGACCTCCAGGCCGAGCCCGCGCAGCGCGTCGACCAGCCGGTCGCGCTCCTCCTTGAGCCGGCCGACGTACCCGAGCAGGGTGTCGGTGTGCTCCAGGCAGGCCAGCGCGGTGGCCTGGGTGACGGACGACAGGTGGTACGGCAGGCGGACCAGCTGCACCGCGTCCACCACGGCCGGGTCGGCGGCCAGGTAGCCCAGGCGCAGTCCGGCCGCGCCGAAGGCCTTGGACATGGTGCGGGAGACCACCAGGTTGGGGCGGCCCTCGATGAGCGGCAGCAGCGAGGCCCGGTGCGAGAACTCGACGTAGGCCTCGTCGACGACGACCAGGCTGGGCCCGGCGGCCTGCGCGGCCTCGTAGAGCCGCAGCACGGTGTCGGCGGCGACGGCGGTGCCGGTCGGGTTGTTCGGCGAGCAGATGAAGACCACGTTCGGCCGGTGCTCGGCGATCGCGCCGAGGGCGGCGTCCAGGTCGATGGTGAAGTCGTCGCGCCGCGGGCCGGAGATCCACTCGGTGCCGGTGCCCCGGGAGATCAGCGCGTGCATCGAGTAGGAGGGCTCGAAGCCGAGCGCGCTGCGGCCGGGGCCGCCGAAGGTCTGCAGCAGCTGCTGGAGCACCTCGTTGGAGCCGTTGGCGGCCCAGACCTGCTGCCGGGTGACGGCGAAGCCGGTGGTCCGGCCGAGGTACGCGGCGAGGCCTTCGCGCAGTTCGACGGCGTCCCGGTCGGGGTAGCGGTTGAGGTTGCGGGCGGCCTCGGCGACGCGCTCGGCGATCCGGGCGACCAGCTCCTCGGGGAGCGGGTACGGGTTCTCGTTGGTGTTCAGCTGGACGGGCACGTCCAGCTGCGGCGCGCCGTACGGGGACTGGCCGCGCAGCTCGTCGCGGATGGGGAGGTCGTCGATCCGGGTCACCCGAGTCGCACCAGCCACCGGAGTCGCACCAGCCTCAGAAGTAGCAGGAGTCACAGGATTCACAGCAGTCACGATCCCGGCACCGTCCAGTCGAAGCGCGCCTTGATCGCGTCGCCGTGCCCGGGCAGGTCCTCCGCGTTGGCGAGGTTGACCACGTGCGCGGCGACGTCCGCGAGCGCGTCCCGGTCGTACTCGACGACCTGGACGCCGCGCAGGAAGGTCTGCACGGACAGGCCGGAGGAGTGGCAGGCGCAGCCGCCGGTGGGCAGCACGTGGTTGGAGCCGGCCGCGTAGTCGCCCAGCGAGACCGGCGTCCAGCGGCCGATGAAGACGGCGCCCGCGTTGACGACCTTGGCGGCCGCCGCGTGCGGGTCCCGGGTCTGGATCTCCAGGTGCTCGGCCGCGTAGGCGTTGACCACGGCGAGGCCCTGCTCCAGGTCGTCGACCAGGATGATCCCGGACTGCCGGCCGCCCAGCGCCTCGGCGACCCGCTCGCTGTGCTTGGTCCTGGCGACCTGGACGGCGAGTTCCGCCTCGACCGCGTCGGCCAGCGCCGGCGAGTCGGTGACGAGCACCGAGCCGGAGGTCGGTCCGTGCTCGGCCTGGCTGATCAGGTCGGCGGCCACGTCGGAGGGCAGCGCGCTGTCGTCGGCGAGGACGGCGATCTCGGTCGGGCCGGCCTCCGAGTCGATGCCGATCCGGCCGGCGAAGAAGCGCTTGGCGGCGGCCACGTAGATGTTGCCGGGGCCGGTGACCATGGTGACCGGCGCGCACTCCTCGGTGCCCAGCGCGAACATCGCCACGGCCTGGGCGCCCCCGACGGAGTACACCTCGTCCACGCCGAGCAGCGCGCAGGCCGCCAGGATGGTCGGGTGGACGCGGCCGTCGAACTCCTTCTGCGGCGGCGAGGTCACCGCGATGCCCTGGACGCCCGCCTCCTGGGCCGGCACCACGTTCATCACCACGGAGGACGGGTAGACCGCCAGCCCGCCCGGTACGTACAGGCCGACGCGCTCCACGGGCACCCAGCGCTGGGTGACGGTGCCGCCCGGCACCACCCGGGTGGTGTGCTCGGTGCGGCGCTGGTCGGCGTGCACGGCGCGGGCCCGGCGGATCGACTCCTCCAGCGCGGCCCGCACCTTCGGGTCCAGCGTCTCCAGGGCCTCGGTCAGCTGCTCGGCCGGGACGCGGGTCGACTCCAGCCGGACGCCGTCGAAGCGCTCGGTGATCTCGATCACGGCCGCGACCCCGCGATGGCGTACGTCCTCGGCGATCGGCCGCACCTTCTCCAGGGCGGCCGCCACGTCGAACTCGGCACGGGGCAGCAGGTCACGCGGGTCGTCCAGCGAGCCGCGGAGGTCGATTCGAGAGATCACGCCACCCAGTGTAAGGAGTGGCCGGAACCCCTGGTCCCGCATTTCAGTCCGTGATACGAAAGGCGAGACGACCGGGGGGACGGGGAAAACCATGCTGGAGCACGCCCCGGAGGGCTGGACCGACACGGAGCGTGAGCTCTGGGAGGCCTTCCGTCGCGGCAACGTCTTCGACCGGCGCAGTGGCGACGCCCCCACCGACGACCCCTTCGGGGACGCCGTCTGGGGCCCCGGGCGCACCGTCCGGGCCCGGGTCCTCGCCCATCTGCTGCTGGCCGGCCCGGCCGCCACCACCGGGCGGGTCGCCTCGCTGCGGCTCAACGGCGTGCTGGTCACCGGCGCGCTCAACCTGGCCGGCGGCGCCATCGGCCACTACGTCGAGCTCCGCGAGTGCCGTTTCGAGCGCAAGATCCTCATCTCGGAGGCCTCGGCCTCGACGCTGCGCTTCGTCACCTGCCTGATCCCCCGCCTGGAGGCCTCCCGGCTCACCACCACCGGCGACCTCCACCTGGCCCGCTGCCGGATACCCGAGGGCGTACGGCTCACCGACGCCAAGGTCGGCACCGACCTGCTGCTCAACCAGACCGTCCTGGGCGGCGACCGCTACGGCCGCGCGCTGTCCGCCGACGGCCTGGCCGTCCACCAGGACTTCGAGGCCGAACGCGTGGACGTGGAGGGCGAGTTGAGCCTCCGTACGGCCCGGATAGGCGGGCGGCTGTCGCTGCGCGGCGCCCAGCTGCGCGCCGTCCCGCAGAACCGCACCTGTCTCAACGCCGTCCGGCTCACCGTCGGCCACACCCTCTACCTGACCAGCTCCGCCGACGGCGGCTGGTTCGGCTCCCGCAGCTACTACGGCTCCGGCTACGGCCAGAACCCGCCGCCCGGCGCCCCCAGCACCCCGTTCCGCGCCTTCGGCCGGGTCCGGCTCTCCGACGCCCGCTTCGAGAGCGCCTGCCTGATCTCCGGCGAGTTCCACCTGGAGGGCGACGACGAGCTCTCGCTGCGCCGCATCCACACCCCCGAGCTGCGGTTCACCTGCCGGGTCCGCCCCACCGGCACCGTCTCGCTCTCCCGCGCCCGGGTCGGCAACCTCGTCGACAGCCCGGACGCCTGGCCGCGCGGCCGCCACCTGGGCCTGACCGGCTTCGTCTACGAGGTGCTGCGCCCGGTCGGGCCCTTCAGCGTCCAGCAGCGGATCGCCTGGCTGGAGGGCTCCTCGGTGGACTTCCAGCCCGAGTCCTACGAGCAGCTCGCCGCCGCCCTGCGCCGCGACGGCGCCGACGACGACGCCCGCGAGGTGCTGTACGCCAAGCAGCGCCGCCGCCACCGGACCCTCCCGCTGCCCGCCCGGATCTGGGGCCGGGTCCAGGACGCCACCGTCGGCTACGGCTACCGCCCCGGCCGGGCCGGCCTGTGGCTGCTGCTCGCCTGGGCCCTGGGCAGCGTGTGGTTCGCCACCCACCCGCTGGAGCCGCTGAAGGCCGACGAGCACCCGCACTGGAACCCGGTGCTGTACACGTTCAGCCAGCTCGTCCCGGTCGTCGAGCTCGGCCAGCAGGGCTGGAACCCCGGGGGCCTCAGCCAGTACGTCTCCGCCGGGCTGGTGATCGTCGGCTGGCTGCTCGCCACCACCGTCGTGGCCGGCGCCACCCGCATGCTGCAACGGGGCTGACCACCCCGAGGGCCGCCCCGAGGACCGCCCTGGGGCCCGCCCTCGGGCACAACCCCGACGCGCCGCGACCGCGCGGGGAACTACGCTGTCCGCCGTGACAGAACGGCTGCCGCTCTTCCCGCTGAACAACGTGCTCTACCCGGGCCTCGTGCTGCCCCTGAACGTCTTCGAGGAGCGTTACCGCCGTCTCGTCGCCGACCTGCTCCAACTACCGGCCGACACACCGCGCCGCTTCGGCGTGCTCGCCATCAAGGACGGCCGCGAGGTCTCCCCGGTCCGCCCCGACGAGGGCCCGGCCGGGCCGCTCGACGGCCTCGGCACCGCTACCGGGGACCCGCTGGAGGCGATGTTCCACATCGGCTGCGTCGCCGACGTCGCCTCCGTCCAGGAGCAGCCCGACGGCCGCTACGAGCTGCTGGTCACCGGCACCACGCGGTTCCGGCTCCGCTCGGCGGACGTCTCCGGCCCGTACCTGACCGGCGAGGCCGAACTCGTCGAGGAACAGCCCGGCGAGGGCTCCGGCGCCCTCGCCGCCGAGGTCGAGCGGGCGTTCCGGGTCTACCAGAAGCGCCTCGCCGGGGCCCGCGAGGCCAGCACCGTCGGGCGCCAGGAGCTCCCGGACGACCCGCAGGTGCTCTCCTACCTGGTCGCCGCCGCCTCGGTGTTCGAGACCCCGGTCAAGCAGCAGCTGCTGGCCTGCCCCGACACCGCCGAGCGGCTGCGCACCGAACTCGACCTGCTGCGCCGCGAGAGCTCCGTACTCAGCTGGCTGCCGTCGCTGCCCGCCGTCGACCTCACCCGCCAGTCGTTCAGCCCCAACTAATCCGGAAAACCCGCACGGCGAGGATCCGGAAGACCCGCACGGCGAAGAAGGAGCCGCACATGGCGAAGAAGCCGAAGAAGGGCGGGCAGGGCACCCCCGCCACCGTCGCCCTGGAGACCGCCGCCGTCCCGTTCACCGTGCACGCCTACGAGCACGACCCGGCCGCCGCCTCCTACGGCGGCGAGGCCGCCGAGGTCCTGGGCGTCGCCGCCGAGCGGGTCTTCAAGACCCTGGTCGCCGACGTGGACGGCGTGCTCACCGTCGGCGTGGTCCCGGTCGCCGGGCAGCTCGACCTCAAGGCCCTCGCCGCCGCCGTCGGCGGCAAGCGCGCCGCCATGGCCGACCCGGCGGCCGCCGAGCGAAGCAGCGGCTACGTCCTCGGCGGCATCTCCCCGCTCGGCCAGCGCCGCCCGCTGCGGACCGTGGTCGACGCGAGCGCGCTCACCCACCCCACCGTCTACGTCTCCGGCGGGCGCCGCGGCCTGGAGGTCGAACTCGCCCCGGCCGACCTGGTCACCCTGACCGGCGCCCGCACCGCACCGATCGCCCGCTGACCCCGGCCGACGGGCCCACCCGCGGGTGGGCCCGGGCCTGGGCGGTCAGCCCTGCCCGCGCTCCCCCGGCCGCGCGGCGTCCTCCGGCCTCGCACCGTCGTTCGGCCGCGCGACGCCGTCCGCCCGAGCACCGTCGTTCGGCCGCGCGACGCCGTCCGCCCGAGCACCGTCGTTCGGCCACGCGACGCCGTCCGCCCGAGCACCCCCGTCCGCCCGCACGGCGTCCTCCGGCCGCACAGCGCCCTCCGCAGGGGCCTGCGGCGCAGCCGCCCCGTACGGCCCGGCCCAGTACGGCGGCGGGTCCTCCTCGCGCTTGCCGAACGCCGCCGACAGCGCCAGCAGCACCACCATCGCCGCCATCGGCCACACCAGCAGCGCCCCCAGCGCGCCGAGGTCGATGCTCGCGTCGAAGTGCCCACCGTTGCCGACCCGCCGGGCTTCGGCGATCAGGTCGTTGCTGGGGCCGAGCCAGCGCCCGAGCCGCCAGGCGCCGAGCGAGCCGAGCAGTCCGCCGACCATCAGTCCGAGCGCGACCGCGATGCCGCCGCCGCGCTGCCGGGTGGCCAGGAAGGCCCCGAGCGCGGTCAGCAGGCCGGCGCCGAGCGCGATCAGGGCGAAGACCGCGTCGGCCCCCGCCCGCTGTTCGCCTTCGGGGTCGGCGTAGAGGATGCGGTCGCCGTCGACGACCAGCGGCACCTTGGGCGCGAGCCAGACCCACAGCCCCGCCATCACCAGTCCGACCGCGATGCAGGCCAGTACCGTGCCCGCGCCGAGCCGCAGCTCGGGCAGCAGCCGCTCCTTGAGCGTGGGGCCCGGCGACTGGGCGACCGCGAGGCCGGCCGGCGGCGGGGTCCCGGCGGCGGGGGCGGGCGGCGGCGCGTACGGATCGGGGGTGATGTCCGGCACCGCGTCCGCGTCGGCGCGGGTGGGGTCCGGAGGCGTGTTCGGTACGGTCACGGACCCCATCGTTTCACGATCGCGGCCGGGACGAGCCGTCGCCCGTGCCTCCCGGAACCCGAACCCCGTGCCTCCCGGAACCCGAACCCCGTGCCTCCCGGAGCCGGCACGTCAGGACGCCCCCTACCGGGAGACGGCCCGCCGGTAGGCCCAGGTGGCGATCGCCAGCGACACCACGCCGACGCCCGCGCAGACGGCGAGGTCGCCCGCGATCAGCGCCCAGTCCGGGTCGGGTTCGAAGGTCCGGGCGAAGGCCTCGACGCCGTACGTGGAGGGCAGCAGGTCGCGCAGCCACAGGACGGGCTGCGGGAGGTGGTCGACGGGCAGCACGCCGAGCAGCAGCGCCGCCGACATGCCGAGCTGCCCGAGCATGGTGGCGATCTCCTGGCGGGGCGCGAGCAGCCCGCAGGCGGCCCCGAGCCCGGACAGGGCGGCTCCGGCGAGCGGGACGACGGCCAGCAGCACCCACAGCTGCCCGAGCGGCAGCCCGAACATCACGGCGCCGAAGGCCGCGGTGAGGACCGTCCCGGGCAGCGTGAACGAGGCGTAGGCGGCGGCCGCCCCGAGCACCACGGAGGCGGCGGGTACGGGCAGCGTCGCGTAGTGGTCGAGTCCGCCGGTGGCCCGCAGCTTCCCGAAGTACTGGGCGAGCAGGTTGAGGGCGACGAACGCCACCACCAGGACGCTGGACCCGGCGACCACGGACCGCGCGGCCGAGGTCTGCCCGGCGTCCACCACGCCCCGCATCATCACGAGGATGCCGACGGACTGGAAGGTGGCGACGAACAGCAGCGGGATCCGCGCCACCCGGGCCCGGGCGAGCTGCGCCCGGTAGACGGCGGCGAGGGCGGGCAGCAGCCGGGCCGCGGGGGCGAGCGGGGCGGGGGTGCCGCCGGTCGCGGGGGCGGTGGCCTGCGGCGGCACCGAGAGCAGCGTCACTTGGCCAGTCCTCCGTGGCGGCCCCCGAGCTTGAGGTAGGCGTCCTCAAGGCTCGGGGTGGCGAGGGTGAAGTCGTCGAGGGCGGCGAAGGCCGGGCCGGTGGTGACGGCGGCGACCAGTTCGCGGGCCTGTTCGGGGGTGGTGCGGACGGTCCAGCGGCGGCCGGTGCGTTCGGCCCGTTCGGCGAGTGCGGCGACGGCGGGGACGGCGAGCGGCGCCTCGTCCCGCCAGACCAGGTCGAGCCGGACGTCGCCGTCGACGAGGGCCTTGAGCCCGCCGGGGGTGTCGCAGGCGATGACCCGCCCCTCGTCGATGACGGCGACCCGGTCGAGCACGGTCTCGGCCTCGATGACGTTGTGGGTGACGAGCAGGACGGTGGCGCCGCGTTCGGTGCGGCGCCGGTCGACGGCGGTCCAGACGGCCCGCCGGGCGACGGGGTCCATGCCGGTGGTGGGTTCGTCGAGGACGAGCAGCGGCCGTTCCCCGACGAGGGCGGCGGCGACGCAGGCGAGTCGGCGCTGGCCGCCGGAGAGCTTGGCGAGCGGCCGCTGGGCGAGGGGTTCGAGCCCGAGTTCGGTGAGGACGTCGGCGGCTTCGGCGCGGGCCCGGGCCCGGGTGAGGCCGCGCAGCCGTCCGGTGGTCTCGGCGGCGAGCGCGACGGTCAGTTCGTCGAGGGCGCTGGATTCCTGGCCGAGGTAGCCGAGCAGCCGGGCGGCCCGTTCGGGGTGGCGGACGATGTCGTGGCCGAGGAGTTCGACGGATCCGGAGTCCGGGCGCAGCAGGCCGGTGAGCTGGCGGACGAGGGTGGACTTGCCGGCTCCGTTGGGTCCGAGCAGCCCGAAGATCTCGCCCTGGCGGACGGTGAGGCTGATCCCGTCGTTGGCCCGGATCTCGCCCGCGGCGGCTCCGCGCCCGGTGCGGTAGGTCCTGACGAGGTCGCGCACGGCGACGCACGGCGGGGTGTTCTGGGGTACTCGCCCTGCCGACTCGGTCACGACCGAAGACTTTACGCGTTCGCACGGGCGAACCGGACAAGGGGGCCTGATCACCGAAAACCGGCGCGCGGTACGCCGGGTCCGACCCGGCCCGTTCGCCCGTCAGTCGTCCACGACCACCATCGATCCGCCGGGCACCCGCACCGCCAGTTCCTTCCAGAATCCGGCCCGGATGGCGTAGCGGTCGTGTTCGTCGATCTGGTCGTCCTTGTGCGCGAGCAGTCCGAAGCGGGCGGCGTAGCGGAGGAGTTCGCCGTCGACCCGGTGCGGGATGCGGGGGTAGTCGGGCCAGAGCACGGTGAGCCGTTCAACGTCGCCCAGCCGGTCGCTCCAGCGGCGGGCGAAGACCTGGCCGACTTCGTGGGCGTCGCCGCCGATGGAGGTGATGTCCTCCTCGCGGTCGGCCCAGCGCTGTTCGGCGGTGGTGAGGTGGGCGAGGGTGGGGAGGGTGTCGCCGGCGGTGACGGCGGGTTCGGGGGCGGGGCGGTCGACCCAGCCGCGGTCGGAGGACCAGCGCAGGACGGGGCCGGCCTGTCCGGCGGCGCCCGTCGAGCCGACGGCCTGTCCGTTGGTGCCGTGCCCGTTCGCCTGCCCGTTCGCCTGCCCGTTCAGGAGCCCGTTGGCGCCATGTCCGTTGGCGCCGTGCCCGTTGACGAGCCCGTTGCCGCCGTGGCCGTTCGCGAGTCCGGTGCCGCCGTGGCCGTTGACCGCCGGGGTGACGGCGGGGGTGCGCCCGGCGAGGTCCTTGGGGGTGGGGACGACCTTGAGCGCGGCGGCCGGCTGGGGCCGCCCCGCCGCTGGAACCGCCCCTGGGACAGCGCCCGGGACGGCGCCGAGGGCGGAGGCCCCGACGGCGGCGGGCACGGCGGCCGGGGCGACGGCGGCCGGCCGGACGACCGGGGGCGCCACGACCGGCGCCGCGGCGGGTGCCACCACGGGCGGGCCGACGGGCGGGGCGGCGAGGATCTTGGCGATCTCCTGGCGGGCGCCGGGCGCCGGGAAGACGTTGGCGTTGTCCCGGAGGCTGAAGGAGCCCTCGATCCACTCGCGGTCGAGCACTCTTCGCTCGTCGGCCTCGCCGACCAGGTCCTCGGACTGGTTGAAGTCGCCGTCGGCGGCCTGGAGCGCCCACAGGTGGACGGCCACGCCGTGTTCCTTGGCGGTCATCATGCCGGGCAGCAGGTCGCCGTCGCCGGTGATCAGGACGACGTCGGCGCAGGCCCGGTTGCGGGCGAGCTCGGAGAGTTCGGCGTGCATGGCGGCGTCCACGCCCTTCTGCACCCAGCGCCCTTCGGCGCGGGTGAGGGCGCCGAGCCGCACGGTGACGCGGGGCAGGACGCGCAGCCGGCGGTGTTCGGGCATCGGGCGCCGGTCGGGGGCGGCGTCGAACCAGTAGATGCGCAGCAGCGGCAGTCCGGTCTCGGCTTCGGCGCGTTCGCGCAGCGCGGTGATCAGCGCGGTGTGGTCGACGGTGACTCTGGAACGGGATGGGTCACCGGCGAGCAGGCTGGCGGCGGCGCCCAGCAGGTATCCGGCATCCACCAGGACGACACAGCGGTCCATCGCGCACCTCTTTCCACTCGCCCTCGTGTGGGGGGTCGGGCCGGGTGGGCGCGGATCCGCCCGTCGTCCGGGCGTGGTGGGGTGAGGGGCCCCCGTGGCCGCCCGATCGTTGGGTCACCTTTTCCCCCTGGTTCGCGCGCCGAACCTCGACGGATGTCGCGGTACCGCAACGGCAAGCCCAACGGAACGCAAAGGCGGGCCCCGTTCAACGACGGGGCCCGCCCTTGGTCACGCCGGGTGGTGCGAGCGGGCGCACGCCCTGCGTGCGAGCGCCTGCGGCCCGGCGGGGCCGGGTGTCAGCCCTTGAGCTCGGCGGCGACCAGCTCGGCCAGCTGGACGGCGTTGAGCGCGGCGCCCTTGCGCAGGTTGTCGTTGGACACGAACAGCGACAGGCCGTGCTCGACGGTCTCGTCGGCCCGGATGCGGCCGACGTAGCTCGGGTCCCGGCCGGCGGCCTGGAGCGGGGTGGGGATGTCGGACAGCTCGACGCCGGGGGCGGCGGCGAGCAGTTCGGCGGCGCGCTCGGGGCTGATCGGGCGCTCGAAGCGGGCGTTGATCTGGAGCGAGTGGCCGGAGAAGACCGGGACGCGCACGCAGGTGCCGGCGACCTTGAGGTCCGGGATGCCGAGGATCTTGCGGCTCTCGTGGCGGAGCTTCTGCTCCTCGTCGGTCTCGTTGGAGCCGTCCTCGACGATGGAGCCGGCCAGCGGCACCACGTTGAAGGCGATCGGGCGCTGGTAGACCTTGGGCTCGGGGAACTCGACGGCGGAGCCGTCGTGGGCGAGCGCGGCGGCGCCGTCGACGACCTTGGCGGCCTGGTCCTGGAGTTCGGCCACGCCGGCCACGCCGCTGCCGGAGACGGCCTGGTAGGTGGAGACGACGAGCGCGGCGAGGCCGGCCTCCTCGTGCAGCGGGCGCAGCACGGGCATGGCGGCCATGGTGGTGCAGTTCGGGTTGGCGATGATGCCCTTGGGCCGGTCGGCGATGGCACCGGGGTTGACCTCGGAGACGACGAGCGGGACGTCGGGGTCGCGGCGCCAGGCGGAGGAGTTGTCGATGACGACGGCGCCGGCCGCGGCGGCCTTGGGGGCGAGGGCCTTGGAGGTGGAGCCGCCGGCCGAGAAGATCACGATGTCCAGGCCCGTGTAGTCGGCCGTGGCCGCGTCCTCGACGGTGACCTCGGTGCCCTGCCACGGCAGGGTGCGTCCGGCCGAGCGGGCCGAGGCGAACAGCCGCAGCTGCTCGACGGGGCCCAGTCCGCCTTCACGGCCGGCGCGCTCCGCCAGGATCTCGCGGACCACGGTGCCGACCTGGCCGGTGGCCCCGACAATGCCGATCTTCATTCCGACTACTCCTCTGGATGGTGCTGTCTACAGCCGCACTCTGCCCATCATGCCTTGTCACGAGGGTGCGGCGGCCTGGTGTTCCACGGTGTGAGAGCGACTAGTGGTCCAGACCACTCACCAGCTTCAGCGCCGCCTCGACCTCCGCCCCGCCGGCCGGCAGCAGCGGCAGCCGGACGTCCGGGGTGGGGATCCGGCCCTGGGCGTGCAGCACGCCCTTGATCACCGTCGGGTTCGGTGCGGCGAAGGCGGCCAGCGCCAGCCCGGTGAGCCGGTGCCCGAGCGCCCGGGCCCGGGCGGCGTCCCCGGCCTGCCAGGCCTGCGTCAGCTCGACGAACCGGGCGGTGGCCAGATGGGCCGAGGCCAGGATGCCGCCGGCCGCGCCGAGCGCCAGCAGCGGCGACAGGAAGGCGTCCTCCCCGGTCAGCACCGCGAAGTCGGCGGGGGCGGCGGCGAGCAGTTCCACCGCCGTCTGGTCCACTCCCCCGGTCGCGTACTTGACGCCCACCACGCCGTCCAGCGCGGCGAGTTCGAGCAGCGCGGCGGCGGACAGCTGCTGCCCGGTGCGGTACGGGATGTGGTAGGCGACCAGCGGCAGCGGGCTGCTCGCGGCGAGCGCCCGGAAGTGCGCGACCGTCCCGGCCTCGCCCGGCCGCAGGAACGCCGGGACGGTGACCAGCGCGGCCGCGGCCTGCGGCACCCGCTTGCCGAGCGCGGCCAGCGACTCGGCGGTGGAGCGGGTGTCGCCGCCGTGCGCGCCGACGGTCAGGAGGGCCCCGCGGCCGGCGCAGGCGGCCGCGGCGGTCTCGACCACGGCCCACCGCTCGTCCTCGCTCAGCGCGGCGGGCTCGCCGGTGGTCCCGAGGGCGACCAGCCCGGCCGCGCCGGCCTCCAGCAGCTCGGCGGCGAGCACGGCGAGGGCGTCCAGCGCGACCGTGCCGTCCGCGGCGAAGGGCGTGATCAGGGGGACGTGGATGCCGGTGAGTTCCATGGCCACGATCCTGCGGCCCGCCGATCACCCAGGTCCAGTTCACATTCGTGATGCTTCTCGTAAGCTGAGCCGATGCTCGACGTCCGACGCCTGCGCCTGCTGCGCGAACTCGCCCACCTCGGCACCATCGCCGCCGTCGCCGAGGCGCTCTCCTTCAGCCCTTCGGCGGTGTCCCAGCAACTGTCCGTCCTGGAGAAGGAGGCGGGCGTCCCGCTGCTGGAGCGCACCGGGCGGCGGGTCGCGCTCACCCCGGCCGGGCGCAACCTCGTCCGGCACGCCGAGGCGGTGCTCGCCCTGCTGGAGCAGGCGGGCGCCGAACTCGCCCACGCCCGGCGGGGCCTGGCCGGCCCGTTGCGGATCGGCACCTATCCGTCGGCGGCCCGCGCGATCATCCCGGCGGTGCTGGGCGAGCTGGCCGCGTGGCATCCGGGCCTGGAGCCGATGGTGACGGAGGTGGATCCGGCGGGCGTCGCGGCGGCGCTGCGCGCGGGCGAGCTGGACGTCGCCCTGGTCCACGAGTACGACCTGGTCCCGGCCGATCCGGAGCCGGGCCTGGCGGTGACCCGTCCGGTGTTCACCGAGCCGATGTACCTGGCGGCCCGCGCCCCGGGCACCGTCGCCGAGCAGCGCGGCGCGCCGTGGATCATGGCCCCGCCGGGCACGCTCTGCCACAGCATGGCCGTCCGGGCCTGCGAGTCCGCCGGGTTCGCGCCCCGGATCCGGCACCAGATCGACGACTTCGCGACCGTCCTGGCCCTGGTGGCGGCCGGCCAGGGCGTGGCCCTGGTCCCGCAGCTGGGCGCCGCGCAGCCGCCGCCCGGCGTGGTCCTCACCCGGCTGCCGATGTACCGCCGCACCCGGGCCGCCTTCCGCGCGGGCGCCGGCTCCCACCCGGCCATCTCGGCCTTCGTCTCCGCCCTGCACACGGCCGTCCCCCCGGGCCTGGGCGGGCACGGCTGATCCCCCGGGCCTGGGCGGGCACGGCTGATCCCCCGGGCCTGGGCGGGCACGGCTGATCCCCCGGGGCGCACCCCGGGGGATCGGTCACCGGCTCAGCCCGCCAGGCAGCTCGGCCCGAGCAGCTGCTTGAGGTCCCCGAACAGCGCCGGGTCCGACTTCACCCGGTGCCGGTCCAGCCGCAGCACGGTCGTCTTGTTGCGGCCCTCCAGCCGCACCCGGACCTCCGTGGTGCCCCGGTGGCTGCCCAGCACCTCGCCGAGCCGGGCGATCAGCGGCGGGGTGATCTTCACGCTCGGGATGTTGATGATGATCGGCGCCTCGGCGTGCGCGTTCGACAGGTCCGGGACGGACAGCTCCATCCCCATCAGCCGCGGCACGTCCTCCCGCTTGTCCAGCTTGCCGCGCACGAACACCACGGCGTCCTCGACGAGTTGGGCCGAGACCAGCTGGTAGCTGGCGGGGAAGAACATGCAGTCGATCGAGCCCGCGAGGTCCTCGACGGTCGCGATCGCCCAGGCGTTGCCCTGCTTGGTCATCTTGCGCTGGAGGCCCGAGATGATGCCGCCGATGGTGACGATGGTGCCGTCGGGCCGTTCGGCGAGGTCGGCCACCGCGCAGTCCGCCTTGTCGGCGAGCACGTGCTCGATGCCGTGCAGCGGGTGCGAGGAGACGTACAGGCCGAGCATCTCGCGCTCCTGGGTGAGCAGGAAGGACTTCTCCCACTCCTCCTCGGAGAAGACGACGTCGAGGCCGAAGCTGGGCTCGTCGGAGACGGCGTCCCCGCCGAACAGGTCGAACTGGCCCTCGGCCTCCTTGCGCTTGACCCCGACGACGTTGTCGATCATCGGCTCGAACTGCGCGCTGAGGCCCTTGCGGGTGTGCCCGAGCGAGTCGAAGGAGCCCGCCTTGATCAGCGATTCGACGGTCCGCTTGTTGCAGACCACCGACTCCACCTTGTCGAGGAAGTCCGGGAAGGAGCTGAACTTCCCCTTCGACTTGCGGGTGCGGATCATCGAGTCGACGACGGGGCCGCCGACGTTGCGGATCGCGGTGAGGCCGAACCGGACGAGCGTGTCACCGTGCGGGGTGAAGTCCGAGTCCGACTCGTTGACGTCCGGCGGCAGCACCTGGATGCCCATCTTGCGGCACTCGTTGAGGTAGATCGCCGACTTGTCCTTGTCGTCCTTGACGGACGTCAGCAGGCCGGACATGTACTCGGCCGGGTAGTTCGCCTTGAGGTAGGCCGTCCAGTACGAGACCAGCCCGTAACCGGCGGTGTGCGCCTTGTTGAACGCGTAGCCGGAGAAGGGGACCAGGACGTCCCACACCGCCTGGATCGCCGCGTCCGAGTAGCCGTGGTCCCGGCAGCCCTTCTGGAAGGGCACGAACTCGGCCTCCAGGATCTCCTTCTTCTTCTTGCCCATGGCCCGGCGCAGCAGGTCGGCCTGGCCGAGCGAGTAGCCGGCGAGGATCTGGGCGGCCTTCTGCACCTGCTCCTGGTAGACGATCAGGCCGTACGTCGGCTTGAGGATCTCCTCCAGGGGCTTCTCCAGCTCCGGGTGGATCGGGGTGATGTCCTGCTGGCCGTTCTTGCGCAGCGCGTAGTTGGTGTGCGAGTTGACGCCCATCGGGCCCGGTCGGTACAGCGCGAGGACGGCGGAGATGTCTTCGAAGTTGTCGGGCTTCATCAGCCGCAGCAGCGAGCGCATGGGGCCGCCGTCGAGCTGGAAGACGCCGAGCGTGTCGCCGCGCGCCAGCAGTTCGTAGGTCGGCTTGTCGTCCAGGGGCAGATCAAGCAGGTTGATCTTGATGCCCTTGTTCTTCTCGATCGCCTTGACGGCGTCGTCCATGATCGTCAGGTTGCGCAGGCCGAGGAAGTCCATCTTGAGAAGGCCGAGGCCCTCGCAGGTGGGATAGTCGAACTGCGTGATGGTGACGCCGTCGGTGTGCCGGGTCCAGACCGGGATGTGGTCGGTCAGCGGCTCGGCGGACATGATGACGCCGGCCGCGTGCACGCCGGGCTGGCGGATCAGGCCCTCGATGCCGCGCGCGGTGTCGATGACCTTCTTCACGTCCGGGTCGGTCTCGTACAGCCCCCGGATCTCGCCGGCCTCGCTGTAGCGCGGGTGGCTGTTGTCCGTGATGCCGGACAGTGGGATGCCCTTGCCCATCACGTCCGGCGGCATCGCCTTGGTGATCCGGTCGCCCATCGCGTACGGGTAGCCGAGGACGCGCGAGGAGTCCTTGATGGCGGCCTTCGCCTTGATGGTGCCGTACGTGACGATCATGGCGACCTTGTCGGATCCCCACTTCTCGGTCACGTACCGGATCACGTCACCGCGCCGGCGCTCGTCGAAGTCGATGTCGACATCGGGCATCGAGATGCGCTCGGGGTTGAGGAAGCGCTCGAAGATCAGCCCGTGCGGGATGGGGTCGAGGTCGGTGATGCCCATCGCGTACGCGACCAGCGAGCCCGCCGCCGAACCACGGCCGGGGCCCACCGCGATGCCCTGCTCCTTGGCCCACATGATGAAGTCGGCGACCACGAGGAAGTACGCCGGGAACCCCATCTGGATGATGGTGTCCATCTCGTACTCGGCGAGCTTCTTGTGCTCCTCGTCGTACCCGCCCGGGAAGCGCCAGTCCATGCCCTTCCACACCTGGGACTTGAAGAAGTCCGCCTCGGACTCGAAGCCCTCCGGGATCGGGAAGCGCGGCATGAGGTTCTTGAACTTGAACATGCCCTCGGTGTCGACCCGGGAGGCGACGAGGAGCTGGCTGTTGCGGCAGCCCTCCTGCCAGGCGTCCGAGGAGTCCAGGGCGTACATCTCGGCGGCCGACTTGATGTAGTAGCCGGTGCCGTCGAAGCGGAAGCGGTCCGGGTCGGAGAGGTTCTTGCCGGTCTGCACGCAGAGCAGCAGGTCGTGCGCCCCGGCGTCGGCCTCGGTGGTGTAGTGCGAGTCGTTGGTGACGACCGGGGGGATGTTCAGCTTCTTGCTGATCTCCAGCAGCCCGTCGCGGACCCGCTTCTCGATGTCGAGGCCGTGGTCCATCAGCTCCAGGAAGTAGTTCTCCTTGCCGAAGATGTCCTGGTAGTCGGCGGCCGACTTCACCGCCTCGTCGAACTGGCCCAGCCGCAGCCGGGTCTGCACCTCGCCGGACGGGCAGCCGGTGGTGGCCATCAGGCCGCCGGACAGGTCGGAGATCAGCTCCTTGTCCATCCGGGGCCACTTCACCAGCCAGCCCTCGGCGTAGGAGCGCGAGGTCAGCTTGAAGAGGTTGTGCAGGCCCTCCTTGTTACGGGCCCAGATGGTCTTGTGGGTGTAGGCGCCGGAGGCGGAGACGTCGTCCCGCTTCTGGTGCGGCTGGCCCCACAGGATGCGCTTGGTGTTGGAGCGGGACTCCGGCGCGACGTACGCCTCGATGCCGATCACCGGGGTGATCCCGGCGGCGGTCGCCTGCTTGTGGAACTCGGCGGCGCCGTACATGTTCCCGTGGTCGGTCATCGCGACGTGGGTCTGGCCCAGCCGCTCGACCTCCTTGAACATCTGCTTCAGCCGGGCGGCACCGTCCAGCATCGAGTACTCGGTGTGGACGTGCAGATGCGCGAACGGCTGATCGCTCAAGGCGGGGCCTCCGGAGGCGGGTGCGGGTCTGGTGGGCCGGCGAACGCGCAGGTCACACAGGGTGCCTGGAAACAGATGTGGCCCGAACCACCTCACGGGGTCCGGACCATCACTCACGCGTTCACGCGTCTACTCTAGCTCCCCTTCGCAGGCGCCCTCCTCCCGCTCGGCGCCTCCCGAGCTCAGCCCGGCGAGTCGCGTCCCGGCGGCCTCGCGGACCTCCGGCACCTCCATCGGGTCGTCCCGCAGGTGGGCGAGGCGTTCCCGGACGTGGGGGCGGTCGGGGGCGTGCGCGACGGCCAGCAGGCGGGCGTCGGCCTCGCAGTCCCACAGGCACTCGGTGTACACCTCGGCCAGCCCGGCGGGGGCGACGGCGGCCAGTGCCTCCAGGTAGGCGAGGCGCTCGGAGGAGTGCGGCGTCCACAGCCAGAAGCGGCGCAGCAGCGACGCGGCCCCGGCGGCGTCGGGGCCGAACCGGGCCAGGCCCCGGGCGGTGTGCATCGGGCCGCACCACTCCTGGGACGTCCACTGCCGTTCCAGCTCGCCCGTCGCCGTGGGCAGATCGAGATCACTCGCGCCGCCGCCGTGCTCCGGCGGCAGGGCGTGCGGGCTCGCGCTGTGCCGCTCGGGAGCCGGGTCCGTCGAGCCGTGGGGGCCACGCCGCCGGCGTACGTCCTGCCCGGCCACCAGGTGCTCGTCCTCGCGGACGTGGGCACGGAGTGCTTCCCGGGCCTCGGCGGAGCCGGCGAGCGCCAGCAGCTCCAGGACTCCGGTGGCCCGCAGGCAGGTGTCCTCGTCCCCGGACAGCAGTTCGACGACCGGTCCGACCGGCAGTTCCAGGTCCCGGACGAGCCGCGCCAGGTAGAGGTGCCGGTCGTCCACCTGCCGGTCCCAGCGCCAGTCCCAGCGGATGCAGCCGTAGACCAGCTCGGCGGCCGAGGCCGGATCCTCCGCCGCCATCTGCGCGCCCAGGCCCCGGCCGCGCTGCAACAGCCCGGGCAGGGTGCCTGCCGGGGCGTACTCGTATCTCCGCTGTGCCACGTGCTCCATCGTCCCTCAGCCCCCGACGGCTGAGCGGCGGGGGCTGGGGGGTGGGGGGTGGGGGTTAGGTGTCCTCGTCGGGCGGGGTCGCGCGGAGGGCGGTGATGACGCCCAGGACGACGGTGGCGATCGCCAGGGCGAGGAGGACCGCGAAAGCGGTGGCGATCAGGAAACGCACGAGTCGTCGCCTCGCTCGGCGGCGAGGAGGAGGGAGAGGAGGTTCAGGAGGGTGGAGGCGGGGGCCGCGTTGAAGCGGACGAGGATGCGGCCGTCGATGGTCTTGTCCGTGGTGGCGGAGGGCCAGATGAGGCCGAACTTGCGGCCGCGCTCGTCGACTTCGGCGAGCAGCGTACGGATGTGGTCGTCGGTGTAGAGCCGGATCCGGGGGTCGGTCGGCATCATGGGGCGACGGCGCGGGAGGGGGTAGGACATCAGGCGGCGTCCAGCTCGAACCACACCATTTTGCCGCGTTCCTGGGGGTCCACGCCCCAGCGGTGGGTGAGGCCTTCGATGAGCTGGAGGCCCCGGCCGGACTGGGCGAGGGGCGCCGGCTCCTGCTTTTGCGGGAGGATCGGGCTCTCGTCGCTGACGGACACCCGGAGCGTGAGGCCGACGGCGAGGATGAGGACGAGCGGCGCGGGGGTGCCGCCGTGCCGCCAGGCGTTCACGAGCAGTTCCACGAGCGCGAGTTCGGCGTCGTCGGTGACCGAGGTCGGGTACCCGCAACGACCCATCGCGTCGCGGAGCGACTGGCGGGAGATGGCGAGGGAGGGCGTGTTGAGGTGACGCATGGGAGTTCTCCCGAGGCGTGATGGTGAGGGAAGAACCGGCGGGCATGCCGCCGAGAGCCCTACGAGTGGGCTTTATTGACGATCCGTCGGATCGCCACGACACCGAACATAGCGCAGATGAGTATCCAAATTTCTACGCTCCCGGGAAGTTCCCCCTATGGTGGTAACTGGTGGACCAGCGCTCGACGAGCGCGGCAGACTTGGCCACACTGCACGCCAGGAAGGAAGCCATGCCGCCACGCTCGAACCCAACGCTCCGTCAACGCCGACTCGGAACCGAGCTGCGGAGAATGCGCGAGCAAGCCGGGTTTGGCGGCTCACAACTCGGCCGCGTCGTCGGCATGAGCCCTGCCCAAGTGACGCAGATGGAGTCAGGCCGGATCGGCATCAGCGTCGAACGTCTTCACACCATCGCCGCCGCATGTAACTGCGCAAACCGGCCCTTGATCGATGCGCTCGCCGCCATAATCGCGGAGAGGGGAAAGGGCTGGTGGGAGGAGTACGGCGAAGTCCTCACGTCGGACTTCCTTGAGGTAGCCGAGATCGAGGGGTACGCCGAAAAGCTCTCCATGTGCACGACCACCTACATTCCGGGGCTACTCCAGACCGCCACCTACGCCTCCGCTGTGTTCAAGCGAATCTATCCACCACTGCCTCGCAAGGATGTCGACATCCGAACGGCGTTCCGCGTCCAGAGGCAGCAGGTCATCCGATCCGGCCGAGCGCCGTTCCGAGCGTTCATCCACGAGGCTGCACTGCGGATGCAGTTCGGCGGGCCGAAGGTGCTCGTGGACCAGCTTGACGCTCTGCTCGAAGATTCCCAGCAGCCCGGTATCTCCGTTCGCGTAGTTCCCTTCGCAGTCGACACCTTTCCCGGAGCCGGTGAGAACCTCACATTCGCAGAAGGGTCGGTCCCCGAGCTCGACACCATTCAGCTGGACGTCTCCCAAGGAGCCCTGTTCTTCGACTCTCCTGCGGACCTTGCCCGGTACCGGGCGATCTTCGCCCGCCTGGCCTCCACGGCTCTCCCCGAAGATGGGTCTCGAAGCTTCATCCGATCCATCAAGAAGGAACTGGAACAAACGTATGCCTGAGTCGACATGGCAAAAATCCAGCTTCAGCGCCTCAAGCAATGAGTGCGTCGAAGTCCGAACGGTCGACGGGCTGGTCGAACTCCGCGAGTCCGACCAGGGTCACCTCATCATCCCCACCACCCCCGCCCACTTCGCCGCCTTCCTCCAGGCCGCCCAAGCCGGCGAGTTCGACCACCACGCCTAGACACCCCACAGCGCAGGAAGTCGGCCAGCCCGACTTCCTGTGCCAAACAACCAACGGGACCCCAGATGACCAACATCGAGTGGCAGAAGTCGTCCTTCAGCGGATCCGGTGGCGACTGCGTGGAGGTCCGAACGGCCAACGGGACGGTCGAACTCCGCGAGTCCGACCAGGGCCACCTCATCATCCCCACCACCCCCGCCCACTTCGCCGCCTTCCTCCAGGCCGCCAAAGCCGGCGAGTTCGACCACCACGCCCAAGCGGCTGTTGTTCTGTCCCGAACTTGAGGAGTGCTGGTCGAACGGGAGCCACCCGAACTCCCGACCCGGCCGGTCCTCCCCCGCCGTCGTGACCTCCGCGTCCATCACATCGAGCGGCAGCATGACCGCGCGCACCGGGCGGAGGTCACGTCGCCGAGGGGCCCGGCCGCACGGCGGGCCAGAGCACCCACAGGCACGACGCCTGACGTACCGCCACAACCAGCGTCCTCGCAGCAGTGCGCAGCTTGTCACCCGAGCGGTGCGAGGCGAGGACGTCCGCAATGGCCGACCGGCGGCGACTGTGAAAATCGCTGTCCGACCACCGGAGCACGGTGGTAGACATCCGGCGTGGAAAAGAATCTTGAATTCCCCGACCTGTTGCGACTGATCGATGAACGGTCGACCGCCTTCCGCGCCGCGGTCGCCGCCGCGCCCGGTCTCGACGCGCAGGTGCCGACCTGCCCCGGGTGGACGCTGTTCGATCTGGTGAAGCACCTGGGCGGGGGAGACCGCTTCTGGGCCGCCATCGTCGGCGCGGAGCCCGCCGACGCGCCCCCGGCCGAGGCCGTCGCCGCGCGCGCCGCGCTGGAAGTGCCGCAGGAGCGTGAGGCCCTGCTGGCCTGGCTGGACGCGTCGACGCAGCTTCTGCTGGGCGCCCTGAGCGCGGCGGGACCGGAGAGCGGTTGCTGGACGTGGTGGCCCGCGTCGCAGTCACCGCGGACCGCCGGCGGTGTCGCCCGGCACCGGGTCCAGGAGACCGCGGTGCACACCTACGACGCCCAGCTCGCCGGGGGCGCCCCGCAGCAGCTGCCGGTCGAGCTGGCACTCGACGGTGTGGAGGAGTTCCTGTTCACCGTCTGCGCAACGCCGAGTGCCTGGCCGCACAAGCCCACGGCCTTCGACTTCCACGCCGCCGAGGGCCGCTCCTGGCGCCTCACCGTCGACGGCGACGGCGCACGCACCACCCGCGTCTCCGCGCCCACCGCCGCGACCGGCGAGGACTCGGACGCGGCCGGCGCCTCCGTCCACGGCACGGCCAGTGAGCTGGTCCTCTACCTGTACGACCGGATCCAGGCCGACACCTTGCACGTTGACGGAGACGCAGGGCTGCTCGACCTGCTCCGCGCCTGGGAGCCGGAGGAGAAGTAGCGCAGAGACATCTGTTCGCCGTCATTCGGTCGAGGCGTCTGACAGCGAACCCGGTCGTTCAGGCTTCCTTGTCAGCGAACCTGGTCGCTCTTCGGCCCGATGCCTTCGGCCCTGGCCGGAGTTCCGTCCGGGGCGAACGCTTGGTGGAAGGTGAAGGCGTGCGGCGCGGAGCCGTGGTCGTGGAGGTGTTCCAGCCTCGAAACCCCGTCCTGCCAGACGGGTATCTCGCCGTCGGCGACCCACCAGAACACGTAACCCGGGCGTCCTGTCCTCTCGAACCAGTCGTAACGTGTTTCTAGCGGGGTGAAGTAGAGCCACTGGGGCGGTGGTTTCGGGAGCCGTTGCTTCGGCGGTGAGTTTGGGAGCCACCGGGTCTGAAGGTGTGTGACATGCCGCCTTTGGAATAATGGGGGCTTTGGGCTGTTTGGCCGGGCAGGCTGTGCGAGTTGATCACGGTCGTGTCAGGAGCCCGTGGGTGTACAGGTCGCGCGAGTGGATCTTTGAGCGGATCCGGCGGGACCGCCGGTTGGATCCGACGGTCTCGGGGCGGGCGTTGGCTCAGCGGTACAAGGTGTCGCGGAACACCGTGGCGATGGCGCTGGTGTGTCCGGTGCCAGCGAAGCGGAAGAAGCCTCCGCCGCGCACGAGCGTGCTGGAGCCGGTGAAGGGCTTCATCGACGCGATGCTGCGCGCGGACCTGGCCGCGCCGAAGAGCCTGGAGATTCTGCTGGTCAAACCGGGCGCGTTCGCCGGAGCCGCCGCCTTGGCGCAGGCCCGGGCGGAGGGCGGATTCACCAGGGTGCACGAGGCGTTCTGGGCCGCGGCCAAACAAAAGGCCGGGGACAGGGAGGGCACCCGGATGCTGATCGAGGTCCTGCTGCTGCACCGTCAGCTGCCCGCCGCCGCAGTCGTGGCGGGGATGGAGACGGTGCTCAAGGTCGGCTCGGTCAGCACGGACCTGGTCGCGATCGAGGCCCGCAAGCCGATCGAGAACAGCACGCTTGCAGTGGCCACCAACTCGCCGTTCGCCGAATGGGACAGGATCTTCGCCGACCCCCGGCTCTGCGCGGCCATCGCCGACCGGATCACCTTCCGCTGCACACTCATCCAGACCGGCACCGAGTCCTACCGTTTCCAGGCCACCGAGGCCGAACGCCAGGCCAAGCCGCCGCGCTGACCGCACGTGTACCGGGCTTGCCACCGCACACGGTGGCAAGCCCGGCACATGTCGGCGCTGGTTCACGCCGGACGGCCAGAGCGGCGCCGGCACGGCTGCGGGGAGCAGCGTGGTCGCTCCGGCCCGACACTCACCAGGTGATCAGCGCATAGCCCGGGCCGCCTGCGCTGCCCGCGCCGCCTGCGCCGTCGGCACCGCCTGCGCCGTCGGCGCTGCCTGCGGTGAGGCTGCTGGCTCCGTTGCCGCCCTTGCCTCCCGTGGCGGCGTTGCCGCCGTTGCCGCCCGCGCCACCGACGCCGGTCCCGGCGGGCGGGGTGACCGCGCCGACGGGCGCGGCGGCGACGGGAGCACCCGCGCCGCCCGCGCCACCGGTGCCTCCGGCCTCACCCGGGCCGGCGACAGCTCCGCGCCTGCCCTCGCCGCCGGTGACACCGGCATTGCCGGGGCTGCCGCCCTGGCCGGCGGATCCGCTCGCGCCGAGCACTTTCGCGACGGCCGTGCCATCGCAGATACCCAGACGAATGAAGGAGGCCGCGCCGCCTCCGCTGGACGCCCCACCCGGCGAGCCACCCGCGCCACCGGGCGCGGTCGCCGCGCCGATCCCGCCGCCGTCACCGCCGCTGCCGCCGCCACCGCCCGGACCCCCGCCACCCGGGAGCCCCGAGTCGCCGTTGTACGCCTTAGCTTCGTCGAACGTCCGCTGGTTCTCCACGCCAGTGGAGAACCTGCCGCCATCGGCGCCGGCGTCCACGCGTCCACCCTCGCCGCCCGGACGTCCGGTTCCCCCGCTCTTCCCGTCGGCGGTCACGATTCCACCGCCACCGCCACCGCCACCGGCCGCGCCGCCACCGCCGCCCGCCGAACGCATAGTGTCGATCGTGACCTCCAGAACGTCTCCGGGGTCAACGGCGAGCGTGCACGCGACGTAGCTTCCGGCCTGACCCGCGCCACCGCCGCCACCGCCGCTGCCGCCGGCCCCTCCACCGCCACCGCCACCACCCAGGGTGTCCGGGATTCCCAGATTCGAACCGCCGCCACCACCTCCACCGCCGGCCCCGCCGGCCCCACCGCCTCCGCCACCGGGCGCCCCGGGCGCCCAGGCGTACACGGTCACCGACGTCACCCCCGCCGGCACCGTGAACGACCCGCTTCCGGTGAACGCCATCTGATGGGTCGGCTGAGCTGCCGGGGCGACGGCCTGCGGTACCCGGGTGTCGCTCGCGCCCGCGGGGAACGGCGCGGCGAGGGCGCCCGTCGTGGCGGCCAGGGCCACGAAGGCCGCGGAGACGGCGGGCAGCCGGCGCGCTCGGCCCGGCCCGGTGACTATGAACGGTGTACGCACGGATTTCTCTCCTTCGATGAACCTGCTGCGGTCGTGCGGCCAGTGCTCCGGACACCTCGGGCGTCGTGCCAGGCCGGTGGTGTCACCGCCGCGAGTCAAGCGTGTACAGAGCGCCCTTGCCCCGATAGCCGTGAAGGCCAATCAGGTGGCGTCTGGTAGCTCGACACGGCGAACGGTGGGGAAGGGGCCGTGCTTGAGACGGTCGGTAGCACCGGCCTGCATCGTCGTCGTTGGCCGGGACTGATGCCCGATTGCCGGCCGCTCCTGGCCGTCCCTGCCGTCTGCTGCTCCTCGAAGGCGGCTTGGCCAACCGCGACAGCTTCCCGCTGGCCGCCGGCCCCAAGCCCGCCTGGCCGCCCTTGACGACTACCGGCTGACCGTTCACCGGCCCAGCGGGCTGCCCCGTTCGACGACGAGATCGCCCTGACCCGTGAGTGGCACCGGGCAGGTGTCCCTGTCGGTGAAGGTGGCCATGGCGGACGAGACGGTGTCTCCCGGGATCGCCGCCCTGCGACAACTAGGGAATGCCGATTACGACAGGGGCCAGTGCTCTCGTCGAGGACGGCCAGGCTGGGCTGTCCGGGGAGACGGCGCCGCGCCCTTCAACCGCACCTGTCAGGGACACGGGGCAGGAGGGCCCGGCGCCCTCAAGCTACCCAGGGCAGGGACCGCCACCGCGGTCGCCCCCCGATCAGAAGTCACCCGATAGGGGTGGCTCCCATTCTCGCCGACGATCATGAACCTGTGGCACAGTCCGACGCCTTCACAAATGGACCAACGTGGCTCCCGAAACCACCGTCCCAGTGGCTCTACTTCACCCCCGCCGAAAACACGTAACGCCTGTTCAGCGCCTCACGGTGCAGACCGGTGTAGATGGCGTCGAAGGCGGAGTGCAGGTCGGTCCAGAGGGAGAGGGTCGCGGCCAGCGCGATGGTTTCCGCCGTACGGCCCTTGCCGTACCAGGCCGGGACGACGAACTCCCCCCATGCGCCCCAGTCCAAGTCGAAATGCGCGCCCTGGCCGTCGTCCGCCGCTTCGGCATGAGCGAGGTACCCGGGGTGCTGGCTGATCTTCTGGTAGACGGGCCCGCCGGTGTCCTGGAATTCGCGCGTGAGAGGTGCGGGATCGGCGACGGGTGACTTCAGGACGCCGAACGTGTACAACGCGAGATGAGGCATGCGTCTCTCCCTGGTTGAGGGTGCCTGGTGTGGGCCCGGCCGCGGGCGGCTCGACCCGAGGCAACTTCCTTACGAGCGTGGGCGATCGCCGAGGACCAGGTGGAAGATAGCCGCCTCCGCACCCCCTGTCGAAGTTGCGTTTTCCCCGCCCGGATGGCCTCTTGCACCAGCCGTCGCGGGCGCCCCGGGCGCCCGGCCGGGTCTGCGCCAGCTTCTGGGCGGGGAGCACCCCGAGGGAGAAGCCCCCGTAGACGACCTGCCGAGGCAGGTCCCCGGCCGCGCGGACGCCGCGCTCGATGATCTCGCCGAAGCCGACCTGCTGCGCGTAGCCGACGCCCTCCTCGACCGAGTCGAACGTGCGCCCGTCGAACAGGTCGGGGGTGTGCACGGCATACCCGGCCGCACGCAGTTCGTCGGCGAAGCCGACGACACCGGTGGTCAGCCCCTGCGCGTGGTGAAACAAGACGATCTCTGCCATGCCCGAACCGTTCCCGCCCCTTGACGTCGACTTCAGCCTGTTGCACGAACGATCGGAAATCTAGTGCCGCATCAGGCAACGTTCGCCCCGTCATGACGTGTCGTTCAGTTGCTGTGCTGGGCGTCACTGGACGTGATCCACGACTTCAACGCCGACGGCTTCGACTCCCCCTACCCGAAGTACCGGGGCGGGCGGCCCAGGACGTTCACGCTGCCCGAGCGCGCCGTGAGATCAAGAAGATCGCGAGGTCGAAGCCGGTCGAGCCCGGCCTGTCGTTCTCGACCTGGAGCCTGGCCAAGCTGGCCGACTTCCTGGTCGCCGAGAGGGTGGTCGACGACATCGGCCACGAGGGCCTTCGGGTCCTGCTCCGCGAGGAGGGAGTGTCGTTTCAACGCGTGAAGACCCTGGAAGGCCTCCCGCGACCCCGACTACGCCGCCAAGAAGGCCCGCGTCGAGCACCTCTACGCGATCGCCGACCGCGAGGTCGTACCCGAGGAGGGCGAGCCCGGAGTCGTCTTCTGCCTCGACGAGTTCGGACCGCTCAACCTCCAGCCCCACCCCGGCCGACAGTGGGCCGAGCGCGGCGGCCGGCCCAAGGACCCCGACCGCGAACCCCGCTCCCGGCGGCGGGCCACCTACAGCCGCCCGCACGGGGTGCGGCACCTGTTCGCCGCCTACGACCTGGCCAAGGACCAGCTCTACGGGCACGTCAAGAAGACCAAGAACCGGTCCAAGTTCCTGGAGTTCTGCCGCTACCTGCGCTCGCTGCACCCACTGGACGTGCGGATCGCGATCGTCTGCGACAACTACTCGCCGCACCTGAGCACGAAGCGGTGCCAGCGGGTCGGGTCGTGGGCGGCGGCGAACAACGTCGAGATCGCCGACACCCCGACGAACAGTTCCTGGCTCAACCGGATCGAGGCCCAGTTCACCGCCCTTCGCTACTTCGCCCTCGACGGCACCGACCACCCCAGTCACAAGGCCCAGGGCAGCACGATCCGCCGCTACATCATCCGGCGGAACAAGCACGCCGCCGACGAACGCCTACGCGAAGTCGTCACCAGTGCGAACGTTGCCTGATGCCCAGTGCTCGACGAACTCCCGGCCGTCGTCGCTCAAGGCGATTCCGGCCAGGACGCCCGCTGCCGCGCCCTCGGGTGAACGGTCGCGCAGGGCCCGCTCCGACGTCGCGACCCGGTGACGGCCCGCGGGGCGCGGCCCGGGGCTTTCCCGGCCGCCCACGCAGAACGCCCGGCCGGGGAAACCCCGGCCGGGCGTCCGGTCGAACTCACCGCGGCCCGGACAACAGGCGACCTGGTGGGACCGTCGGAGACTTCCGGATCGCCGGGCGGGCTCGCTGCCCGGCGGGCTCCGGTCTCAGGAGAAGACGACCGAGCGGAACTTCAAGCGCTGGTCGATGACCTGTCCGGGGAACATGGTGAAGAAGATGTCGCCTCCGCAGTCGGAGTCCGCGAAGACGGTGGCCATGGAGAGGGTGAGGTTCCTCGGCGAATCGGCCACCACGGTGTCCGAGGTGCCGGGCAGGTTCAGACACTCCTCGCTCCGCGGGTTCGTGAGAGCGTGCTGCCCGGTGCCGGGGATGTGGTAGATGAACTCGCCGACGGCGGCCTGGGCGGAGGTGGGGACGGCGAAGAGGAGGGCGCCGGCGCTGACGGCGGCGATCGTGGCAAGGCGAAGACGCGCGGTGGAACGACGCATGGCTGAGCCTTTCGAACGAGGCCGGGAAGTCGGCCAGGACCACGTTAAGTGGCCGATCCGTCACGGAGCCAGATGTCCGACAGTAGCCCTTTCGAGTGAATTGCGAACGAGGGCCGCCACTTCCCGGCACATCCGCCGGAGCGCGCCGTGACCACCGCAGGATCGCGTACCCGCCCAGGCGGCACGGCCGTAGGGCACCGGTCGCGCCCGTCAACCGCACGTCCGCCCGCAGTGGCACTGACACAGTCCCCGGCCGCAACCGCACCACCCTGGGCAGATCACCGCATCAGAGCAGCGAACCCGTACGACCCTCCCCCGGTGCGCTCCACCGTGTCCACTCCGGCCCACGTGAACCCGGACCCGGGCGGCTGATCACAAAGACGACCGCCGAGGACGACCTCGTCCCGATCCTCGGCCCGCCCCGGGCAGGGAGGCCCCGGCCCCCACTTCCGGCCCGCCTCCCGCCCCGGCGCCCGCACACCCGGCCGGCACGACAGCCGGACGGGATGTCACGACAGGGCAACCGTTGCCTGCTGCGGCACTGGAAGGCGAGTTCGACCCATGTCGGTCTCTTCCCGGCCCGGGTTCCGACTCCGCGCGGGGCCGCCCGCTCCCGGAGCGCCTAGAGTTGCGAGGCCCCTCCGTCGACGGGGAACTCCGCTCCCGTCGAGAAGGTCGCGCCGAACGCCAAGTACGCCACCGCGGCGGCCACTTCCTCGGGCGCCCCCAGCCGCTGCATCGGGTTCGCGCTCCGGTAGGCGTCCTTCGTCGTCTCGATGGCGTCGGCGGGCACGGAGCGGTCCAGGATGCCCGTGTCGATCGGTCCGGGGCTCACGGCGTTGACGCGCACCTTGCGCGGCAGCAGCTCACGGGCCAGGGTGCGCGTCATCGACCGCAGGGCCGCCTTGCTCGCCGAGTAGACACTGAGCGCGTCGAGGCCCAGGACGTTCACCACCGACGTGGTGAGGACCACGCCGCTTCCCTCGCGCAACAGCGGCGCCAACGCCTGCACCGTGAAGTACGGGCCCTTGGCGTTGACGCCGAACAGCGCGTCGTACATCTCCTCCGTCGTCGAGTCGAACGGCGCGGAGGCGGTGACGCCGGCGTTGACGAACAGCGCGTCCACCGCGCCGAACCGCTCCTGGACCGTGCCGGCCAGCGCCTTGATGTCCCTCAGGGACGCGGTGTCGCTGCGGACGGCGATCGCCCTGTCCCCCAAGTACTCCAGCGCGGCGTCCAGGGTGGCTCGGGTACGGCCGGTGATCAGTACGTGCGCCCCACCGTCCGCGAACAACCGGGCCGCGGCCAGGCCGATGCCGCTGCTTCCGCCCGTGATCACGATCTTCTTGCCGTCATACGTCTTGCCGTCATAAGTGGTCATGCCCCAAGCCAAACGCCCACCCGCACACCCCGTCCAAGACCTGTTCCGCATGCCGCCATGCCCCAGGCGCATGACGGCGCGCGGCGTACCCTGGGCGGATGGACCTCGACCTGCGGCTCGTGCGCTACTTCACGGTCGTGGCGGAGTACGGCAACTTCGGCCGGGCCGCCACCAGGCTCCACCTGGCGCAGCCGTCGCTGAGCCGTCAGATCCAGCGGCTGGAGACCCAGCTCGGTGTCCGGCTGTTCGACCGCTCGCCGCAGGGCAGCAGCCTCACCGACGCCGGCCAGGCCTTCCTTTTCAGGGCCCGGATACTGCTCCAGGAGGCCGAGCAGGCCGCTCACACGGCCAGAGCCGCCGTCCAGCCCCGAACCATCACCGTCGGCTACGCCGAAGGACTGGTCATCACCGCCTGTGTGCAGGAACTGCGCCGCCGGCACCCTGACGACCGGGTCCGTACCAGGCACCTCGACTGGCGGGACACGCACGCCCTCGCCGAGGGGCGGGTCGACGCCCTCGTCGCGTACAGGCCCCTGCCCCTGCCCACGGACGGCTTCCGGGTGACCGAACTGCGCGAGGAGCCGCGGGTCCTGGTCACGTCGACGAGTCACCACCTGGCGAACGAGAGGACCGTCAGCCTGCGGGCCCTGTCGGACGAGGAACTGATCGCCTGCGCCAGCACCCCGGTCCTCTGGAGCACGCCCAGGCCCGTCGGCGACCGCCCGGCACCACCCCCGCCCGCGGTCGACGACAGCTTCGAGGACAAGCTGGAACTCGTCGCCACCGGCCACTGTGTCGCGATCTTCCCTGCCGGCGATCGACGCGCCGCTGTGCGCGAGGACATCGCCCTGGTGCCCGTCATCGACATCGACCCCTGCGAGGTCGTGCTCGTCACGCGCGCCGACGACCCCAACCCGCTGCTCGGACAGCTGGCAGACGTCGCACGCACACTGCTCGGCGCGGCCTCCCGGCGGGAGAACGACGGACTGCCGGTCAACTGAACCCCTCGCCTCCGAGAGGAGTCGGCTCAGCCCGCCCGACGCCCGACCGCGCAGGAAGTCGGCCGGCCGACTCTGCTGGCGAAGTATTTGATCTGGGTCAGGCCGTTGCTGTGATGCCGTGTTGGGTGCAGAGTGCGTGGACGCGGGTGGGGCGGCGGTC
>NZ_JBEOUK010000054.1:0-52420 GCF_040304045.1 Kitasatospora sp. NPDC094016
GCCCGCCCCGGGGATCTCCCGCAGCCCGCCGTACAGCCAGGTGCCGTCGTGCACTTCCGGCACCCCGACCGCGTACGCGTCGATGCCCTGGGCGGCCCACTCCAGCGCGGCCAGCGCGCCGTGCAGGCTACGGCCCCCTCTGACTACCCCACGAAGCAGAACAAAAAGGACTGAAGCACCATGACTGACGCACTGAAGCGCCTCAGCGACGAAGGCGTGGCGATCTGGCTGGACGACCTCAGCCGCAAGCGGCTGAACACCGGCAACCTCGCCGAGCTGGTGCAGAACAAGCACGTGGTGGGCGTGACCACCAACCCGACCATCTTCCAGAAGGCCATCGGCGGCGGCGACGACTCCTACGACGGCCAGCTGCGCGACCTCGCCGTCCGCAAGGTCACCACCGACGAGGCCGTCCGCATGATCACCACCTCGGACGTGCGCGACGCGGCCGACGTGCTGCGCCCGGTCTACGACGCCTCCAACGGCCGCGACGGCCG
The DNA here is from genome assembly GCF_040304045.1 of Kitasatospora sp. NPDC094016. Lineage (NCBI taxonomy): Bacteria > Bacillati > Actinomycetota > Actinomycetes > Kitasatosporales > Streptomycetaceae > Kitasatospora > Kitasatospora sp. NPDC094016. Next base: position 498 of record NZ_JBEOUK010000054.1, read on the forward strand.
GGTCTCCATCGAGGTCGACCCGCGCCTGGCGCACGAGACCGCGGCCACCGTGGCCGAGGCCAAGCAGCTGTGGTGGCTGGTCGACCGCCCGAACGTCTTCATCAAGATCCCCGCCACCAAGGCCGGCCTGCCCGCGATCGCCGAGGTGATCGGCCGTGGCATCAGCGTCAACGTCACGCTGATCTTCTCGCTGGAGCGCTACAAGGCCGTCATCGACGCCTACCTGACCGGTCTGGAGGCCGCCAAGGCCAAGGGCCTGGACCTCTCCCAGATCGAGTCGGTCGCCTCCTTCTTCGTCTCCCGCGTGGACACCGAGATCGACAAGCGCCTGGAGAAGATCGGCGGCGACGCCCGGGACCTTCGCTCCAAGGCCGCCCTGGCCAACGCCCGCCTCGCCTACCAGGCGTACGAGGAGGTCTTCGGCTCGGTCGACGGCAAGTCCGCCGGCAGCGCCCGCTGGCGCTCGCTGGAGGCCGCCGGCGCCAAGCCGCAGCGCCCGCTGTGGGCGTCCACCGGTGTCAAGGACCCGGCCCTGCCGGACACCCTGTACGTCACCGAGCTGGTCGCCCCCGGCACGGTCAACACCATGCCCGAGGCCACCCTGGAGGCCACCGCCGACCACGGTGTGGTCACCGGCGGCACCATCGTCCCCAACTACGCCGACGCCAAGGCCGTGATGGACGCCATCGCCGCCGCCGGCGTGGACTACGACGACGTGGTCCAGGTGCTGGAGGACGAGGGCGTGGAGAAGTTCGAGCAGTCCTGGAACGAGCTGCTCGACACCGTCACCGCCTCGCTCGCCTCCTTCGCCGGCGAGAAGTGACCGTTCGCTCACACAGCCAGCGCACGAAAGCGGAGCCCAACAAGTGAGCACTGATTTCCCCGAGTTGACCTCGGAGTCGGACGCGGACGATCTCCCGCCGGCCCCCGTCAACCCGCTTCGTGACCCGGCCGACCGACGGCTCCCGCGCATCGCGGGGCCGTCCGGTCTGGTCATCTTCGGAGTCACCGGCGACCTGTCCCGCAAGAAGCTCATGCCGGCCATCTACGACCTGGCCAACCGCGGTCTGCTGCCGCCGGGCTTCTCTCTCGTCGGCTTCGCCCGGCGCGAGTGGGACGACGAGGACTTCGCCAAGGAGGTCCACGACGCGGTCAAGGAGCACGCCCGCACCCCGTTCCGGGAGGAGGTCTGGCAGCAGCTCGCCAAGGGCATGCGCTTCGTCCACGGCACCTTCGACGACGACGACGCCTTCGACAAGCTCCGCGAGACCATCGACGAGCTGGACAAGGCGCAGGGCACCGGCGGCAACTTCGCCTTCTACCTGTCCGTCCCGCCGAAGTTCTTCCCGACCGTCGTCCAGCAGCTCAAGAAGCACGGCCTGGCCGACCCCCCGCAGGGCTCGTGGCGCCGCGCGGTCATCGAGAAGCCCTTCGGCCACGACCTGGAGAGCGCTCAGGAGCTGAACCGGATCGTCCACGAGGTCTTCCCCCGGGACGAGGTCTTCCGGATCGACCACTACCTGGGCAAGGAGACGGTCCAGAACATCCTGGCGCTGCGCTTCGCCAACCAGATGTTCGAGCCGATCTGGAACCGGTCGTACGTCGACCACGTGCAGATCACCATGGCCGAGGACATCGGCATCGGCGGCCGGGCCGGCTACTACGACGGCATCGGCTCCGCCCGCGACGTCATCCAGAACCACCTGCTCCAGCTGATGGCGCTCACCGCCATCGAGGAGCCGGCGTCCTTCCACCCGAAGGCGCTGGTGGCCGAGAAGCTCAAGGTGCTCAGCGCCGTCAAGCTCCCGGCCGACCTCGGCCGGCACACCGTGCGCGGCCAGTACGCGGCCGGCTGGCAGGGCGGCGAGGAGGTGGTCGGCTACCTGGACGAGGACGGCATCGACCCGGACTCCAAGACCGACACCTACGCCGCGATCAAGCTGGAGATCAACAACCGCCGCTGGGCGGGCGTCCCGTTCTACCTGCGCACCGGCAAGCGGCTGGGCCGCCGGGTCACCGAGATCGCGGTGGTCTTCCAGCGCGCCCCGTACCTGCCGTTCGACTCCTACGCGACCGAGGAGCTGGGGCAGAACGCCCTGGTCATCCGGGTCCAGCCGGACGAGGGCGTGACGGTGCGGTTCGGCTCCAAGGTGCCGGGCACCTCCTTCGAGGTCCGGGACGTCACGATGGACTTCGCCTACGGCGAGTCCTTCACCGAGTCCAGCCCGGAGGCGTACGAGCGGCTCATCCTCGACGTGCTGCTCGGCGACGCCAACCTGTTCCCGCGTCACCAGGAGGTCGAGCTCTCCTGGCAGATCCTCGACCCGATCGAGAAGTACTGGGACACCCACGGCAAGCCCGCCCAGTACTCCGCGGGGACCTGGGGCCCGGCCGAGGCGGACGAGATGCTCGCACGAGACGGCAGGAGCTGGCGCCGGCCATGAAGATCGACCTCACCAACACGACGTCCAGCAAGATCAACGCCGCGCTGATGGAGGCGCGCCGGGCCAGTGGCTCCACCGCCGCCGGCATGGTGCTCACCCTGGTGATCGTGACCGACGAGGGCAGCGCGTACGACGCCCTCAAGGCCGCCAACGACGCCTCCCGCGAGCACCCCTCGCGCACCCTCGCGGTGATCAAGCGCGCCGGGCGTTCGCCCCGGGCCCGCGCCGAGACCCGGCTGGACGCCGAGATCCTGGTCGGCACCGACGCCGGCTCGGGAGAGACGGTCATCCTGCGTATGCACGGCGAACTCGCCGCGCACGCCCAGTCGGTGGTCCTGCCGCTGCTGCTCCCGGACGCCCCGGTCGTCGTCTGGTGGCCCGACAACGCGCCGCTGCACCCGGCGCAGGACCCGCTGGGCGCGCTCGCCCAGCGCCGGATCACCGACGCCGTCACCGCCGAGTCCCCGGTGGGCCAGCTCGCCCAGCGGGCCCAGAGCTACACCCCGGGCGACACCGACCTGGCCTGGACCCGGATCACCGGCTGGCGCTCGATGCTGGCCGCCGCGCTGGACCAGCGGCCGGTCACGATCACCTCCGCGGTGGTCGAGGGCGAGTCCTACAACCCCAGCGTCGAACTGCTCGGCCTCTGGCTGCACAACCGGCTGCACGTGCCGGTCGAGCGGGTCGTCACCGGCGGCCCCGGCATCACCGCGGTGCACCTGCGCACCAAGGACGGCGACATCACCCTGGACCGCCCGGACGGCCTGATGGGCACGCTCTCCATGGTCGGCTCCCCCGACCGCCAGGTGGCGCTCAAGCGGCGCGAGACCTCGGAGCTGATCGCCGAGGAACTGCGCCGGCTCGACCCGGACGACATCTACGCGACGGCCGTGCGCACGCCCGTCGACCGGCTGCGCGAGCCGGACACCGCCGAGACGGCGGCGGCCGAGCGGGTCGCCCGCGCGGCGGTCGCCGAGGCCGCGGTGGCCAACCCCGCCCGGGTGACCGCCAAGGTCGCGTCCGAGGGCGCGTCCGAGGACGTGCCCGAGGCCGCCGAGAAGGCTCCCGCCAAGAAGCCCGCCAAGCGCGCCGCCAAGGGGAGCGCATGACCAACGCGACCCCGCAGCTGGTCGTCCACCGGGACAAGGAGCTGATGGCCCAGGCGGCCGCGGCCCGGCTGATCACCCGGATCGTGGACGCCCAGGCCGCCCGCGGCACCGCCTCGGTGGTGCTCACCGGCGGGCGCAACGGCAACGCCCTGCTGGCCGCGATCGCCGCCTCCCCGGCGCGCGACGCGGTCGACTGGGCGCGGCTGGACCTCTGGTGGGGCGACGAGCGCTTCGTCCCCGCCGGGGACCCGGACCGCAACGCCGTCCAGGCCCGCGCCGAACTGCTGGACTCCGTCCCGCTCGACCCGGCGCGGGTGCACGAGATGCCCGCCTCGGACGGTGTGGACGGCTCGGACGTGGAGGCCGCCGCCGCCCGCTACGCGGAGGAGCTGGCGAAGGCCTCCGGCCCGGGCGACCGGCTCGGCGTCCCGGCCTTCGACGTGCTGCTGCTCGGCGTCGGCCCGGACACCCACGTCGCCTCGCTCTTCCCCGAGCACCCGGGCGTGCGGGAGAGCGAGCTGACCGTGATCGGCGTGCGCGGGGCCCCCAAGCCCCCGCCGACCCGGGTCTCGCTCACCCTCCCGGCGATCCGGGCGGCCCGCGAGGTCTGGCTGCTGGCGGCCGGCGCGGACAAGGCGGACGCGGTCGCGATGGCCCTGTCCGGCCCCGGCGAGATCCAGGCGCCCGCCTCCGGCGCGTACGGCCGCAGCCGCACCCTGTGGCTGCTGGACCGGGCCGCGGCGGAGCAGATCCCGCCCCAGCTGTACCCGCCGGCCTCGGCGTAACGGGCCCGGCAACGCACAAGGGCGCCACCGTCCTCGACGGTGGCGCCCTTCGCTGTCTGTCGTCCGGGTCAGATCTCGCCGCGCAGCTTGGCCAGCGCCTCGGCCAGGATCGCCTCGCCGTCGGCGTCGGTGCGCCGCTCGCGGACGTAGGCGAGGTGGGTCTTGTACGGCTCGTTGCGCGAGGGCGCGGGCGGGTTGTGCTCGTCCTGCCCGGCCGGGAAACCGCACCGCGGGCAGTCCCAGGTGTCCGGGATGACGGCCTCGGCGGCGAAGCTCGGCCGGGTCTCGTGCTTGTTGGCACACCAGAAGGTGATCCGGTTGCGCGGGGCGGACTCGCCGCGCTCCGCCTCGCCCATCGGGCCCGCTCCGACCCTGCTGCCACGGATGGCGTTGCCACTTGCCACGGTCTGACTCCCTGCGTGCTGGTGCGCCGACCCTCCGCGGTGCGCGTCGGTGGCGAAAGTCGTCCTAGTGTAAGCAGGAGTTAAGCGTCCACCGCCATCGCCTCCGCCCCCGACCGTCCCAGGATAGGCGCTCGGGCGACGGGGCGTCAGGGTTACGTCAGCTCTTGTACTTCAGCACCAGGCCCAGCACGATGATGCAGGCGAACCAGGCGAGACCGACCACGATCGTGATGCGGTCCAGGTTGCGCTCGGCCACCGCCGAGCCGCCGCCGGTGGACATCGCGCCGCCACCGAACATGTCCGACAGGCCGCCGCCCTTCCCCTTGTGCAGCAGCACCAGCAGGATCATCAGCAGACTGAAGATGATCAGGGCAATCGAGAACCCGAGAACCACGACGGGACCAACTCTCTCGTATCTTCGGCGACGGGGCCGGACCGCGACGGCGGTCCGGCCCCAAAGCCTACGTTGCTGCAGCGGCGTTAGCCTACTGCCTGCTCACGGTAGCGCACGATCTTGACGAACTCGTCGGCGTCCAGCGAGGCACCGCCGATCAGGCCGCCGTCGATGTCGGGCTTGGCCATCAGGCCGGCCGCGCTCGACGACTTCACCGAACCGCCGTACAGCACGCGGACCTTGTCGGCCAGCTCGGCGTCGTACAGCTCGGCGATCCGCTTGCGGATGGCGGCGCAGACCTCCTGCGCGTCCTCCGGGGTGGCCACCTCGCCGGTGCCGATCGCCCAGACCGGCTCGTAGGCGACCACGATGGACTCGGCCTGGTGGGCCGGGATGTCCGCCAGGGCGCCGTCCAGCTGGGCGAGGGTGTGCTCGACGTGGGTGCCGGCCTTGCGGACGTCCAGCGGCTCGCCGATGCACAGGATCGGGGTGATCCCGGCCCGGTAGGCGGCCTTGACCTTGGCGTTGACGATCGCCTCGTCCTCACCGTGGTACTGGCGGCGCTCCGAGTGGCCGATCACCGCGAAGGTGCACTTCAGCTTGGCCAGCATCGGGCCGGAGACCTCGCCGGTGTAGGCACCGGAGTCGTGCTGCGAGATGTCCTGCGAGCCGTACTTGATCTTCAGCTTGTCGCCGTCGACCAGGGTCTGCACCGAACGCAGGTCGGTGAACGGCACCAGGACGGCGACCTCGACGGCCTCGTAGTCCTTGTCGGCCAGCGCGAAGGCCAGCTTCTGGGTGTGCTGGATGGCCTCAAGGTGGTTGAGGTTCATCTTCCAGTTGCCCGCCATCAGCGGGAGACGCTCAGTCATTGCTTTCAGCCTTCCAGGGCGGCGAGACCGGGGAGGGTCTTGCCCTCCAGGTACTCGAGGCTGGCGCCACCGCCGGTCGAGATGTGTCCGAATGCGTTCTCGTCGAAGCCCAGGATGCGGACGGCCGCGGCGGAGTCGCCGCCACCGACCACGGTGAACGCGTCGCTGTCCAGCAGCGCCTGGGCCACGGCCTTGGTGCCGTTCGCGTAGTCCGGGTGCTCGAAGACGCCCATCGGGCCGTTCCAGAACACGGTGCCCGCGTCGGCCAGCTTCGCCGCGTACAGCTCGCGGGTCTTCGGGCCGATGTCCAGGCCCTCCTGGTCGGCCGGGATCGCGTCCGCGGCGACGAGCTCGGGGTTGGCCGGGGCCTTGGTCTTGAGGTCGGGGAACTCCGCCGACACCAGGACGTCCACCGGCAGGACGAACTCGACGCCCGTCTCCTCGGCGCGCTTCAGGTAGTCCAGGACGACCGGGATCTGGTCCTCCTGCAGCAGCGAGATGCCGACCTCGTGGCCCTTGGCCTTGAGGAAGGTGTACGCCATGCCGCCGCCGATCAGGATCCGGTCGGCCTTCTTCAGCAGGTTGTCGATCACGCCGAGCTTGTCGGAGACCTTGGCGCCGCCGAGCACGACCACGTACGGGCGCGCGACCTCCTCGGTGAGCTTCTTGAGCACACCGACCTCGGTGGCGATCAGGTCGCCGGCCGCGTGCGGCAGCAGGCCGGGCAGGTCGTAGACCGAGGCGTGCTTGCGGTGCACGGCGCCGAAGCCGTCGCCGACGTACAGGTCCGCGAGGGCGGCCAGCTGCTCGGCGAAGGCCTTGCGCTCGGCGTCGTCCTTGCTGGTCTCGCCGGCGTTGAAGCGCAGGTTCTCCAGCAGCGCGACCTCGCCGTCGCCCAGGGCGGCCACGGTGGACTCGGCGCTCTCGCCCACGGTGTCGGTGGCGAAGGCGACGTTCTTGCCGAGGATCTCGCCGAGGCGCACGGCCGCCGGGGCCAGCGAGAACTTCGGGTCCGGCGCACCCTTCGGGCGGCCGAGGTGGGAGGCGACGACGACCCGGGCGCCGCGCTCGACGAGCTTGGCGATGGTCGGGGCGACGGCACGGATCCGGCCGTCGTCGGTGATCGTGGTGCCGTCCAGCGGGACGTTCAGGTCGGCACGGACGAACACGCGCTTGCCGGCGACGTCGAGGTCTTCGATGGTCTTCACGGGGATTGGCTCTCCTGGGGAGATGGTTGATGCGCAGAGGCGGCACGGCGCAGGGGCCGCCTGGGAAGTCCTGGTGCGCAGAGCGAGGGCCCGGTCGGCACAGTGCGCCAGCCGGGCCCTCGCCCCTACATCACGTCAGCTCCCGCTGCGTCAGAGCTGGCCGCCGACGAGGGAGGTCAGGTTGACGAGGCGGTTCGAGTAGCCCCACTCGTTGTCGTACCAGCCGAGCACCTTGACCTGGTTGCCCTGGACCATGGTGAGCTGGGAGTCGAAGATGCAGGAGGCCGGGTCGTTGACGATGTCCGAGGAGACGATCGGGTCCTCGGTGTAGGTCAGGATGCCCTTGAGCGGGCCCTCCTGCGAGGCCTTCTGGAAGGCGGCGTTGACCTCGTCCTTGGTCACCTCGCGCTCCAGGGTGACGACCAGGTCGGTGATGGAGCCGGTCGGGACCGGGACGCGCAGCGAGGTGCCGTCCAGCTTGCCCTTCAGCTCCGGCAGGACCAGGGCGGTCGCCTTGGCGGCACCGGTCGAGGTCGGGATGATGTTCTGCGACGCGGCACGGGCGCGGCGCAGGTCCTTGTGCGGGAAGTCCAGGGTCACCTGGTCGTTGGTGAACGCGTGGACGGTCGTCATCAGACCCTTGACGATGCCGAAGTTCTCGTGCAGCACCTTGGCCATCGGCGCCACGCAGTTCGTGGTGCAGGAGGCGTTGGAGATGATCGAGTGGTTGGCGGCGTCGTACTTGTCCTCGTTGACGCCGAGGACGATGGTGACGTCCTCGTCGCTCGCGGGCGCCGAGATGATGACCTTCTTGGCGCCGGCGGCGAGGTGCTTCTTCGCGGCCTCGGCCTTGGTAAAGATGCCGGTGGACTCGACGACGATGTCGGCGCCCAGGGCGGCCCACGGCAGGTTGGCGGGGTCACGCTCGGCGCTGACCTGGAAGGTCTTGCCGTCGACGGTGATGCTGTCCTCGGTGTGCGAGACCTCGCCCGGGAAGGTGCCCAGGGTGGTGTCGTACTTGAGCAGGTGAGCCAGGGTCTTCGTGTCAGTGAGGTCGTTGACACCGACGATCTCGATGTCCGCGCCCTGCGCCTTGACCGCGCGGAAGAAGTTGCGGCCGATGCGGCCGAATCCGTTGATGCCTACCCGGATCGTCACGAACCGATCTCCTCGTTAGGTACGCCGGAGCTAAGCCGACGGGGGTGAGATTTGGGAAGTCCCCGACCGCCTATGACCCTACCCCTCCCAGGCCTGGGAGGGCACATCGCGCCACGTGCGACGACCTGGCGTGGCGCGAAAACAGGCCGACCGTCCTTGGCCGTCAGGGCAGTTGGTCCTGGTCAGTGGTCTCTACCAATTTGCGCACACCGGGCGCGTCCGGGTATCGCCTCCGGACACGGCGGCGGCCGGTGCCCGGAATCCGGACACCGGCCGCGGAACAGCCACTCGGTGCGGCGGTCAGTTCATCGCCATCTCGTCGGTGAGGTTGGCCTCGGTGCTCGGCAGGCCGAGCTCCGAGGCGCGCTTGTCCGCCATCGCCAGCAGGCGGCGGATCCGGCCGGCCACCGCGTCCTTGGTCAGCGGCGGGTCGGCGAGCGCGCCCAGTTCCTCCAACGAGGCCTGCTTGTGCTGCATCCGCAGCTGGCCGGCCGCGGCCAGATGCTCGGGCACCTCCTCGCCGAGGATCTCCAGCGCCCGCGCCACCCGGGCGCCGGCCGCCACCGCGGCGCGGGCCGAGCGGCGCAGGTTGGCGTCGTCGAAGTTCGCCAGGCGGTTGGCGGTGGCCCGGACCTCGCGCCGCATCCGGCGCTCCTCCCAGGCGAGCACCGACTCGTGCGCGCCGAGCCGGGTCAGCAGCGCGCCGATCGCGTCGCCGTCGCGGATCACCACCCGGTCCACGCCGCGCACCTCGCGGGCCTTGGCCGGGATGCCGAGCCGGCGGGCCGCGCCGACCAGGGCGAGGGCGGCCTCGGAGCCGGGGCAGGTGATCTCCAGCGAGGAGGAGCGGCCCGGCTCGGTGAGCGAGCCGTGCGCCAGGAAGGCCCCGCGCCAGGCCGCCTCGGCATCGCAGGTGGCCCCGGAGACGACCGCCGGGGGCAGCCCCCGGATCGGCCGGCCCCGGCCGTCCACGAGGCCGGTCTGGCGCGCGAGCAGTTCGCCGTCCTTGACCACCCGGACGACGAAGCGGCTGCCGCGCCGCAGCCCGCCGGGGGCCATCACCACGAGGTCGGAGGAGTGTCCGAAGATCTCCAGCAGGTCCTTGCGCAGCCGCCGCGCCGCCGCGCCGGTGTCCAGCTCCGCCTCGATCACGATCCGGCCGCTCACGATGTGCAGCCCGCCCGCGAACCGCAGGATCGCCGACACCTCCGCCTTGCGGCAGCAGGCCCTGGTGACCGGGAGCCGGCTGATCTCGTCCTTCACCGCTGGAGTCATCGCCATGGCCCGATCCTTCCATGTGTCCGGAAAATCCGGTCGTACGCGGCGGCCAACAGCTCCGGGTCGTGTCGCGGGGTGCCGTCGGTGCGGGCCACCCGGCCCAGGACCAGGGCGGCGCCCATCCGCTCGGCGGCCTTCTCCAGACCGGCCAGATCCGCCTGGCCGAAGGCGCCGCCGGTGACGGCGCGCTCGTCCACCAGGATCGCATCCACCGCGAGGCCCGGGGCGTGGTCGGCGATGACCTCCAGGTGGCGCTGCGGGGTGAAGCCCTCGGTCTCGCCGGGCTGGGGGGCCAGGTTCAGGGTGAGCAGGCGGCGGGCGCGGGTCTCGGTGAGCGCCTTGGCCAGCTCCGGCACCAGCAGGTGCGGCAGCACACTGGTGAACCAGGAACCGGGCCCGAGCACCACCCAGTCCGCCTCCCGGACGGCCGTGACCGCCTCCGGGACAGCCGGCGGCCCGTCCGGCAGCAGCCGGATCGACTGCACGGTGCCGGGCGTGACCGCGACGCTGGCCTGGCCGCGGACGGCCGACAGCTCGCCGGGGCGTTCCGGGTCGTGGCCGCGCACGGTCGCCTCGATGTCCAGCGGCACCGCCGACATCGGCAGCACCCGGCCCTGGACGTTCAGCAGCCGGCCGACCCAGTCCAGGGCGGCCACCGGGTCACCGAGCTTCTCCCAGAGCGCGACGATCAGCAGGTTGCCGACCGCGTGGCCGCCCAGCTCACCGGTGCCGGTGAAGCGCTGCTGGATCACCTCGGACCAGGTGCGCCCCCAGTCGTCGTCCCCGCACAGCGCGGCCAGCGCCTTGCGCAGGTCGCCGGGGGGCAGCACGCCCAGCTCGGTGCGGAGCCGGCCGCTGGAGCCGCCGTCGTCGGCGACGGTGACCACGGCGGTCAGGTCGCTGGTGAGCCGGCGCAGCGCGGAGAGCGAGGCGGACAGGCCCTGGCCGCCGCCGAGCGCGGTGATCCGGGGGGCCGGGTTGGCCCGGGCGGGGCTGCTGCGCGGCCGGCTCGGGACCGGCGGCCGGGCCGGGCCACCCGCCCGGTCGGCACTCCTGTTCTGCGGCTGCCGCCCGGGCACATATCCCGCCACACTCACCTCGCGTTCCTCGCCGCGGCCGCCGGCCCCGCCGGCGGCCCGGCTAGGAGGCGGCGGTCACTCCCGTCCCATGTCACGGTGGACGAGCACCGTCTCCACTCCGTCGGCGATGAGACGCTTGGTCAGGCGCTCGGACATCGCGACGCTGCGGTGCTTGCCACCGGTGCAGCCTACGGCAAGCGTCATGTAGCGCTTCCCCTCCCGGCGGTACCCCTCGGTGATGATGCGCAGGAGCTCGGCGTAGCCGTCCAGGAACTCGTTGGCGCCAGGCTGCTGGAACACGTAGTCGGCGACGTCCGCGTCGGTGCCGGTGCGGGCGCGCAGCTCGGGCACCCAGTGCGGGTTGGGCAGGAAGCGGCAGTCCACCACCAGGTCGGCGTCGACCGGCAGGCCGTACTTGAAGCCGAAGGACATCACGGTGGCGCGCAGCTCGGGCTCGTCGTGGTCGGCGAACTGGGCGTCCAGCTTGGCGCGCAGCTGGTGCACGTTGAGGTTGGAGGTGTCGATCACCAGGTCGGCCTCGCCGCGCAGGTCGCGCAGCAGGTCGCGCTCCTGGGCGATGCCGTCGACGATCCGGCCGTCGGCCTGCAGCGGGTGCGGGCGGCGCACGCTCTCGAAGCGGCGGACCAGCGCGTCGTCGGAGGAGTCCAGGAAGACCACGCTGAGCCGGACTCCGCGCTTCTCCAACTCGTCGAGCGAGGTGAGCAGGTCGTCGAAGAACTGGCGGCCCCGGACGTCCACGACCACGCCGATCCGGGCGACGTTGCCCTGGGAGCGGGCGCCCAGGTCGACCATGGTCGGGATCAGGGCCGGTGGCAGGTTGTCCACCACGAACCAGCCCAGGTCCTCCAGGCACTTCGCGGCGGTGGAGCGGCCGGCTCCGGACATACCGGAGATGATCACCAGCTCCGGCGCGTTCTCGGCCACGTCTGACACGGTCACTTCGGTTCCCCGCTCTCGGTCTTTCTGCTGGGGAGAACGCGCACGGCGCGGCCGCCCTTCCCCTGCCCGGACAGGCGGGCGGGGGCTGGGCGCGCCGTCTGACGGTCGGCGTCGACCGTCATGGCGTCTCCTGGGATGGTGCGGTCTGGGATGCTGCGGCCACCGGCTCGGCGGCCGGTTCGGCCCCGTCCTCGATGATCTCGCCGGTAGCGGTGTTCACCGCTGGTGCGACGGGTGTACGGGAGGACAACGCCGCCGCAACAGTCTCCGCCGTGCGGCGTCCGATGCCGGGTACGGCGCAGAGTTCGTCGACGGTGGCGGCCCGAAGCCTCTTCAGCGAGCCGAAGTGCTTGAGCAGCGCCTGGCGGCGAGTCTCGCCGAGGCCCGGGACGGAGTCCAGTTCCCCGGCGGTGAGTCGCTTGGAACGCTTGCTGCGCTGGTAGCTGATCGCGAAGCGGTGGGCCTCGTCGCGGACCCGCTGGAGCAGGTAGAGGCCCTCGCTGGAGCGCGGCAGCACGACCGGGTCGTCCTCGCCGGGCAGCCAGACCTCCTCCAGCCGCTTGGCCAGGCCGCACAGCGCGACGTCGTCGATGCCGAGTTCGTCCAGGGCGCGCTTGGCGGCGGCGACCTGCGGCTGGCCGCCGTCGACGACCAGCAGTTGGGGCGGGTAGGCGAAGCGGCGCGGGCGGCCCGTCTCCGGGTCGATCGGGCCGGCCGGGGCCCCGGTGCCGTCGGCGGCGGCGGCGCCCGGGTCGTCGGCCTCGGGGACGACCCACTCGCCGGTCTGCTCGCGCTCCTGGAGGTAGCGGCGGAAGCGCCGGCCGATCACCTCGTGCATCGAGCGGACGTCGTCCTGGCCCTCGAAGCCCTTGATCTGGAAGCGCCGGTACTCGCTCTTGCGGGCGAGGCCGTCCTCGAAGACGACCATCGAGGCGACCACGTCCTCGCCCTGGAGGTGGGAGATGTCGAAGCACTCGATGCGCAGCGGCACCGAGTCCAGCTCCAGCGCGTCGGCGATCTCCTGGAGGGCGCGGCTGCGGGTGGTGAGGTCGGAGGCGCGCTTGGTCTTGTGCAGTGCCAGCGCCTGCTGGGCGTTGCGCTGCACGGTGGCCATCAGGTCCTTCTTGTCGCCGCGTTGCGGGATCCGCAGGTCGACCTGGCTGCCGCGCAGGCCGCTCAGCCAGTCCCGGACCGGGCCGGCCGGCTCGGGCAGCGCGGGGACGAGCACCTCGCGCGGGACGGACTCGTTGCGCTCGTCCGGGCCGCCGGCGCCGCCGTAGAGCTGCTGGAGGGCGTGCTCGACCAGGCCGGCGGTGTCGACGTCCTCGACCTTGTCGGTGACCCAGCCGCGCTGGCCGCGCACCCGGCCGCCGCGGACGTGGAAGATCTGGACGGCGGCCTCCAGTTCGTCCTCGGCGACGGCCAGCAGGTCGGCGTCGGTGGCATCGGCGAGGACGATGGCGTTCTTCTCCATCGCGCGCTTGAGGGCGCCGATGTCGTCCCGCAGCCGGGCCGCCTTCTCGTACTCCATCTCCTCGGCGGCCTCCCGCATCTGCTCTTCCAGCCGGCGCAGGTAGTTGCCGGTGCGCCCGGCCATGAAGTCGCAGAAGTCCTCGGCCAGCGCCCGGTGTTCGTCCGGCGAGACCTTGCCGACGCAGGGCGCGGCGCACTTGCCGATGTAGCCGAGCAGGCAGGGCCGGCCGACCTGCCGGGCGCGCTTGAACACGCCGTTGGAGCAGGTGCGGACGGGGAAGACGCGCAGCAGCAGGTCGACCGTCTCGCGGATCGCCCAGGCGTGCCCGTACGGGCCGAAGTAGCGCACGCCCTTCTTGTGCGCCCCGCGCATCACCTGGACCCGCGGGTACTCCTCGTTGAGGGTGACGGCGAGTTCCGGATAGCTCTTGTCGTCGCGGTACTTGACGTTGAACCGCGGGTCGAACTCCTTGATCCAGGAGTACTCCAGCTGGAGCGCCTCGACCTCGGTGGCCACCACCGTCCACTCCACCGAGGCGGCGGTGGTGACCATGGTCGCGGTGCGCGGGTGCAGGCCGGCCAGGTCCTGGAAGTAGGACGACAGGCGCGGCCGCAGGCTCTTGGCCTTGCCGACGTAGATGACCCGCCCGTGGGCGTCACGGAACTTGTAGACGCCCGGTGAGGTCGGGATCGCGCCCGGCGCCGGGCGGTAGGTGCTCGGGTCAGCCATGGGTCCACCGTACCGAGTGGAGCCGGGGCCGCGAAGGGGAGATCAACTGGGCGGGGATCGACTGGGCGTAGATCGACTTGGCGGAGATCAACTGGTTCAGCTCGGGGTCACCTTGAGGTTCCCGCCGTCGACCGTGACGGCGTAGGCGGGCAGCGGCCTGGGGGCCGGGCCGTCCTGGACGGCGCCGTCGGCGATGGCGAACCGGCTGCCGTGGCAGGGGCACTGGATCTGCTGGCTCTTCACCTGGTCGACGACGCAGCCGGCGTGGGTGCAGACGGCGCTGAAGGCCTTGTACTCCCCCGCGGTCGGCTGGGTCACGACGATCTTCTGGTTGCGGAAGACCTTGCCGCCGCCCTCCGGCACCGCCGAGGCCGGGCCGAGGTCCACCGGGCTCTTGGCCGCGCTGCCGGCGCCGGAGGAGCCCGAGGAGCCCGAGGAGGAACCGCAGCCGGCGACCGCCACGGTGCCGCCGGCCGCCAGTACGGCGGCGGCACCGCAGAGCACGGTGCGGCGGGAGGTGGCGGGGCTGGTCTCGGGGGCCTCTGACATCGGTGCGCTCCTGCGGTTCGGCTTCCTACGAGGGACCACGGAAGTCTATGCGGCACCCGCTCCGCCGCCCCGGGGGCGGGGCGGCGGAGCGGGGCCGCTTCTCCCTCTTCGCTACTTCTTCGCCGCGGCGGCGCGCTTGCGCGGCGCCTTCTTCACCGGGGCGACCGGGGCGTCCGCGAACTCGCCCGGAAGGATGTCGCGGAGGAACTTGCCGGTGTGGCTCTCCGGGACGGCGGCGATCTGCTCCGGGGTGCCCTCGGCGACCACCATGCCGCCGCCGGAACCCCCCTCGGGGCCCATGTCGACGACCCAGTCCGCGGTCTTGATCACATCGAGGTTGTGCTCGATGACGATCACCGTGTTGCCCTTCTCCACCAGCCCGCTGAGCACCTTGATCAGCTTGCTGATGTCCTCGAAGTGCAGGCCGGTGGTGGGCTCGTCCAGCACGTAGACCGTCCGCCCGGTCGAGCGCTTCTGCAGCTCGGAGGCGAGCTTGACGCGCTGCGCCTCGCCGCCGGAGAGCGTCGGCGCGGACTGGCCGAGCCGGACGTAGCCGAGGCCGACGTCGTTGAGCGTCCTGAGGTGCCGGGCGATCGCCGGGACGGCCTCGAAGAAGGCCAGCGCCTCCTCGATCGGCATGTCCAGCACCTCGGAGATGGACTTGCCCTTGTAGTGGACCTCCAGCGTCTCCCGGTTGTACCGGGCGCCGTGGCAGACCTCGCACGGGACGTAGACGTCCGGCAGGAAGTTCATCTCGATCTTGATGGTGCCGTCGCCCGAGCAGTTCTCGCAGCGGCCGCCCTTGACGTTGAAGGAGAACCGGCCGGGCAGGTAGCCGCGGACCTTCGCCTCCTGCGTCTCCGCGAAGAGCCGGCGCACGTGGTCGAACACCCCGGTGTAGGTGGCCGGGTTGGAGCGCGGGGTGCGCCCGATCGGCGACTGGTCGACGTGCACCACCTTGTCCACCAGGTCGGTGCCGGTGATCCGGGTGTGCCGGCCGGGCACGCTGCGGGCGCCGTTCAGCTCCCGGGCGAGGTGGGTGTAGAGGATGTCGTTGACCAGCGTCGACTTGCCGGAGCCGGAGACGCCGGTGATCGCGGTGAAGGTGCCGAGCGGGAAGCCGACCGTGACGTCCTTGAGGTTGTGCTCGCGGGCGCCGTGGACGGTCAGCTGGCGCTTCTTGTCCCGGTCGCGGCGGCCCGCCGGGATCGGGATGGACCGCTTGCCGGAGAGGTACTGGCCGGTCAGCGACTCCTTGTTGGACAGCAGCCCCTTCAACGAGCCGGAGTGCACCACCTTGCCGCCGTGCTCGCCGGCGCCCGGGCCGATGTCGACCACCCAGTCCGCCGTCTTGATGGTGTCCTCGTCGTGCTCGACCACGATCAGCGTGTTGCCGATGTCGCGCAGCCGCACCAGCGTCTCGATCAGCCGGTGGTTGTCCCGCTGGTGCAGGCCGATGGACGGCTCGTCCAGCACGTACAGCACGCCGACCAGGCCGGAGCCGATCTGGGTGGCCAGCCGGATGCGCTGGGCCTCGCCGCCGGACAGGGTGCCGGCCGCGCGGTTCAGCGAGAGGTAGTCCAGGCCGACGTCGACCAGGAAGCGCAGCCGCTCGTTGACCTCCTTCAGGACGCGCTCGGCGATCTGCTTGTCCCGGTCGTTCAGCTTCATCGCGCCCAGGAACTCGGCGCAGTCGCTGATCGACATCGCCGAGACGTCGGCGATCGACTTCTCCTCGACGGTGACCGCGAGCACCACCGGCTTGAGCCGGGTGCCCTCGCACGTCGGGCAGGGCACCTCGCGCATGTAGCCCTCGAAGCGCTCGCGGCTGCTGTCGCTCTCCGCCTCGGTGTGCCGGCGCTGGATGAACGGGACGGCGCCCTCGAAGCCGGTGCTGTACGAGCGCTCGCGCCCGAAGCGGTTGCGGTAGCTGACCTGCACCTGGTGCTTGTGCCCGTACAGCAGCGCCTTCTTGGCGCGGGCCGGCAGCCCGGCCCACGGGATGTCGGTGCGGAAGCCGAGCTCCCCGGCGAGCGCGTCGATCAGCCGCTGGAAGTACTCCTTGGCGTGGCCCGCCGACCACGGGTGGATCGCGCCCTCCTCCAGCGAGCGCTCCGGGTCCGGGACGACCAGCTCCGGGTCGACCTCCATCCGGTTGCCCAGGCCCGAGCAGTCCGGGCAGGCGCCGAACGGCGAGTTGAAGGAGAACGAGCGCGGCTCCAGCTCCTCGAACGACACGTCGTCGTACGGGCAGTAGAGGTGCTCGGAGTACATCCGCTCGCGCTCCGGGTCGTCCTCCGCGAGGTCGACGAAGTCGAGCACGACCATGCCGCCGGACAGCCGCAGGGCCGTCTCCACCGAGTCGGTGAGCCGCCGTTTGGCGCTCTCCTTGACGGTCAGGCGGTCGATGACCACCTCGACGGTGTGCTTCTCCTGCTTCTTGAGCTTCGGCGGCTCGGCGAGCTGGATCGTCTCGCCGTCCACCCGGGCGCGCGAGTAGCCCTTGGACTGGAGGTCGGCGAAGAGGTCGACGAACTCGCCCTTGCGCTCGCGCACCACCGGGCTGAGCACCTGGAACCGGGTGCCCTCGGCGAGCTCCAGCACCTTGTCGACGATCGCCTGCGGCGACTGCTTGGCGATCGGGCGGCCGCAGTGCGGGCAGTGCGGCTTGCCGATCCGGGCGAACAGCAGGCGCAGGTAGTCGTAGACCTCGGTGATCGTGCCGACGGTCGAACGGGGGTTGCGGTTGGTGGACTTCTGATCGATCGAGACGGCCGGGGAGAGGCCTTCGATGAAGTCCACATCGGGCTTGTCCATCTGCCCGAGGAACTGGCGGGCGTAGGAGGACAGCGACTCGACGTAGCGGCGCTGGCCCTCGGCGAAGATCGTGTCGAAGGCGAGCGAGGACTTGCCGGAGCCGGAGAGGCCCGTGAAGACGATGAGGGAGTCGCGGGGCAGGTCGAGCGAGACGTTCTTGAGGTTGTGCTCGCGAGCACCGCGGACGATGAGGCGGTCGGCCACTGCTTCTGGCGCCTTTCTCCGGGGCGAAGGGACTTGCGGGGAGATGTGTGCTTCTTCCAGGATGCGGCAGCCAGCCTACTAGCTCAGACGTTCGAATATCGACCGTGTCCAGTGGAGTCCACCCGAACGAGTGAGAGCGCCCTCCGGACCCTCCGTACCCGGACCGAAAAAGGCCCTGCTCAGCGGTCGGATTCGGCGATAGCGTCGGCTGGTCAACGAGCGGAGCCCCCCGCGGGCAACGCGCCGTCTCCCACAGAAGGCCGATCCGATGACCGACCCGCAGACCGCCGCCGAGGCCGCCGCGCAGTACCTGGCCCTGGTCGAGGAGAGCACCCGGCACCTGCTGAACACCGTCGCCGAGCTGAAGCCCGAGGCCGTCGCCGAGCCCTCCGCCCTGCCCGGCTGGACCCGCGGTCACGTGCTGGCCCACCTCGCCCGCAACGCCGACTCGCTGGTCAACCTGCTGGACGGCGCCCGCACCGGCACCGACATCCCGCAGTACGCCAGCACCGAGGCCCGCGACCGGCAGATCGAGGAGGGCGCGCCCCGCCCGGTGGACGTCCAGCTCGCCGACCTGCGCGACTCCCGCGAGCGCTTCGCCGCGGCCTCCGCGCTGCTGCCCGCCGAAGCCTGGACGGTCGAGGTCCGCCACCGCACCGGCTACGTCTTCCCCGCCCACGACCTCCCGTGGAAGCGCCTCGCCGAGGTCGAGTACCACCACGTCGACCTGGACGCCGGCCACACCCCCGCGCACTGGCCGGAGGTCTTCGCCGTCACCGAGTTCCACAGGATCGCCAACAAGCTGCGCGGCACCGCCCTGCCCGGCGTCGAGCTCGTCGCCGAGGACACCGGGGACATCGGCCTGATCGGCACCGGCGAGCCCGTCCTCACCGTCCGGGGCCCCCTCCGCTCCCTGCTCGCCTGGCTCTCCGGCCGCTCCGACGGCGCCGGCCTCCGGACCACCCCCGACACCGCCCTCCCCCAGCTTCCCCCGCTGGGCTGACGGCGCGAAGATGATCCTGAACCCCTTCACCGGACGAGGAGCGGACGGATGACGTACCACGGAGCGGTCAAGGTCGGCGGGCCGCCGGACGTGCGGGAGCTGGCGCACCTCATCATCACCAAGGTGGCCGTCGGCCCGTACGACAACAACGCCTACCTGCTGCGCTGCCGGGCCACCGACGAGCAGTTGCTGATCGACGCGGCCGCCGACGCCCCGGTGCTGCTGGAGACCGTCGGTGACGAGCTGGCCACCGTGGTCACCACCCACCGGCACCACGACCACTGGGCCGCGCTCGCCGAGGTGGTCGCCGTGACGGGGGCCCGCACCGCCGCCGGCGCGCACGACGCCGAGGGCGTCGACGTGCCCACCGAGCTGCTGCTCGCGGACGGCGACAAGCTGCGGGTCGGCGACGTGGAACTCACCGTCCGGCACCTGGTCGGACACACCCCGGGCGCGATCGTGCTGATCTACGACGACCCGCAGGGCCACCCGCACGTCTTCACCGGCGACTGCCTCTTCCCGGGCGGCGTCGGCAACACCTGGGGCGATGCGGAGGCCTTCACGAGCCTCTTCCGGGACGTCAACGAGAAGATCTTCGACGTCCTCCCGGACGAGGCCTGGGTCTACCCCGGCCACGGCAACGACACCACCCTCGGCGCCGAGCGCCCGCACCTCGACGAGTGGCGCGAGCGCGGCTGGTGACCTCGGCCTCCGGGCACCGGGCGCCGAGCACCGGACACCGGGCAGCGGGAACGACGAGGCCCCCACGACCCTTGCGGATCGCGGGGGCCTCGGCCGTCACACGGGGGTCAGGCGTCCAGCTTCTGGGCCTCGCGCTCGGCCCGCTCCTGCTTCTTCGAGGCGATCAGGCTGGTCACGGTGGTGACGGCCAGCACGACCACGATGACGCCCAGCGAGAGCGGGATGCCGATCTCCGGCACGTTCGCGCCGGCCTCGTGCGCCGCGTGCAGCACCAGCTTCACGCCGATGAAACCGAGGATCACCGACAGGCCGTACGACAGGTGGACCAGCTTCTTCAGCAGGCCGCCGATCAGGAAGTACAGCTGGCGCAGGCCCATCAGGGCGAAGGCGTTGGCGGTGAAGACGATGTACGGGTCCTGGGTGAGGCCGAAGATCGCCGGGATGGAGTCCAGCGCGAACAGCACGTCCGTGGTGCCGATCGCCAGCATCACGATCAGCATCGGGGTCATCAGCCGGCGGCCGTTCTCCCGGATGCTGCTCTTCTCCCTCACAAACAGCTTGGTGCCGTGGTACGTGTCGGTGGACGGGAAGCGCCGCTCGATCGACTTGAGCAGGCGGTTCTCCTCGAACTCGTCCTCCTCCTCGCCGGCCCGGGCCTCCTTGATCAGCTTCCAGGCGGTCCAGATCAGGAAGGCGCCGAAGATGAAGAACACCCAGGAGAACTGGGTGACCAGCGCCGCGCCACCGGCGATGAAGACCGCCCGCAGCACCAGCGCGATGATCACACCGAACATCAGCACGCGCTGCTGGTAGATCCTCGGCACCGCGAACTTGCCCATGATCAGGATGAAGACGAACAGGTTGTCGACACTGAGCGACTTCTCGGTGATGTAACCGGCGAAGAACTCACCGGCCGGCTGCGCGCCGGAGTGCCACCAGAGGAACCCGCCGAAGATCAGCGCCAGCACGATCCAGACCGCGGTCCAGATCCCGGCCTCCTTGATCGAGACCTCGTGCGGCTTGCGCCCTCCGATGAAGAAGTCCGCCACGATCAGTGCGATCAGCACACCGATCGTGGTGACCCACATGGCTACGGAAACGTCCACTACTGCTCCTCCGGCAGGTAGGCGAGACAGTCATCGTCACTGCCGGAGGTCTCTTCCGCCCGTCGGGCCCGCTCTCGGGGCATCCGCACGGACCAGCGCCCCGGGGCGCCACTCGTGGGCGCCCGTGATGACGGGGACGACTGCGGGGGAATACTCCCCTCCGCTGCCATCGAGAGTAACAGGAAGCCCAAAGAAAGGTAAAGAAGGTAAAGAACCATCAGGGACGCCGTCCTCGGCGCCCGTCGGAGATGCCGCCGGAGATGCCGCCGAAGGTGCCGTCAGAGGTACGGCTCGATCGCCGGCAGCAGGTCCTGGAAGGTCCGCCCCTTGGCCGGCGCGCCGATCGCCTGCATCTCCCAGCCGCCGGCCCCGTCCCGGAACACCTTCGCCATGATCTGCCCGGTGTGCGGCCCTCCCCCGGCCAGCTCGTACCGGGCCAGCTCCTCGCCCGTGGTCTCGTCCACCAGCCGGCAGTGCGCGCCCCGCACCTCCGCGAAGGTCTGCCCGGTGTACGAGCTCACCGTGAACACCACCTGGGTGATGTGCGCCGGCACATGCAGCAGGTCCACCAGGATCGCCTCGTCGTCCTCCGTGCCCGAGCCGCCCTCCAGGTTGTCCCCGGTGTGCCGGACGGAACCGTCCGTACTCTCCAGGTGCTGGAAGAACACCACGTCGGACGGTGTCTTCTCGGCGTACAGGAGCGCCGACGCGTCCAGGTCGATCGTCCTGGTACGGCTGCCGAACAGACCCCGCTTCGGCGCGGCCTGCCAGCCGAGCCCCATCCGGACCACGGTCAACGCGCCGCCCGGCCCCTTCTGGAGACTGACCCGCTGTCCCTTGGCAAGGTTCACCGACACGGCGTTGCCCTCTCTACCCGGCCACGCGGTCGCTCCCCGCGCGGCGCCACGGTGGAACACCCCGTGCCGTCCCCCGGCTGAGGCCCCCTGTTGCTGTCGCACCACCCCGTCCCGAGGTCGATGCCGCAGGCCAGCCTAGGGCCTGCGGCACCCCGCGCCTCCCGGCGGTCGCCGCATTGTGGCAAGGCTGAGACGCCGCCGGGCTTGACCGGTGTCACACCGGCCCGGCCCGACGGCCGCCTCGACCCGCCTCAGGCCCCCGTCGGCCCCCTCGGACCCCGCTCAGGCCACGCCGGCCTCCCGCATCTGGCGCAGCTCCCGCTTCAGCTCCTTCACCTCGTCGCGCAGCCGGGCCGCGACCTCGAACTGGAGGTCGGCGGCGGCCGCGTGCATCCGGTCCGTCATCGACTGGATCAGCTCCGCCAGCTCGGCGGCCGGCAGGCTCTCACCCTGCTTGCGCTCCATGCCCAGGGCCGGCACCGGGGCCTTGCCCTTCCCGGCGGCCCCGCGGTAGCCGGTGGACAGCAGCTCGTCGGTGTCCACGTCCTCGCGGGCGAGGGTGTCCAGGATGTCGCCGATCTTCTTCCGCAGCGGCTGCGGGTCGATCCCGTGCTTCTTGTTGTACGCCTGCTGCACCACCCGCCGGCGGTTGGTCTCGTCGATCGCCTTCTCCATCGACGGGGTGATCCGGTCCGCGTACATGTGCACCTGGCCCGAGACGTTTCGGGCGGCGCGCCCGATCGTCTGGATCAGCGAGGTGCCGGAGCGCAGGAAGCCCTCCTTGTCCGCGTCCAGGATTGCGACCAGCGACACCTCCGGCAGGTCCAGGCCCTCGCGCAGCAGGTTGATGCCGACCAGCACGTCGTACCTGCCCGCGCGCAGCTCGCGCAGCAGCTCCACCCGGCGCAGGGTGTCCACGTCGCTGTGCAGGTACCGGACCCGGATGTCCAGCCCGAGCATGTAGTCGGTGAGGTCCTCGGCCATCTTCTTGGTCAGCGTGGTCACCAGGACGCGCTCGTCCCGCTCCACCCGCTTGCGGACCTCGTGCACCAGGTCGTCGATCTGGCCCTCGGTCGGCTTGACGATCACCTCCGGGTCGATCAGACCGGTCGGGCGGATGATCTGCTCGACCTGGCCGTCGCCGCGGGACAGCTCGTACGGGCCGGGCGTCGCCGACAGGTACACCGTCTGGCCGATCCGCCCCAGGAACTCCTCCCACTTCAGCGGGCGGTTGTCCATCGCGGAGGGCAGCCGGAAGCCGTGCTCCACCAGGGTGCGCTTGCGCGAGGCGTCGCCCTCGTACATCGCGCCGATCTGCGGGACGGTGACGTGCGACTCGTCGATGACCAGGAGGAAGTCCTCCGGGAAGTAGTCGAGCAGGGTGTTCGGCGGGGAGCCGGGCTCGCGGCCATCGAAGTGCATCGAGTAGTTCTCGACGCCCGAGCAGGTGCCGATCTGGCGCAGCATCTCGATGTCGTAGGTGGTGCGCATGCGCAGCCGCTGGGCCTCCAGCAGCTTGCCCTGCTTCTCCTGCCGGGCGAGCGTCTCCTCCAGCTCCTTCTCGATGCCGGTGATCGCCCGCTCCATGCGCTCCGGGCCGGCCACGTAGTGCGAGGCGGGGAAGACGTACACCGACTCGTCCTGGCTGATGATCTCGCCGGTCAGCGGGTGCAGGGTGTACAGCGCCTCGATCTCGTCGCCGAACATCTCGATCCGGACGGCCAGCTCCTCGTAGACCGGGAAGATCTCGATGGTGTCGCCGCGGACCCGGAAGGTGCCCCGGGTGAACGCCACGTCGTTGCGGGCGTACTGGATGTCCACGAAGCGGCGCAGCAGGACGTCCCGGTCGATCTCCTCGCCGACCTTGAGCGGGACCATCCGGTCCACGTACTCCTGCGGGGTGCCGAGGCCGTAGATGCAGGACACCGACGCGACCACGATCACGTCCCGCCTGGTCAGCAGCGAGTTGGTCGCCGAGTGCCGCAGCCGCTCGACCTCCTCGTTGATCGAGGAGTCCTTCTCGATGTAGGTGTCCGTCTGCGGGACGTACGCCTCGGGTTGGTAGTAGTCGTAGTACGAGACGAAGTACTCGACCGCGTTGTTCGGCAGCAGCTCGCGGAACTCGTTCGCCAGCTGGGCGGCCAGCGTCTTGTTCGGCGCCATCACCAGGGTGGGCCGCTGCAGCCGCTCGATCATCCAGGCCGTGGTGGCCGACTTCCCGGTACCGGTGGCACCGAGCAGGACGACGTCCTTCTCCCCACCCTTGATCCGCCGCTCCAGATCGGCGATCGCCGCCGGCTGGTCCCCGTTCGGCTGGAAGGGACTGACGACCTCGAAGGGCGCCACTGACCGCTCAATACTCGTGATGGGTCGCACGAGTCCACCGTACGACCCACCACCGACAAGCGGTGCGGCTCCCTCAGGCCGCGTACCCCTCGAACCTCATGGCGGGCTCATGGGCCGGGTCGATGCGGACGACCGAGTCGAAGGCGGCGGCGGGCAGATGCTCGGCCTCACCCGCCACCGGCCATGCGTCCCCCTCTGCTCCGCCAGGGAGCAACGCCCGGCCGGGGCGGGGGTTACGGGGTCAGGTCTTCGCGCTGTCGCGGGCGAGGGCTACCAGGCGGGAGATGGCGCGGAGGTACTTCTTGCGGTAGCCGCCGCGGAGCATGTCGTCGGGGAAGACCTGGTCGAAGGGGAGGCCGGAGGCGGTGATGGGGAGCTCGCGGTCGTACATGCGGTCGGCGAGGACGACCAGGCGCAGGGCGGTGGACTGGTCGTCGACCTGGCGGACGCCGCGCAGGCAGACGGCGGTGACGTCGTCGAGCAGCGCGCCGTAGCGGCTGGGGTGGACGGCGGAGAGGTGGGCGAGGAGGGTGTCGAAGTCGTCGAGGGAGGCGCCGGGGGTGCGGGCGGCGACGGCGTCGACGGCCGCGTCGGGGTAGGGCGGCGGGGCGTCCGGGAGGCCGCGGTGGCGGTAGTCCTGGCCGTCGATCCGCATCGGGCGGAAGTGCGCGGACAGGCCCTGGATCTCGCGCAGGAAGTCGGCGGCGGCGAAGCGGCCCTCGCCGAGCTTCTCCGGCAGGGTGTTCGAGGTGGCGCAGAGCTTGACGCCGTTGTCGACGAGGCGGCCGAGCAGCGTGGAGACCAGGACGGTGTCGCCCGGGTCGTCGAGCTCGAACTCGTCGATGCACAGCAGCGTGTGCCCGGAGAGGGTCCGGACGGCCTGCTGGAAGCCGAGCGCACCGACCAGGTTGGTCAGCTCGACGAAGGTGCCGAAGGCCTTGGGGCCTGGGGCGGCGTGCCAGAGCGAGGCGAGCAGGTGGGTCTTGCCGACGCCGTAGCCGCCGTCGAGGTACACGCCGGCCGGGCCGGTGGGCGCCGGGGCGGAGCGGCGGAACCAGCTGCGCTTGGGTGCGGAACCGTTTCCCCCGCCGAGGGTGGTGGCGAACTGCTCCAGGACCTGGACGGCCTCGTACTGGCTGGGCTGGTTCGGGTCCGGAATGTACGTTCCGAAGCTCACGTCGGAAAACCGGGGCGGCGGGACCATCTCGGCGACCAGCCGCTCGGCGGGCACGACGGGGCGGCGGTCGGCGAGCGCGATCGGGGAGCCGGCCGCGCTCGCGGCGGCTATGGACTCGGTCGCGGTGTCGGGGCGGGGGGCTGCTGGCACGTTAGTAGAGGGTACGCCTGGTGCGGAGCCCCTCGGGACGGCGGCCGGTGGAAGACTGAGGGCATGCAACAGTTGATCAGCCCGCTGGGCGAGCCGGTCGCCGACCCGGCCTCGCTGGAGTCGCTCGCCGCCGTCTACGCCTACCCCGACCAGGTGAATCGGGGGCGGCCCTGGCTGCGCGCCAACATGGTGGCCGGGCTGGACGGCGGGGCGAGGTTGGAGGGCCTCTCGGAGGGCCTGTCCGGGGACGCCGACAAGCGGATCTTCGGTGTGCTGCGCGCGCTGTCGGACGTGGTGCTGGTGGGCGCGGAGACGGTCCGCGCGGAGGGCTACCGGCCGGCCCGGGCCCGGGCCGAGTTCGCGGCGGCGCGGGCGGCGGCCGGGCAGGCCCCGGCTCCGGCGATCGCGATCGTGAGCCGCTCGCTGACCCTGGACCTGACCGCGCCGCTGTTCACCGCCCCGCTGGTCAGGACGGTGGTGATCACCACCGCGGACGCGCCCGAGGAGCGGCGCCGGGCGGTCGCCGAGGTGGCCGACCTGGTTCTCGCCGGGGAGGGGTCGGTGGACCTGCGGGCGGGCGTGTCGGCGCTGGCGGAGCGGGGCTGGACGCGGTTGCTGAGCGAGGGCGGCCCGCGGCTGCTGGGGCAGCTGGCGGCGGCCGGTCTGCTGGACGAGTTGTGCCTGTCGCTGGCTCCGCTGATCACGGGCGGCGACGCGCCGCGCATCATCCGCGATGCGGAAATGCCTGACGTGCAGCGGATGCGGCTGGTCTCATTGATCGAGCAGAAAGGATTCCTCTTCACCCGCTACCTGCGTCCGCCGACCCCGTGACCGACGGGTCGTGATCCCGTTAATGCGATGCCGGGGCCCGGGGGCCGGCCACTGGAAGGGACTCACGTGTTCAAGACGGTACTGATGATCGAAAAGGCTCTCTCCGACGCGGACGTGGAACTCGTCACCACGCTCCACAGCGACGAGAAGGTCTCCTTCGTCGTCCTGATGCAGCCGCGCGGCAAGCAGGACGAGCTGCTGCGGGCGCTGGACGACGTGGCGCTCGGCCACCTCGACAAGGTGGTGCACGAGCACGACGAGTCCGAGTCCGGGCCGACGGTGGCCTCCGAGTCGCTCGAACACAGCCTGCGCCACCTGCGCGCCGCCGGGGCCGAGGCGGTCGGCGAGCTGGTCGAGGAGAAGCCCCTGGACCGGCTGCGGGCGGCGGTCGAGGAGCACCGCGCGGACGAGGTGGTGGTGCTCACCTCCCCGCACTTCGTGGAGGAGTTCTTCCACCGCGACTGGGCCTCCCAGGCCCGGCACAAGGTGGGGGTCCCGGTGCTGCGGCTGTTCGCCAGCGACTCCTAGGGATCCCGGCCGGTGGTGCAGAATCGTCCTTGCGGTCCGCCCGCGAGGACGATTCGCCATCCCGTCCGCCCGACCATTCCGCCCCCGCCCTACGGAGCCCCGCCTTGAACGACGCCGCGCACGACCTGCACGCCCCGCACTTCATCGGCATCGGCGGCGCCGGGATGTCCGGCCTGGCGAAGATCCTCGCGGTGCGCGGCGCCAGCGTCTCCGGCAGCGACTCCAAGGAGTCCGAGACCGTCCTCGCGCTGCGCGCCCTCGGCGCGACCGTGCACGTCGGCCACGCCGCCGAGCACGTGCCGGACGGCACCAGCAGCGTGGTGGTCTCCAGCGCGATCCGCGCCGACAACCCGGAGCTGGTCGCCGCCCACGAGCGCGGCATCCCGGTGGTGCACCGCTCCGACGCGCTGGCCGCTCTGATGGGCGGCCGCCGGGCGCTGGCGGTGGCCGGCACCCACGGCAAGACCACCACCACCAGCATGCTCGCCGTCGCCCTCGGCGAACTGGGCCTGGACCCGTCCTACGCGATCGGCGGCGACCTCGACACGCCCGGCTCCAACGCCCACCACGGCGCCGGCGAGATCTTCGTCGCCGAGGCCGACGAGAGCGACCGCAGCTTCCACAAGTACGCGCCCGAGGTGGCGATCGTGCTCAACGTGGAGCTGGACCACCACGCCAACTACGCCTCGATCGAGGAGATCTACGAGTCCTTCGAGACCTTCGTCGGCCGGATCACCCCCGGCGGCACCCTGGTGGTCTCCGCCGACCACGACGGCGCCCGCGAGCTGACCGCCCGGGTGGCCGGCCGCGAGGGCCTCACCGTGGTGACCGTCGGCGCCGCCGAGGACGCCGACGTCCGGGTCCGCTCGGTGGTCGCCCGCGGCATGACCAGCGAGGTCACCGTCGAGCTGGACGGCGCCGAGCTGTCCTTCACCGTCTCGGTGCCCGGCCGGCACTACGCGCACAACGCGGTCGCCGCGCTGGCCGCCGGCGTCGCGCTGGGCGTCCCGGCCGCCGACCTGGCCAAGGCCCTCGGCGCCTACACCGGCGTGCGGCGCCGCCTCCAGCTCAAGGGCGAGGCCGGCGGCGTCCAGGTGATCGACTCCTACGCCCACCACCCCACCGAGATGACCGCCGACCTGGAGGCGATCCGGGAGGGCCTGGAGGGCGAGGGCCGGGTGCTGGTGGTCTTCCAGCCGCACCTGTTCAGCCGCACCCAGCAGCTCGCCGAGGAGATGGGCCAGGCCCTGGCGCTGGCCGACGCCTCGGTGGTGCTGGACATCTACCCGGCCCGCGAGGACCCGATCCCCGGCGTGACCAGCGAGCTGATCATCGACGCCGCCCACCGGGCCGGCGCCGACGTCACCGCCGAGCACTCCTTCGCCGCCGCCCCCGCCGTGCTGGCCGGCCTGGCCCGCCCCGGCGACCTGCTGCTCACCATGGGCGCCGGCGACGTCACCAACCTGGGCCCCTCCATCCTGGACGAGATCCGGGGAAGCGTGCAGCACCTCTCGAACGTTGCCTCCAACGTCTGACGTACCCCGACCGGGAGCCGTGATGAGCTACGAGATCGAGAAGACCGAGGCCGAGTGGCGGGACGAGCTGAGCCCCGAGGAGTACCACGTGCTCCGCGAGGCCGGCACCGAGCGCCCGTTCACCGGTGAGTACACCGACACCAAGACCGTCGGCGTCTACGGCTGCCGGGCCTGCGGCGCGGAGCTGTTCAGCTCCGAGACCAAGTTCGACAGCCACTGCGGCTGGCCGTCGTACTACGCGCCGCTGGCCGGGGACCGGGTCCAGTACATCGAGGACACCACGCTCGGCATGCGCCGGGTCGAGGTGCGGTGCGCCCGCTGCGGCGGGCACCTGGGCCACGTCTTCGAGGGCGAGGGCTACGGCACGCCGACCGACCAGCGGTACTGCATCAACAGCGTCTCGCTGACGCTGAAGCCGGCCGGGTAGCGTCGGCCGGTCGCACCGCGAGGGCCCGGGTCTCCGTACGGACGGACACCCGGGCCCTCGCGCGTGCCGGGCCGCCGGGGCTCAGGCCGTCGGGGCCCAGGCCAGCAGGGTTCGGGCCACCGGGGCTCAGGCCGTCGGGGCGAAGCGGACCGGGAGGTGGACCAGGGCCCGGTGGAACGGGCCGGGGCGCCAGAGCAGGTCATCGGCCGGCATGGCCAGTTCCAGGTCGCTGAGCCGGCTGGTCAGCTGCTCGATCGCGGTGATCGCGATCAGCAGCGCCGGGTCGCGGGCCGGGCAGCCGTGCGGGCCGGCCGCCCAGGCCAGGTGGGCGCTCTCGCCGCTGCGCAGCTCGGTGCCGTCGGTGGGCGGCGCGGCCTGCGAGTTGGCGGCCGCGTAGGAGACCAGCACCAGGGTGCCGGCCGGGATCTCCCGGCCGTGGAAGGTGATGTCGTAGCGCGGGTAGTGGGCGGAGAGGTTGGCCAGGGGCGGCTCGTGCCAGAGCACCTCGTCGATCGCCTGGTAGGCGGTCATCGCGCCGCCGATGAGGGAGCCGGCGTAGCGGGCGTCGGTGAGCAGGCGCAGCAGGGCGTTGCCGATCAGGTTGGTGGTCGGCTCGTGTCCGGCGATCATGGTGAGGGTGATCTGCCGGATCACCTCGTCGTCCTCCAGCCCGGCCGGGTGGGTGACGAACCAGGAGGTGAGGTCGTGCCGGGGCCGCTCGCGCCGCTCGGCGACCATGGCGGTGACCACCGCGACGAGGTCCCCGTACGCGACGACGGCCTTCTCGGTGGACTCGATCATCCCGGCGATCCCCGCGACCAGCCGGGCGCTGTGCTCCTCGGGCACGCCGAACCAGGTGGTGAGGACGAAGGCCGGCAGCTGGCGGGCGTACTCGGCGATCAGGTCGGCGGTGCCGGCCGCCTCGAAGCGGTCGACCAGTTGGTGGGCGACCTCGGCGACCCGGCGCTGGAGCCGGTGCGGTTCGAGCAGGGCGAGGCCGTCGGTGATCACCGCGCGGTAGCGGGCGTGCACCTCGCCGTCGCTGAACAGGGCGGTCGGGCGGTAGCCGAGCACCGGCAGCAGCGGGTTGTCGGGGGCCACGGTGCGCTGCCAGGCACGGGAGTCCTTGGAGAAGGTGTCGGTGTCGCGCAGCAGGTCCAGGGCGGCCTGGTAGTCGGTGACCAGCAGGGCCTCGACGCCGGGCGCGATCTCCACCGGGGCGACCGCGCCGTAGCGGCGCAGCCGGTCGTAGACCAGCTGCGGGTCGGCGGCGAAGACCGGGCCGTAGATCGGGGTCGGGCGGGTGTCGGTGGTCACGGGCGCTCCTCGGCGGCGGAGGCGGCAGGGGCGGCAGGGGCGGCAGGGACGGTCGCTGCCGGAGCGGCGGGTTCGGTGCCGTCCGCCGGAACGGCGGGTTCGGCGGCGTCCGCGGGGGCGGTGGGCAGGCCGTCGAGAACGTGCTCGGCCAGCGCGATCAGCGCGTCCAGGCTGGCCCCGCGCTCGCGGGCGTCGCAGAGCAGCAGCGGGGTGGTGGGGTGCAGGTCCAGGTGGGCGCGCAGCACCTCGATCGAGTGGACCGGCGCGTCCGGGAAGCAGTTGACGGCGACGGCGTAGGGCAGGCCCTGCTCCTCGACCATGTCCATGATCTCGAAGGAGTCGGCGAGCCGGCGGGTGTCGGCGAGCACCAGCGCGCCGAGGGCGCCGCGGGCGATGTCCTGCCAGAGCGGGAAGAAGCGGCGCTGGCCGGGGGTGCCGAACATGTAGAGCACGAGGTTGCCGGGCAGGGTCAGCCGGCCGAAGTCGACGGCGACCGTGGTGGTGGCCTTCTCGGGCAGGCCGGCCAGGTCGTCCACCGGCCGTCCGGTCTCGGTCATCGCCTCCTCGGTGTGCAGGGTGGCGATCTCGGAGAGGGTGCGGATGAGCGTCGTCTTGCCGACCCCGAACGGGCCGGCCACCACCAGCTTCATCAGCGTCTGGTCCCGGTCGGGCAGGTAGCCCACCCGGCTCGGCCGGTCGGCCGGGCTACCGGAGCGCACGGAGTCCAACGAGGAGCCTCTCGACGATGGAGCGGTCGGTCTGCTGGGCGCGCGGGATCGGCGCGCGGGCGCGCAGGCAGCCCGCCTCGACCAGGTCGGCCGCGAGGAAGACGGTGGCGCTGACCGGCAGGCGCAGGTGCGCGGCGGCCTCCACCACGGTCAGCGCGCCGGGGCGCAGCAGTTCCCAGAGCCGCTGGTGTTCGGGTTCCAGCTCACGGGGCGGTTCGACGCGGTCCGCGAACAGCACGGTGAGCCGGTCGAAGCCGGCGGTGCCGGGGCGGCTGCGTCCGCCGGTGGCCAGGTAGGCGGGCACCATCCGCCTGCGGGGTACGGCGGTCATGATCGGACGGTGGTGTCCTGCTGCCGGGTCGGACTCGCGAGGGCACGGCCCAGGGCGGCGACCTGTACCTGCATCTGGTAGGCCACGTTGCCGAGTTGGGCCTCCGGGGAGGTGAACACGGCGAGCGAGGTGTTCTCCCCGGCCGGGACGACGACGGCGTAGCCGAGGTCGGACTCGACGACGGTCTGGGCCAGCCGGGGCCGTTCGGTGTCGGTGAAGGCGCTGGTGAACGCTCGGGCGGCGGCGTGCACGGTGGCGGTCATCGCGGCGACCCGCTCGGCGGAGGCGCGGTCGAGCCCGTCCGAGGCTCCCTCGACGAGGCCGTCACCGGTGGCGATGACCGCGTGCAGCACCCCCGGCAGCTCCAGCAGCGGGGTCAGCACCCACGAGATCTCGTCGGTGGTGGTCGGGCTGGGCGTGCTGGTCACTGCTCGGCTCCTTCGGGGGTCGGGGCGGTCAGGCGGACGGTGGTGCGGGCAGCGGCGTCGCGGGCGGCCGCGGTCGGGCCGGTGCCGCCGGTCGTGCCGGTCTCAGCGGTCGTGCTGGTCCCGCCCGTCGCGCCGGTCTCGCGGGCGGCCTGCGCCACGGCGGCGCGGCCGGAGTCGGTGCCCTCCTGGAGCGCCTGCCAGTGGGCGGCGGCGCGCTCGGGCGTCCGCTCGGGGGCCCGGGCGGGCGGCTCGGCCGGTGCGGCGGACGGCCGGGCGGCGGGCTCGGGTGCGCCGGGGCCGTCGGCGGTGACCGGCCGGCGGCGTCGCCTGCTGGGCAGGCCGGTGCCGTCGTCGACCGGGTCGGCGGGGCCGGGCGGCGCGTCGGGCACCGCGTGGATGACGGGCGCGGGGTGCGGGCCCGGCTGGTTGTGCCGGTCGGCGAGCGGGGGCGGCCCGTCGTCCTCGTCGGCGTCCCGCATCGGCGGGACGGCCTGGACGGTGGGCGCGGGGGCCGGGCCCGCGCCGGCCCGCAGCGGCAGCGGGGTGAGCACCGACAGCGGCTGCTCGTCGTCGACGACGGTCACCAGCGCGGCCGGGATGCGCAGGATGGTGCGCATCCCGCCGTACGGCGAGGGCTCGATGTGGCAGGAGAAGCCGTACTGGCGGGCCAGTTTGCCGATCACCGCGAAGCCGGTCTTGGGCGGGTTGCCGAGTTCGGTGAGCAGGACGTCGGGCGGGCCGGCCAGCAGTCGGCGGGCCCGGCGCAGCTGGTCATCGTCCATGCCGATGCCGCTGTCGTCGATGATCACCAGCGCGCCGCGGCCGCCCTGCTGGACGGTGACCGGGATGTCGGTCTCCGGGTGCGAGTAGGCGGAGGCGTTGGCGAGGAGTTCGGCGACGGTGATGGCCAGCGGCTCGGCGGCCCGGGCGACCACGGCGAGCCGCTGCTCGCGCAGATGGTTGGCGACCTTGATCCGGGCGTAGCCGGGCACCCGGGAGAGCGCGCCGACCACCACTTCGGCGAGCGGCGAGTCGGTGCGGGCCAGGCCGGGCCAGGCTTCGCAGAGCACGGCGACGGTCTGGATCCGGCGCAGCGCGACCTCGTTGCGGAAGTCGACCTCCAGCAGCCGGGGATCGTCGTTGTCGTGCTGGAGCTGCTGGACCAGGCTCTGGATCTGGTAGAGCAGGGTCTGGATCCGGGAGGTGGCGCCGCGCATGGCGGCGCGGGCGGCGGCGTCGACGCGTTCGCGCTCGTCCGTGAGGGCGGCGGAGGCGGCGTCCAGGACGGACTGCAGCGCCCGGACGGCCTCGGGGCCGATGGCCTTCCCGTCCAGCGGGCCGACCAGCGGGGCGTTGGCGTGGCTGAGCCGGACGGCGGTGGCGGCGACCCGTTCCTGGGCGAGGTGGCCGATCTCGGCGAGCACGGCGGCGGTGCGCTCCTCGGCGGCGGTGAGCCGCTGTTCGGCCGCCGCGGCCCGGGTGCTCGCGGCGGCGGCCCGCTGGTCGGTCTCCCGGGTGACGTCCTCGGCGGCGCGGGCGCGGCTCTCGGCCTCCCGGGTGCGCTCCTCGGCGGCCCGGTAGCGGCTCTCGGCGTGGTGGGTCTCCTCGGTGGCGCGCCGGGCGGCCTCCTGCGCGTCGCGCAGTTGCTGCTCGGCGCGGGCCAGCCGGCCTTCGGCGGCGCGGGCGCGTTCCTCGCCGTGGCCGCGGGCGGTCTCGGCGGCGACCGCCCGGGTGAGGGCCCGGGCCCGGCCGCGGGCGAGCACGCCCGCCGTCGCGGCGGCGACCAGCGCCAGGGCGATCAGCGCGATCTGCGTCATCGAAGTCCTCGGAGTCCTCTGGGGGTCCGGCTGGTCGGCTGCTGCCGGGGCCGGTGGCGGTCAGCCCCGGGCGGCGGCGCGCGGGCGCGGGCTGCGGGCGGCGTCCTCGGCCAGTTCGCGGGCCACCTGGGCGACCTGGCCCATGGCCTCCAGGACGTTCGGCACCTCGGTGCCGTCCAGGTGCCGGTACTCGGCGGCGACGGTGAGCACCAGCCGCTCGGGCAGGCCGAGTTCGGGGTGGCGCTGCTCGGCTATCACCCGCCGGGCGGCGTCCAGCGCGGGGATCCCGGCGGTGTGCAGGGCGTGCGCGCGCTCCCGGACGTACGTCAGGTAGGCGATGTGGTGGCGGACGCCGTCGCGGTCGAGCACGGGGCCGTGGCCGGGGACGAAGATCTCGGCGCCGGTGGCCAGGATCCGCTCGCAGGCGGTGATCACGTTCTCCAGCGGGCCGGCCCAGTGCACCGGGTGGTCGCCGGGGTACTCGGGGGTCGAGCCGAAGATCACGTCGCCGGTGAAGACGGCGCGCTGGTACGGGAGGTGGACGATCAGGTCGCCGCCGGTGTGGGCGGCGGGCAGGCCGGTCACCTGCACCGGGTACTCCCCCACCCGCAGTTCGAGCTCGCCGGTGAAGACGGTGTCCGGGTGCACGGGGTCGGTGTCGGACCAGTCGAACCGTCCGAAGTGCTCCCTGAGGTAGCCGCCGAGCGGGGAGTCCGGGTCGCCGTTGACGACGAGGGCGTGCTGCTGCTGCGGGGTGGGTTCGTAGTGGATGTGCTCCAGCGCCTCGCGGGTGGAGATCACCTCGGCGTCCGGGACGACTCCGGCGCCCCACAGGTGGTCGCCGTTGGCGTGGGTGACGATCACCCGGTCGACCTCGACCCCGGCCGGCAGCAGGCGGCGGCTGGCGGCGAGGAACTCCCCGGCCAGGGTGGGGTCGTAGGGGGTGTCGATCCAGAGCGCGGTCTTCGCCGAGGCCAGCAGTCCGCAGTTGGCCAGGCCCCAGCCCCGCTTCGGGGGGAGCCACACGTACAGGTCCTCGGCAATCGCGCTCACGTTCGCACGGTTGATCGTCATGTGCGCGATTATGCCCAAAGCGTGTCAGGAGCGGGGCAAAACCTGTACGGCCGCGAGGAGTTACTGCCCCAGACTCTCCCGAGCTGTCCGGTTTCGCCCCTCCTGGTCGAGACCAATCGTCTCAACCGTCGGGACGACCCGTGGACACCTCGCCCCGGAATCCCGACGGGACGTCGGACCGGGGCGCGGGCAGGGTGCGGCAGACCTCGACCGTGACGTCGACGGTGTCCAGGCCTATCACCCGCCCCTCCACCGCGACGAATCCTTTCTCCCCCGAGCGGAACAGCGCCGCCAGCGGGGAGTTGCGGCTCGCCGCGGTCAACGCCTCCACCGCCATCGCGGAGCCGAAGGCGAACACCCCGCAGAGCACGACGCAGGGCGCCTGCCGGGGCGTGCGGGTCACGAAGATGAAGCCGTGGTCGCGGATCAGCTCCCCGGCGGGGTTGTACAGCGCCTCGAAGGTCATTCCGCCCCACCGGGCACGGGCCTCGTCCGGGTACTCGATGGCGAAATCCGGGAACACCGCGTCCAGCACCCCGCCGGAATAGGAGTTGACGCTCGGGCCCCCGATCGAGAACGTCGGCATCCGCGGATCCTGCGCGCCGGCCACCACCAGCTCGATCGTCGCCTTCCGGTTGACCTTCCGCAGCAGATCGGTGAGCCCCGCTATCGCCCTGGCCTCGGCCATCGGCATGAACAACACGTTCTTCGGCCCGCGGCTGGTCAGCTGGCAGCCGTCCGTGGTGAAGGCGAACTCCGCGACCTCGATGCTCGGCGTGATGATCTGCACCCGGCTGTACGGGGCCAGCAGCGCCCGCAGGAAGCCGTAGCGCAGGAACAGTCTGGTCCGGGCGAGGGAGCGGGCCGCGAGGAAGCCGATCACGGCCGGAACCGATGCGATGAACACCTGGAGCAGGATCTCCATATCATCCCCACGGAGAAAGACTCGACCACGAACTGTGTGCCCTGGTTAAGTCCCCTCCGTGGCCGGAAATACCCCCCTCGCGGCAATTCCGACCGTCAGGATTGCCGCACCCGGCGTCACTTCAGGCGCTTGATCCCCTTGCGTTCCCCCGCGCACCGCTCGTACCCCAGCCACGCGTTGATCGCGAGCATCGGCGCATTGGTCTCGTCGTTCGAGGTGTACGCGCGCCGGTAGCCCGCCGCGGCCGCCAGGCGCAGCGACTCCAGCTTGGCCAGCTTGCTCAGCCCGCGCCCGCGGAACTCCCGGCGGCAGGCGGTGAACGCGGACCAGTAGCGGTCCACCCCGTCGGTCTGCGCCATGCTGAACGCGGCCGGTTCGCCGTCCACCACGGCGACGACGGTCAGCGCCCGGTCCAGGTCCGGCCGGGCCCAGTCGCCCCGCAGCCAGTCCTCGTACTCCAGGGCGTCCATCGGCACCTCGCCGGGCTCGTCCCGGGCGGCGTCCGCGTCGACCAGGAACAGCGGGCGCGGGTCGGCCGCCCAGTCGGTGGCCGGGCGCAGCTCGACGCCGGCCGGCCGTACGGGCGCCGGCGGCAGCGGCAGCGCCAAGTCACGTCCGCCGAACTGCGCCGCGCGCCCGAGCTCGTAACCCCGGGCGGCGGCGAAGGCCAGCGAGGCGGGCTCGTCGTCCAACCAGCTGTGCAGCTCGCTCACCCCGTGCCCGGCCAGGTGCCGTTCGGCCGCGGCCAGCAGGGCGGTGGCCGCGCCCCGCCGCCGGAACCGCGGCAGCACGCTGCCGTTGGCGTACCCGACGCCGGTGGTCGTCGTGCCGAGCACCACCGCACAGCGCACCGCGCCGACCACCCGGCCGTCCAGCTCGGCGACGAAGGTGCGGAAGTGCTCGCCCGGGCTCTGCCGGCCGTTCAGCCAGAGCAGGGCCTCTGCGGTCATCACCAGGTGCTCGCGCCCGGCCCGGTGGGCGGCGGCCACGGCCTCGGCGTCGGCGGGGCGGAAGTCACGGATCGTCAAAGAAGTCATGGGTTCCCACGCTAGCTCCGTTGCCCGTCCGGCGCCTTCGGATTTCCCCCTCGCCGATGCGCCTCACCTGCGGCAACGGCACCGGCTCGGGACCAAAGTCCCTCACCCCCGCAGCGGCAAGCTCAAATAATGCTCTGAGAAGACCGGGCGGGGCTTGGCAGCCGCCCCACCCGGGGACATCCTCAGCAACACGGCCGCGCGGTCCTGGCGACGAAGCCCGCACCACCGGGCGGCCTCCCCACCCGGCCCTCCGAAAGGGGGCGAACCGATGACCTCCCCTGCCCTGGACCTGCCCGGCTCCGCCACCCCGGCGCGGGACGGCGCACCCCGCCTCGGCGTCGGCCTCGGCTGGCGCAGCGAGATCGACACCGTCGTCGAGCGCCAACCCGGCCTGGACTGGGTCGAGGTGGTCGCCGAGAACATCTGCGCCGACCACCTGCCCGAGTCCCTGACGGTCCTGCGCGCCCGCGGCGTCACCGTCATCCCGCACGGCGTCGCGCTCGGCCTCGGCGGCGCCGACCTGCCCGACCCCGCCCGGCTCGCCAAGCTCGCCGAGGCGGCGCTCGCCCTCGGCTCCCCGCTGGTCACCGAGCACCTGGCGTTCGTCCGGGCCGGCGGCCTGGAGGCCGGCCACCTGCTGCCCGTCCCCCGCACCCGGGACTCGCTGCGGGTGATCACCGAGAACGTCCGGATCGCCCAGGACCAGCTCCCGGTGCCGCTCGCCCTGGAGAACATCGCCGCCCAGCTGGCCTGGCCCGACGACGAGCTGACCGAGGGGCAGTTCCTCGCCGAACTGGTCGAGCGGACCGGCGTCCGGCTGCTGATCGACGTCGCCAACCTGCACACCAACCGGGTCAACCTCGGCATCGACCCGGCCGCCGAACTGGACCGCCTGCCGCTGGAGGCGCTCGCCTACGTCCACGTCGCCGGCGGCAGCCTGGTCGACGGCGTCTGGCACGACACCCACGCCCATCCCGTCACCGAACCGGTGCTGGAGGTCCTGGCCGAACTCTGCGCACGGGTCGCACCACCCGGCGTCCTGCTGGAACGGGACGCCGACTTCCCGCCGCCCAGCGAGCTGGCCGGCGAACTGGACGCCATCCGCCGGGTGCTGGAGGGGAGCACCCCGCGGACGGCCCCACCGGCCCCCCGCGCCGAACCCCGGGAGACCGCGGCGGGCGCCTGCCCGAGCGGCACCCGCGCCCGGCTGGCGCGGCGCCAGGAGGACCTGCTCGCCGCCCTGGTGGCCGGCGGGCCCGTCCCGCCCGGCTTCGACCCGGACCAGGTCCGCGCCCAGTCCACCGGCCTGGCCGCCAAACGGCGGGACACCGTCGCCAAGGTGGCCCCCGAACTGCCCCGCCTGCTCGGCCGGCCGTACGGGCCGCTGTTCCTCGACTACGCCCGCCGGCACCCGCAGACCGGCGGCTACCGCGCCGACGCCCGGGCCTTCGCCGCCTGGGCGCTCGCCGACGGCGGCCCGCTCGCCGCCGACAACCGCCGGTCCCTGGAGCAGTGGCTCCACCCGGCCGCCGAGCGGCCGCCCGGCGCGTTCGCCCGCCTGCGCCGAGCCCTGCGGCACTGAGCCCTGCGGCACTGAGCAGGCGCTGGGCACCCGTCTTCACCGCACACCTTCGGGGGGAACCCGCCCATGTGGCACAACACCTACTTCGTCATCCCCGCCGTCCTGCTGGTGGCGGCCTCGCTGTACGCGTCCCGCACCAAGCAGCGGGTCGGCCACGTCCCGCACGTCCAGGGTCTGCCGGGCCGCGGCCTGCCGCTGATGGACACCGCCTTCCTGTCCGGCGGCCCCGGCCGGGTCTTCGACACCGCCCTGATCCGGATGCACCTCTCCGAGCGGGCCGTGATCAGCCGTGCAGGCCTGGTCACCCTCACCGGGCACAAGCCGTACGACGCCGTCGACCAGGCCGTCCTGGACGCCGTCGGCCCGGGCCGCAGCCGTGAACTCGCGCCGCTGCGCCGAGCCGTGATGCGCTCCGCCGCCGTGCAGGAGATCGGCGACCGGCTCGCCGACCGCGGCCTGATGCGCCACCCCGAGCGGCTGCGGCGGGCCCGCACCGCCCGGCGGCTGCTCTGGCTCGCGCTGCTCGGCGTCGCCGTCTCGACCGTCCTCGCCCACGTGCTGGACGACGGCGGCGCCGGCTCCGACCGCCCCGCGCCGTGGATCCCGGTGGTGCTCCTGGTCTTCGGCGCGTTCAGCCTGCTCGTCACCTGGCCGACCAAGGGCCGGATCACCCCGGCCGGGCGGCGCCAACTCTCCCTGATGAAGGTCGGCACGCCGTGGACGCCGAGCGCCGGCCTGTCGCCGAAGATGACCGGCGGCGTGCTGCTGGGCGCCCTCGCGCTCGGCGGGCTGGCCGCCGCCGGGCTGGAGGACGACGAGCTGCAGTCCGCGATGCTGGCTGCGGCCGCCCAGGACGAGGCGATGAAGTCGGCCGCCGCGAGCTCCTACGCCGCCTCCTCCTCGACGGGCTCCTCCAGCAGCTTTCCCCCCAGCTCGTGCAGCTCGTCCGGGTCCTCCTGCGGGGGCTCCACGGCCTGGTGCGGCTCCTCCCACTCCGGTTCCTCCGGCTGCGGGGGAAGCAGCGGCAGCTGCGGATCCTCGTCCTCCAGCTGCGGCTCCGGCTCCAGCAGTTGCGGCTCCTCCTCGTCGAGCTGCGGGTCGTCCTCCTCCGGTTGCGGGTCGTCCTCGTCGAGCTGCGGTGGCGGCGGCTGCGGCTCCTGACGTCACAGTTCGGTATCGCGGTCCGGGAAGCCGTTCCCCGCGCCGTCGGCCCAGGCATACAACAAGCCCATGTGGTTGCTGTTCCTGATACCGGCGTGCGTCGCGGCGGTCCTCTCGTGTCTCCGGCTCATCCGGACGACCGCCACCGCCGACGCCCTGGCCGAGGCGGACGGCCTGCGCCCGCCCGAGGCCGTCGGGATCGGGCTGTACGAGACGGCCTACCTGGCCGGCGGCCCGGACCGGGTGGTCGAACTCGCCCTCGTCCTGATGGCCGGCCGGGGCCGGCTGCACCTGGCGCACACCGGCTGGACCACGGTGGTCGACCCCCGGGGCCGCAGCCGCCTGGAGCGCGCGGTCATCATCACCGTCGGCTCCGACGGCCAGTGCCGCACCGACGGGCTGCGCCGGGCGATGGCCGAGCACCCGACCGTCCTGGAGATCGGCGCCCGGCTCTCGCTGGCCGGCCTGGCCACCCCGGCCCTGATCCAGCGCAGCACCGTCCTGGTGGTCCGGCAGGTGCGGCACGCACTGCTGCTGACGCTCCTCCTGCTGGCCGCCGCGCTGGCCCTCACCGGCTTCACCGGCGGTGACACCGTCGCCCCGCTCGCCTGGTTCTCGCTGCCGCTGGTGCTCACCTCGGGCACCCTGCTGATGGCCCGGGTCGACGTCTACCCCTACACCCGCTGGGCGTCCCCGGTCGGCCAGGAGGTGCTGCGCGAGGTCCGCCCGGCCCGCCAGCACGGCCTCGCCGACGACGAGGAGCGCGAACTGCTCACCGCCGTCGCCATGAACGGCCCCGCCGTCCTCCCCGACCCCCGCCTGCGCGCCGCCCTGCGCCCCCACCGGACGTGACACGCGAAACGGGGCCCGCCGAAGCGGACCCCGTTCACCGATCCCGCGGAACTCAGGCCAGACCGTTGAGCAGCTCGCTGAGCGGCTTGCGGCGGCCGGTGAAGAACGGCACCTCCTCGCGGACGTGCAGCCGGGCCCGGGAGGGGCGCAGGTCGCGCATCAGGTCGACGATGCGGTGCAGCTCGTCCGCCTCGAAGGCGAGCAGCCACTCGTAGTCGCCGAGCGCGAACGAGGCCACCGTGTTGGCCCGCACGTCCGGGTAGCCGCGGGCCATCTGGCCGTGCTCGGAGAGCATCGCGCGCCGCTCGGCGTCCGGCAGCAGGTACCACTCGTAGGAGCGGACGAACGGGTAGACGCAGACGTAGTCGCGCGCGCGCTCGTCGGCGAGGAACGCCGGGATGTGCGACTTGTTGAACTCGGCGGGGCGGTGCAGCGCCATGTTGGACCAGACCGGCTCCAGCTGGCGGCCCAGGCCGGTGCGGCGGAAGCGGTTGTACGCCTCCTGCAGGTCGTCCGAGTCCTCGGCGTGCCACCAGACCATGAGGTCGGCGTCCGCGCGCAGACCGGACACGTCGTACGTGCCGCGCACCGTCACGTCCTTCGCGGCCAGCTGGGCGAACAGCTCGTCCACCTCGGCGGCCAGCGCCGTGCGGTCCTCGGGCAGCGCGCCCTTGAGCTTGAACACCGACCACATGGTGTAGCGGATGACCTGGTTCAGGTCGCGCGCCTTCTTCTTCTCGGGCTGCTGCTCCGGCTGCCGCTCAACGGTCTCAGTCATGCGCCCATTGTCCTCTCCGTGGAACCTTCCCCGGTTGCCGGGGTCAACAGTTTGTCGAGGGCGGCCACCGCGGCGGCCGCCGAGCCGATGCAGGCCGGAATGCCGACCCCGTCGTACGCGGCGCCGCACAGCGCCAGTCCTCCCACCCCGGCGGCCGCCGCCCGGATCCGGGCCACCCGGTCCAGGTGGCCCACCGGGTACTGCGGCAGGCCCGCCCGGAAACGCGAGACGGCGGTGTCGTACGGCCGGGCGGTGAGGCCGATCGCCTCCCCGAGGTCCGCCAGCGAGCGGGCCACCAGCTCCTCGTCCGGCAGCTCCAGCGCCTCCTCCTCGCGGTAGCGGCCCAGCGAGGTGCGCAGCAGGAACGCGTCCGGGGCGGAACGCTCCAGCCAGCCCCACTTGTTGGAGGAGAAGGTCGACGCCTTGATCCGCCGCCCGTCCACCGGCGGCACCAGGAACCCGCTGCCGGTCGGCAGCTCCGCCAGGTCGGCCCGGCGGAACGCCAGGGTCACCAGCGCCATGCCCGCGTACTCGACGGCGTCCAGCTCGGCGGCCGCCGCCGGCGCGTCCGCGCGCAGCAGCCGGGCCGCGGCCGGTGCCGGGACGGCCAGCACCACGGCGTCCGCGTGCAGCACCTCGCCGTCGCCGGTCACCACCCGCCAGCCCTCGGGGGTGCGGCGCAGCCCGTCCACCGCCGTACCGGTGCGCAGGTCCACGCCCGCCTTCCGGCAGGCGGCCGCGACGGCCTCCGGCAGGGTGCCGAGCCCGCCGCGCAGGCCCTGGAACACCGGGGTACCGACCACCTTCGGCCGAGAGGCCAGCTCGTGCACCCCGTCGACCAGCGAGCCGCCACCCCGCGCGATCGCCAGCAGCTGCGGCACGGCGGCGCGCAGCGAGATCTCCTCGGCCCGCCCGGCGTAGACGCCGCCCAGCAGCGGCTCGACCAGCCGGTCCACCACCTCCTGGCCCAGCCGGTCGGCGACGTAGCGGCCGATCGCCACGTCGTCCCCGACCTCGGTGGCGCCCTCGTGCCGGGCCCGCTCCAGCCCCTCGGCGGTGAGCACCCCGGAGGCCGCCAGCGCGTCCAGATCGCCCGGGACGCCCATCACCTGCCCGCCCGGCAGCGGGCGCAGCGCGCCCCGCGTCCAGATCGAGGCCTTCGCGGTGGTCGGCGGCTCCAACTCCTCGCCCAGCCCGACCGCCCGGGCCAGCTCCACCGCCTCCGGCCGCCGCGCGAGCATCGACTCGGCCCCCAGGTCCACCCGGACCCCGCCGACCTCGCCGCCCCGCAGCTTCCCGCCGACCCGCTCCGACGCCTCCAGCAGCGTCACCCGCGCCCGCACCGGCCCCCCGGCGGCCCCGCTCAGAAAAGCGGCCGCAGCCAGCCCCGCGATCCCACCACCGACGACGACGACCTGTGCATCCGACATGCCTCGCAGTCTCGCAGGTCTTTACACCGGGCCCTCAATCCGCCAGCGCGTTCAGGTCGATCATGATCGGGAACGGCACCGGGCGCTCCAACGACTCCCGGAAGATCCCGGCGGGCACGTACGCCGAGGTCGCCTGGTCCAGCTCGTAGACGTGTACGGCTGGCCGACCGCCCTCTTCCTCCTCGACGATCCAGTAGTGCGGGATCCCGGCCTCGGCATACTTGCGGACCTTGACGAAACCGTCACGGTCCACGGACTCTGGCGAGACGACCTCGATGACGAGCAGGACTTCATCAGGAGTGAACTGCGTGCGTTTTCTCTCGAAATTGGCCTTGACGACGAGAACGTCCGGCTCGGGACGGTTCCGCCTGTCGAGCTTGATCGACATCTCCCGCCCGACCCTGACCCCTTCCGGGACCTGGG
Source organism: Kitasatospora sp. NPDC094016 (assembly GCF_040304045.1). NCBI lineage: Bacteria > Bacillati > Actinomycetota > Actinomycetes > Kitasatosporales > Streptomycetaceae > Kitasatospora > Kitasatospora sp. NPDC094016. The sequence goes on from NZ_JBEOUK010000054.1 coordinate 42,507, forward strand.
GAATCAGCGCCATCTTCAGGTTGTCGACGACTTCACCGTGCCACCAGCGCTGCGGAGACATCATGAAGACCAGTGCTCCATCGATCAGTTCGGTGTGCCGCGGCGCCTGCGGCAGGTGGTCGAGGTCATCGGCGAACCAGCCCTCGTCCCTGGGCGCGTACATCCAGTCCGGCAGCTCGCTCATGCTCCCAAGATAGCGAGTTCCGAGGCCCTGCGAGCCGCTGCCTAGGCTGTGTGCTATGGAACCGATCGTGGTGAGTGCGTGTCTGGCCGGGGTGCCGTGCCGGTACGACGGGCGGGCGAAGACCTCGCCGGACGTGGTGGGGCTGGTCGAGGCGGGGCGGGCGGTGGTGGTGTGCCCGGAGGGGGCGGGCGGGCTGCCGACCCCGCGCGCTCCGGCGGAGATCGTGGGCGGGGACGGGGCGGACGTGCTGGACGGGCGGGCCCGGGTGGTGGACGCGACGGGCGCGGACTGTACGGCGGAGTTCGTGGCCGGGGCCCGGGCGGCGTTGGCGGCGGCCGAGGCCGCGGGGGCGCGGCGGGCGGTGCTGATGGCGCGCAGCCCGTCCTGCGGCTGCGGGCGGGTGTACGACGGGACGTTCACCGGGGAGCTGCGCCCCGGGGACGGGGTGACGGCGGCGCTGCTGCGGCGGGCGGGCATCGAGGTTGTCCGGTCCGCTGCCGAGCTGTGATCGAGTCGCGACCTTCCGGCGGGGTCCGCTCGGGGCTTTCCTTCGTCCAATGGGGAGATCTCACAGCGGACTTGGGGAGGGCTTCGGAATGGGGAGACGGGCAGGGGCGGGGGCGCTGGCGGTAGCGACCGCGGGCGTGCTGCTGGTCGGGGCGTGCAGCGCCGGCGGTGCGGGCCGGGCGGGGGAGGCGGCGAAGGCGGACGCCGTCGCCCCGGCGGCACCGGCGGCCGCGCCGAGCGCCGCCGGGACGGCGCCGCCGGCGGGGGCGAGCGCCCAGCCGGTCGCGGACAACCGGCTGATCGCGTACACGGCACAGTTGACGCTGCGCACCGGGGACGTCGCCCAGGTGCTGGCGAAGGCCCGGGAGTTGACGGCGGCCGCGGGCGGCTACGTCGGCGCCGAGTCGGTCTCCGGCGCCGTGGAGGGCGGGCCGGGAAGCGCGGCGGGGGGCGAGGCGGGCGGCCAGCTGACGCTGAGGATCCCCTCCGCCGCCTACCAGCAGACGCTGGACCAGCTGGCCGCGCTGGGCCAGGTGGTGTCCCGCAGGAGCCAGGCGGACGATCTGACCCAGCAGGTCGCGGACGTGGCGAGCCGGGTGCAGACCCAGCAGGCGAGCGTGGAGCGGGTGCGGGCGCTGATGGGGCAGGCGAAGTCGCTGAGCGAGGTGACCACGTTGGAGGCCGAGTTGAGCCGCCGGGAGGCCGACCTGGAGTCGCTGCAGAAGCAGCAGAAGGAGCTGGCCGGCAAGACCTCGCTCTCGACCGTCACGCTGGACGTGCGCCGTGCGGACGCCTCGCCGACGCCCACCCCGGGACCGCCGAAGGGCGGCGGCGAGGGCTTCGGGGCGTCCGTCGGCTCCGCGCTCGGCGGCGGCTGGCACGTGCTGGTGGCGATCGTGCGCGCCCTGGCGGTGGGGCTCGCGGCGGTGGCGCCGTTCCTGCTGGTGCTGGGCGTCCCGGCGGCGCTGGTGTACCGGTTGCGGCGCCGGCGCCGCCCGGCGGCCGCGCTGCCCCCGGAGTCCGGCCCGCGGGAAGGGCCCGCGGAGGACTGAGCGACGACTGAAACAGGCGTGCCCCCGCCCGGTCGGGAGGGGGCACGCCGCGGGGTCAGCGGGCGCTGGCCTCGTGGACGAAGGCGACGAGGCGGGAGAGGGCGTCCGGGTCCATGGACGGCAGGACGCCGTGGCCGAGGTTGAAGATGTGGCCGCTGGTGCCGAGGGCCTGGGCGGCGTGCAGCACCTCGCGGGCCTTGGTCTCGACGACCTTGGTGGGGGCGAACAGCACGGCCGGGTCGAGGTTGCCCTGGAGGCCCTTGCCGGGGCCGACGCGCTCGGCCGCGACGTTCAGCGGCACCCGCCAGTCGACGCCGACGATGTCCGCGCCGGCCTGGCCCATCAGGCCGAGGAGTTCGCCGGTGCCGACGCCGAAGTGGATCCGCGGCACGCCGTAGGAGGCGACGGCGTCGAAGACCTTGGTGCTGGACGGCATGACCGAGCGGCGGTAGTCGTCGGGGGCGAGCGAGCCGACCCAGGAGTCGAAGAGCTGGACGGCCGAGGCGCCGGCCTCGATCTGCACCTTCAGGAAGGTGGAGGTGATGTCGGCGAGCCGGTCGACCAGGGCGGCCCACAGCTCGGGCTGCCCGTACATCATGGCCTTGGTGTGCTCGTGGTTCTTGGACGGGCCGCCCTCGACCAGGTAGCTGGCCAGCGTGTAGGGGGCGCCGGCGAAGCCGATCAGCGGGGTCTCGCCGAGTTCGTCCACCAGCAGGCCGACGGCCTCGGTGATGTAGGGGACGTCGTCGGGCTCCAGCGGGCGCAGCCGCTTGAGGTCCTCGGCGGTGCGGATCGGGTCGGCGATGACCGGGCCGACGTTGGGCTTGATCTCGACGTCGATGCCGACGGCCTTGAGCGGCACCACGATGTCGCTGAAGAAGATCGCCGCGTCCACCTTGTGCCGGCGGACCGGCTGGAGGGTGATCTCCTTGACCAGCTCGGGCCGCATGCAGGACTCCAGCATGGGGATGCCCTCGCGGACCTTCAGGTACTCGGGCAGCGAGCGGCCGGCCTGGCGCATGAACCACACCGGGGTGTGCGGCACGGGCTCGTGCCGGCAGGCGCGCAGGAACGCGGAGTCGTACGCGGCGCCGCGGCGCGCGGGGGTGGGCCTGCCGTCGGGGGTGGCCGCCGTGGTGTCTGCCGTAGTCTCGCTCACGGTCCAAATCTTCGCATGCGCCTCGGGGCGCTCCTCCCGGCCGGTCTCGTCGGTTCCTCCAAGATCTGGCCGGGTTTGCCGTTCCGGCACGCCGCTCGGACGGAAGTTGCGGCCTTAACCGCGGTTTTCGACCTAGTCTTCGGGTCATGGCAGCGGTCGGCGGGCACCCCGCGCAGGGTGGCGGAGCAGGTGGCGGAACAGGTCGGGAGGGGGCTCCGAGCGAGTTCCGGGCCGCCGTGGAGGCCCTCGACGGAGCCCGGCTGCGGCCCGAGATCCAGCTCTCCCCCGCGCCGGCCCCGCGCCGGCTGGCCCCGTACGCGTTCGCGGTGACCGCCTCAGTGGAGGTGAACGACGAGGAGCTGGCGGACGGCCGGCTGGTGCTGCTGTACGACCCGGCCGGGCAGGAGGCCTGGAACGGGGAGTTCCGGGTGGTGACGATGACCCGGGCGGAGCTGGAGCCGGAGATGGCCGGCGACCCGATGCTCTCCGAGGTCGGCTGGGCCTGGCTGCTGGACTCGCTGCAGGCGCACGGGGCCGGGTACGCGGAGCCGTCCGGCACGGTGAGCCACTGCGCCTCGCAGTACTTCGGCGGGCTGGCGGACCGCCCGTCCTCGACCGAGATCGAGATCCGGGCCTCCTGGACGCCGGCCGACGGCCGGTTCGAGCGGCACCTGGCGGCCTGGGGGGACCTGCTGTGCATCAGCGCGGGCCTGCCGCCGGCCGCGCCGGCCCCGCAGGCGCCGGCCGATGTGCCGTCACTCGGTGGGGTGGTCCCGATGCCCGCGCGGCGGCGGCCTCGTTCGCACTGAGGAGTGGCGCCCCGCGCCGGGCGGCCCCGGCCGGCCCGATGCCACCCCCAGGGCTGACGGAGTGTGACTTCGAACCCGCTCTGGGTCAATTAACCGGTTGAAACCGACCGATTAGCACCAGATCTGATCGATTTTGTGCGAATTCGGGACGGGTCGTATCACTCATATGCGCGATTTGTCCGTATTGTTACTCACTAGATCGTGATCTTTCGCTAAAGCCGGGCACGGTAGCTGCCGAAGCAGACTGTGACCCTTTCCGAACGCGGAACACTCCGACCGCCCCCTCGGGGTTCCGTCCGCCACTCCCCGCAGGAGGCCTGGTGTCGGTCCTTCTTGAGCACCCCGCAAACGTGGTCGCCTACCGGCCGACCAAGCCCACCGCCATGGTGGTCATCGCCGATCCCCGCGTCCGAAACACCGTCACCCGCCATCTGTGGGCGCTCGGCGTCCGGGACGTGATCGAAGTGTCCTCGATCGCCGAGGCCCGCCCCCGGGTCTCCACCCCGCGCGACATCTGCGTCGCCGACGTACACCTGCCGGACGGCTCCGGCCTGACCATCCTGGCCGAGACCCGCGCCGCGGGCTGGCCCAACGGCCTGGCCCTGTCCGCCGCCGACGACATCGGTGCCGTCCGCAGCGCGCTGGCCGGCGGCGTCAAGGGATACGTCGTCACGGGCACCCGCACCAACGTGGCGATGCCAGGCCGCCCGGGCCTGCCGCTCGGCGCCGCCGGGCTGGCCGGACGGATGCGCCGCCCCGGCATGCCGGGCATGCCGGGCGCCGTGGGTGCGCCGGGCGCCCACGGAACCCATGGAGCCCCCGGTGCGCCCGGTGCGCCGGGCACGCAGCAGTCCGCCTACCGCGAGCTGTCGGGCCGTGAGGTCGAGGTGCTGCGGCTGGTCGCCGAAGGACAGTCGAACAAGGCGATCGGGGTGGCGATGGGCCTGTCCGCGCTGACCGTCAAGAGCCACCTCGCCCGGATCGCCCGCAAGCTGGGCACCGGCGACCGCGCCGGGATGGTCGCGGTCGCGCTGCGCACCGGCATCATCCACTGAGTCCCCGGACGGCCCCGCCACGGCGGTCGAGGAGGAACGTTTCCTCCTCGACCGCCGTGGCCGTGCCCTTCGGCCGCCGACCGGGCCCCGTGGCATAGTCACGGACCCGGTCTGACCAGTCCGACAACACTCCCGGCCGCGAGGACCGTCGTACCCTTGGTGGGTGACCGACGCCGTAGCAGCCATCCCAGAAGAAGCAGCCCCGGTCCCGCTCCTCGAACCGAAGGAGGGGATCCCGCCCGTCGTGGCGGACGAGCAGGCGCTGGCCGCCACCGTCGCCGCCTTCGCCGGGGGCACCGGACCGGTCGCCGTCGACGCCGAGCGGGCCTCCGGCTACCGCTACGGCCAGCGCGCGTACCTCATTCAGCTGCGCCGTGCGGGCGCCGGCAGCGCGCTGATCGACCCGATCGCCTGCCCCGACCTCAGCGGCCTGGGCGACGCCCTCGCCGACACCGAATGGGTGGTGCACGCGGCCACCCAGGACCTGCCCTGCCTGGCCGAGGTCGGCATGAGACCCCGGCAGCTGTTCGACACCGAGCTGGCCGGGCGGATCGCCGGCTTCGCCCGGGTCGGCCTCGGGCCGATGACCGAGAGCGTGCTCGGGCTGAGCCTGGCCAAGGAGCACTCCGCGGTCGACTGGTCCACCCGCCCGCTGCCCGAGCCGTGGCTGCGCTACGCAGCTCTGGACGTCGAGGTGCTGGTCGAGCTGCGCGACGCACTCGAACAGGAGCTGGACGCCCAGGGCAAGCTCGGCTGGGCCCTGGAGGAGTTCGCGGCGATCGCCGCCGCACCGCGCCCGGCTCCGCGCACCGACCCGTGGCGCCGCACCTCGCAGCTGCACAAGGTCCGCCGGCGCCGCCAGCTGGCCGTGGTGCGCGAGCTGTGGCTGGCCCGGGACCGGCTGGCGCAGGAGCGCGACGTCTCGCCGGGCCGGGTGCTCTCGGACGCCGCGATCGTCAACGCCGCGCTGGCCATGCCGCTGAACATCGCCGCGCTGCAGGGCGTCCAGGGCTTCGGGCCGCGGGTCCACCGGCGCCAGCTGGAGCAGTGGCTGGCGGCCGTCCAGCGGGGCCGGGAGATCCCGGAGAACCAGCTGCCGCCGGCCTCCGCGCCGCACGACGGGCCGCCGCCGCCGCGGGCCTGGGCCGAGAAGGACCCGGTGGCCGCCGCCCGGCTGTCCGGGGCGCGCGCCGCCGTCGCGGACCTCGCCGAGCGGCACAACCTGCCGGCCGAGAACCTGATCACCCCGGACCTGGTGCGCCGGGTCTCCTGGGAGCCGCCGGCCGATCCGGCCGCCGACGGCGTGGCCGCCGCGCTGCGCCGGCTCGGCGCCCGGCAGTGGCAGGTCGACCTGGTGGCGCCGGTGGTGGCCGCCGCGTTCGCCGAGGCCGCGGCCGCCCAGGACTGACCTGGAGCGGGTCCGGAGGGGGTGCCGTCCTTGTGACGGCGCCCCCTTCGGCGCATTCGGGCTCCTCCGCCGGTCGGACGTGTCGCGGGACACACGGGGTGAACCCTCCGTGAGGCCTGGGCAGGTTGGTTACCGACCGGTAGCATGACGGTGAAGCGGCGCCGCTCGGGTCTTCACCGGCGGCAGCCCGCCCACCTCAAATGTTGGTCCCTGGGAGGAGAGCCCCCGTGCCTCGTACCGTGAGGGACGTCGTCTTCGTCGATGGCGTCCGCACCCCGTTCGGCAAGGCCGGCCCGAAGGGCATCTACCACGAGACGCGCGCCGACGACCTGGTCGTCAAGTGCATCCGGGAGCTCGTGCGCCGTAACCCGAGCCTGCCCGTCGAGCGCATCGACGAGGTCGCCATCGCGGCCACCACGCAGATCGGCGACCAGGGTCTGACCATCGGGCGCACCGCCGCCCTGCTGTCCGGCCTGCCCAAGTCCGTCCCCGGCTACTCGATCGACCGCATGTGCGCCGGTGCGCTCACGGCCGTGACCGCCACCGCCGGCGGCATCGCCTTCGGCGCGTACGACGTCGTCGTGGCCGGCGGCGTCGAGCACATGGGCCGCCACCCGATGGGCGAGGGCGTCGACCCGAACCCGCGCTTCGTCTCCGAGAAGCTGGTCGACGAGTCCGCCCTGTTCATGGGCATGACGGCGGAGAACCTGCACGACCGGTTCCCGCACCTGACCAAGGAGCGCTGCGACGCCTACGCCGTACGCTCGCAGGAGAAGGCCGCCAAGGCGTACGCCAACGGCGACATCCAGCCCGACCTGGTGCCGATCTCGATCCGCAACACCAACCCCGAGGTCGGCGAGACCGGCTGGGGCCTGGCCACCGTGGACGAGCCGATGCGCCCGGGCACCACGATGGAGAGCCTGGCCGGACTGAAGACCCCCTTCCGCCCGCACGGCAACATCACCGCGGGCAACTCGGCCGGCCTCAACGACGGCGCCACCGCCTCGCTGCTGGCCGCCGAGGACGTCGCCGAGGAGCTCGGCCTCCCGGTCAAGATGCGCCTGGTCTCCTACGCCTTCGCGGGCGTGGAGCCCGAGGTCATGGGCATCGGCCCGGTACCGGCCACCGAGAAGGCGCTGGCCAAGGCCGGTCTGACCATCGACGACATCCAGGCCTTCGAGGTCAACGAGGCCTTCGCCGTCCAGGTACTGTCCTTCCTGGACCACTACGGCATCGCGGACGACGACGAGCGGGTCAACCCGTACGGCGGCGCGATCGCCTTCGGCCACCCGCTGGCCTCCTCCGGCGTGCGCCTGATGAACCAGCTGGCCCGCCGCTTCGAGCAGCGCCCGGACGTCCGCTACGGCCTCACCACGATGTGCATCGGCTTCGGCATGGGCGGGACCGTCATCTGGGAGAACCCGCACTGGAGCGGAGCGGAAAAGTCGTCCGAGCTCGAGGGTGGTAAGTGAACATGACGAGCACCACTGAGCTGCTGCAGCACGGCGCCGAGCTGTTCCCCGGCGAGGTCGTCACGACCGCGCACGTGCGCCACCTGGACCTGCCGCTGCAGGCCGGCAAGCTGGCCCTGATCACCCTGGACAACGGCTTCGACCACACCAAGCCGACCACCTTCGGCCCGGGCTCGCTGCTGAAGCTGTCCGCCGCGCTGGACCAGGTCGAGGCCGAGGCCGCCGAGGGCAAGGTCGTCGCCGTCGCCGTCACCGGCAAGCCGTTCATCTTCGCGGTCGGCGCCGACCTCAAGGGCGTCGAGCTGCTCAAGGAGCACGCGGACGCGCTGGCCATCGGCAAGGGCGGCCACGAGGTCTTCAAGCGGATCGCCGCGCTGCCCGTCCCCTCCTTCGCCTTCTACAACGGCGCGGCGATGGGCGGCGGCGTCGAGGTCGGCCTGCACGCCACCTACCGCACCGTCAGCGCGGGCGTCCCGGCGTTCTCGCTGCCGGAGGTCTTCCTGGGCCTCGTCCCCGGCTGGGGCGGCTGCACCCTGCTGCCGAACCTGATCGGCCCCTCGAAGGCGATCAAGGTCGTCATCGAGAACTCGATGAACCAGAACAAGCAGCTCAAGGGCAAGGACGTGTTCGAGCTGGGGATCGCCGACGCGATCTTCGAGCCGGCCGACTTCCTGGAGCAGTCGCTGCTGTGGGCCGCCAAGGTCCTCAAGGGCGACGTCGTCGTCGAGCGCGAGGAGATCGACCGCGGCAAGGCCTGGGACGACGCCGTCGCCTGGGGCCGCCTGGTCGCCGACGCCAAGGTGCACGGCGCCGCGCCGGCCGCCTACAAGGCGCTGGACATCATCCAGCAGGTCAAGGACTCCGACCTCCAGGCGGGCTTCGACGCCGAGGACGCGGCCCTGGCCGACCTCATCATGAGCGGCGAGCTGCGCAGCGGCATCTACGCCTTCAACCTGGTGCAGCGCCGGGCCAAGCGCCCGGTCGGCGCGCCGGACAAGTCGCTGGCCCGCCAGGTCGACAAGGTCGGCGTCGTCGGCGCCGGTCTGATGGCCTCGCAGCTGGCGCTGCTGTTCGCCCGCCGTCTGGAGGTGCCGGTGGTCCTCACCGACATCGACCAGGAGCGCGTCGACAAGGGCGTCGGCTACGTCCACGCCGAGATCGACAAGCTGCTCGGCAAGGGCCGGATCGGCCAGGACAAGGCCAACCGGCTCAAGGGCCTGGTCAGCGGCTCGCTCGACAAGGCCGCCGCCTTCGGCGACGCGGACTTCGTGATCGAGGCCGTGTTCGAGGAGATGGGCGTCAAGCAGACCGTCTTCGCGGACCTGGAGAACGTGGTCTCGCCGACCTGCGTGCTGGCGACCAACACCTCCTCGCTGTCGGTCACCGAGATGGCCTCGAAGCTGAAGCACCCCGAGCGGGTCGTCGGCTTCCACTTCTTCAACCCGGTCGCGATCCTGCCGCTGCTGGAGATCGTCCGCGGCGAGCAGACCGACGACGCCTCGCTGGCCACCGCCTTCGGCGTCTCGAAGAAGCTGAAGAAGACCTCGGTGCTGGTCAAGGACGCCCCGGCGTTCGTGGTGAACCGGATCCTGACCCGCTTCATGGGCGAGATCCAGACCATCATCGACGAGGGCACTCCGATCGCCACCGTCGAGAAGGGCGTCGAGCCGCTCGGCCTGCCGATGTCCCCGATCGTGCTGCTGGAGCTGGTCGGCCCGGCCATCGCGCTGCACGTCTCGGAGACCCTGCACGGCGCGTTCCCGGAGCGGTTCGCCGTCTCCGAGAACCTCGGCAAGGTGGTCAAGGCCGGCAAGCGCGGCTTCTACACCTGGGTGGACGGCAAGCAGGTCCTCGACCCCGAGGTGCTGGAGCTGCTGTCCTTCGGCGACACCGTGCTGACCGAGGAGCAGGTCCTGAACCGCTCCCTGGAGGCCGTGGCCCAGGAGATCGGCCTGATGCTGGAGGAGGGTGTCGTCGCCGAGGCGCAGGACATCGACCTCTGCATGATCACCGGCGCCGGCTGGCCCTTCCACCTGGGCGGGATCACCCCGTACCTGGACCGTGAGGGCGTCTCGGAGCGGGTGAACGGCAAGCGCTTCCTCGCCCCCGGCGTGGCCTCGGTGCCCGCGTAACGCGCAGCGCCACCGCACGCCGGAGCCCCGGTGACCTGGACCTTGAGTTCTAGGGATCGTTGCAACACCCCAGCTGGGGAGTGCAATGACCTTCGAGATCCGCGAGGACCGGCAGCCGCAGGGGCCCAGGAAGCTC
>NZ_JBEOUK010000055.1:0-52173 GCF_040304045.1 Kitasatospora sp. NPDC094016
CCGGCGGCAAGCCGCCGGGCAGGATGCGCCTCCGCTTCGCTTCGGCGGAAATTCCCGCGCAAGCGCGGGAATGGAATTCCGCAAGCGGAATTCAGGAGCGTATGATAAACCCGCTTCGCGGGTTTATCGGGATTCCCGCAGGCGGGAATCCGATGGCTGACTGGGAGGGGCGGGTGCATCACGTGCGGCACTGTGCAGACTCAGGAGTCCCATCCGATCTCCGGAAGTTGATGCCCGGTCGACCCACTGACCGTCAGAGCCGATACTTCCTGTCGAGCCCAGTGGACTCCGCTTCGCTCCGCCCACCCTGAACGCCCGTCGCCAGCCACCTCGAAGCCGTCGCCACGAGAGAAGCATGCCACCTGCAGTGCGAGCTCATGCCCGAATAATGCCGTGCATCACTCCGGAGTGGAGACCTTCGGCAAGCCCAGTGCATCATAGTGATGCACTGTGTAGAGTCAGTGTTGCATACACACCCCCGATGTTCGACTCTCTTGCGGGCGTTGTGCGATCAAGGAAATCCCCTCCGGCATTCCATGGAAGGATCGGGGACATGCCCATCGAGTTGCGTGACCACCAGATCGAGGCGGTTGACGCGATCATTCGCGCGCTGGACATCCCGCCGGGCGGGGTGATTCCGGCGGACGGGCTGCGGGCGCAGATTCACGCGGCCTGCGGGACCGGGAAGACGTACATCTGCGCGGCGGTCGCCCGGCGGATGGCGCCGCGCGGCCGGGTGCTCGTCCTGGTGCCGACGCTGGCCCTGCTGGGGCAGACGATCAAGGCGTGGCGGGAGGTCGGGCACACGGGGCCGGCGGTCGCGGTGTGCTCGATGGAGGACGACGTCGAGCTCTGGTCGATGGACGTCCGGTGCACGACGAATCCGATCCGGCTGGCCATGTGGCACGGCTCCGGGCCGGTCACCATCTTCGCCACCTACTCCAGCCTGGGGGTGCTGGCGGAGGCCTTCGAGGGCGCCTACGGCAAGAACCTGGACCCGCTGGACCTCGCCGTGGTCGACGAAGCGCACCGGACCTCGGGGAGCCTGGGGAAGGCCTGGGCCGACATTCACCACCAGCACGTCATCCCGGCGGCTCGGCGCCTGTATGCGACGGCAACCCCGCGCATCTGGCAGGAGCGGCCGGCACCGACCTGGGACCTGCGCGAGGGCGAGCGGCACGACCCGTTGCCGGAGGAGATGGCCGCGTCCATGGACGACGAGGCGATCTTCGGCCCCGTCGCGTGGAAGCTCCCGCTGTCCGAGGCGGTGAAGCGGGGGCTTCTCGCCAGGTATCAGATCATCGTGGTGGAGCTGACCGACCCGGTCGTCACACCGGAGAAGCTCATGAGCCCCGAGAAGCGCAGCGAGGAGATCCGCGGGCAGCGGCTCGGTGCGCTCCAGGCCGCCATGCTCCACACCATGGCGCAGCACGGCCTCCAGACGATGATCACCTTCCACCACCGGACCATGGAGTCCCAGGCGTTCGCGGAAGGGCTGCCGGCGGTGGCGCAGCGGCTGCACGTGGGTGATCCGGAGTTCTATCCGGAGCGGATCTGGGCGGACTGGCTCAAGGGTGAGCACGCCGGGGAGCGGCGGGCGCGGGTGCTGGCGGAGTTCGGGCGCAGCGCGCGGCGGGCCGTGCTGGCGCAGTGTCGGGTGTTGGGTGAGGGCGTGGATATCCGGGCGGTGGACTCGGTGGCGCTGTTGGATCCGAAGGGGGCGCCGCACGACATTGTGCAGGCGATCGGGCGCGCTTTGCGGCAGCAGCCTGGTGAGGGGAAGCTGGCGTCGTTGGTCGTGCCCGTCTTTTTGAAGGAGGGTGAGCAGGCGCGGGACATGTTCACCTCCGGGAGTTACCGGCCTTTGGTGAGTGTGCTTCAGGCTTTGCGGGCTCATGATGAGGAGGCTGTGGAGTTGCTGGCTGTTCCTCAGGTCGAGCAGAAGGCGGTGGTTGAGCCGTCGTTTGATATCGGTCCGGAGCCGGGGGAGGGTGAGCAGGAGAGCCGGATGCTGCTGCGTTTTTCGGCTCCCAGGGATCCGGTGATGGTTGCGCAGTGGGTTTCGTTCAATGTGATCGACACGGAGCGGCAGGACTGGGCCCGGGGTTGGTCGGCCGCGGAGAAGTTCGCCAAGCGGGAGGGGCATCTGCGGGTGCCGTTCGATCATCGTGAGGCGACGAGGGCCGGGCTGGACCCGCACCAGATGTATCCGCTGGGGCACTGGGTGAGCGAGCAGCGGAAGGCCTACGCGGCCGGTCAGATGGGGGGCAAGCGGGCCTGGCGGCTGGAAGCGTTGGGGATGGTGTGGGATCCGCTGGACGCGGCGTGGGAGGAGAACCTGGCGGCGTGCCGGGTCTACTTCGAGCACCACGGGACGTTGGCCGCTGTCCGTACGGCGACGGCGTTGGACAGGCCGGTGGGGCAGTGGCTGTCCAATCAGCGTCGGCCCGGTGTGCTGGGCGGGCGTCCTGACCGGGTGGAAGCCCTCGTTGGGATCGATCCGGACTGGAACCCGGGCTGGTCGCTGGGCTGGCAGCGTCACTACGCCGCCGTGCGTGAGTGTCTTCAGGGCGGGGCGCAGCTTGGTGATCTGCTGCCCGGTGTGACGGTGCACGGGTTGGATGTGGGGCGGTGGTTGGAGCGGCAGCGCCGGTATGTCGTGTGGCAGGGGCTGATGGACGGGCAGCAGGGGCGCCTGGCCGTGCTCGGCATTGAACCGCTCGCGGCCCCGGCCGGGCAGGAAGGCGTAGCGGGCGGGGTGAGGGGCGCAGCGGGTGGGCGGCGGGCCGGCGGCGGGGCTCCGAGCGCCTTCGACCGGGGTCTGGCCGCGCTCGCCCGGTACCGGGAACGGACCGGATCGGTCACCGTGCCCCGCGGCCACGTCGAAGAGATCCCCGACAGCAGCAGCGGCGACGGCGGTGGCCAGGCCGAGGACGGCCATACGACGGTGTCTGTGCGGCTCGGGGTGTTCCTGTCGAATACCAAGACCCGCCGGGCGAAGCTGACCGCAGAGCAGTTGGAGCGGCTCGCCGCGCTCGGCCTCGACTGGCGCTGAACGCCGGAGAGGTCCTGTGGCCGTCGAGACGCGCCCCCGGGCCATCCCTGCCCGCCCACACCCGCCCGCGGCCGCCGCGGCCGCCGCGGCCGCCGACAGCATCGCAGGCCACCGCCGGGGTCCCGCACAGCGGGTGTCGCCATGAGCCGATCGGACGAAATCCGTGGACACCCGCCGCCGGGGTCCCGGCCGGAGACCCGGCGGGCTGAACACTGACTGCCGCCCGGAACCGACGGGCGCGAGGGAACGAGGAGACCTGGTGAACCACGGAATGAGCGTGCTGCTCCGGGCGATTCCGCTGCTCATGGGCTCGGTGTCGGCCGCGCTCGGCGGCTACGTCCTCGCGCACTCCACCGGGCCGGGCGCCCGGGTCGCGGGCCTGACGCTGGTCTTCCTGGCCGCCGTCTGTCTCTGCCTGTTCGCCGTCGCGGCGACCGTCGTGCGGCAACTGATCGGCCGTTTCGGCGCGTTGGACCGGATCGGCTACCCGGCGTTCGGCTTCGCGGTGGCCGGGGCCGCCGTCGGCTACGGGCTGGGCCTGCTGGCGGAGAGCCACCGGCCGGTGGCCGATTTCGTGGCCGGCAGCGTGGTCCTCGGCATCGGCCTGGTCTGCGTGTGCGTCTCGTCGGTGGCCGCGGTCGCCACCCGCTTCACGCTGATCGGGCAGAACGCCGTCCTGCCGGAGGGTTCCCCGCCGCGCTCGCCCGCGCCGTTCGGCCGGTCCGCGGCCCGGGCGCTGGTGGCGGTCCCAGTCCTTGCGGCCGCCGCCGCCTGGGCGTGGGCGATCGTCATGCTGGCCAACGGGGGCGGCGGGGACTCGGACGGGCGCTTCACAGCCGGGCACGTGGTGGTCGACCAGGCGATCGTCTGCACCGCCCTGATCGGGCTGGTGATCACCTTGCTGCGGCAGATCCGGAACACGTACACCCGGCGGGAGTGGGTCTGGTGGCTCGTCCCGGCCGCCGTGCTCGGCGCCATGGACATCACCGGGGGCCTGGTCGTCGTTGCCCTGGACCCCCGACCCGGTCAACTGGCCACCGGGTACGTGCAGATCGGGCTGGGTCTGCTGTGCTGGACAGTGCTGAGCGCGGTGCTGCTGCTCGCTCTCGGCTGGCGCCGTGCCGCGCCGCCGGCCGGCCGCGCCCCGCTGGTCCCGGTCGGCACCACACTGCTGTGCCTGTTCATGTCGGCGTTCCTGTTCGAGTCGGCCGACCCGGACGTGATGGTCGCGGCCCGGGTCCTGGTCGGTCTCGGCGCCGCCTGCTTCTCGCTCTTCGCCGTGGTCTCCGTCCTGGAGGCCGGCGTCGCCGACCGGCACTGACCGGCCGCCCGAAAAAGCCAGCCGGGAGGGGCCAGGCGATCGTCCTACTGAATCGAGATCAACAACACTGAGGCGAACCCATCCTCCGTTTTATGGTTTTCCCAACTGAACTGAACAGTGGTCCCAGATTCTGCAAGTCCACTGGTCAATGCATGATCAATTGACAAGATCTTTCAAAGCACCCGCGACGGAGCACCCGATGTCCCCGTTCACCACCGGCGCCAGCCTGGGACTGGCGCGCGGCACCGAGGTCCGGTTCGTCCGGCCCGAGCTCCACGCCGAGGTCGAGTTCCTGGAACTCACCGACAGCGGCCGCCTCCGGCAGCCGGTGTGGCGCGGGCTCCGCGACTGAAGTGGGGCGCAGTCGGCCGGGCCCGGGGGCGGGGGGTGTTCCGTGGGGCCCGGCCGGTGGGAGGTCAGCGGCGCCCGGGATGGCGTGGCACGACAGCCGGATGGCCGGATGGCCGGGGCAAGGTCACCGCGGAGCAGCGCGGGTGGCCGTCGGGCACGGCGTGGAGTGGATGTGGCGCTCCGGCCCGGCCGGCCGGACTGGGTGGGCTGGGTGGGCTGGGTGGGCTGATCACGGCGCCGGCCGGTCCCGAGACGCGCTTTCGGGCCATCACCGGCGTGCGCCTGACGTCGGCGGCTACGCCCTGCTCTCGCTGCCCTGACGGCGTCACGCCGGCGGTCGGCCCGCGCTTCGGACCGGCGGTGCGTTGTCGGAGAGGCGTGCCAGGATTGCAGGCGTGAGCATCGTCGGACACCACGTGCGCCTGAAGCAGGCCGAGTTGGCCCGGGCCTTCGCGGGAGGGGTCGTCGCCGGGGCGGTCAGGGGGGTGGTCGGATGTCTTGACGGAGGTGTCCGGCATCTCGGCGGCCTCGTGCAGGGCGGAGGCCAGTCCGGCCCGGCCCCAGAGGCCGACTGAGTCCTTGAGTCGGCGGCAGCCGCCGACTCAGGCGCTCACAGATACTTGTCCTCGGGCGGGCTCTGGGACAGGTGCATCTCGTCATGGCGCGCCTGTATGCGAGCGATCACGCGCTCCTGTCCCAGCTTCTTTGCTTGGCGGAGCTTGGCTTCGGCAGCAATCACGGGAGCCCAGAACAACCAGCCCCACAGGCTGAAGTCCAGCACTCCACTCCACACCAGTGCCTTGTTCGTGCCGAACGATGCCACGAGCGTCAGCACATACGCTTCGACCCGGTGCGCGAGAAGCAGGCGTAGTGGTGCGTTCCAGGCCCCCTGTAGCAGCTCAACCGCCGCGGCGAGTTCAGCGGCCCGGAGGTCTTCACCTGTGTCCTCGCTGGACTCGCCACGAGCGGCTCGCTGTAGCGCGCCAGTCACCAGCACGCTCTGCTCCGCTTTGACTGCCTGGTGAGCTTGCCCTTGAGCGGCGGCTACGTTCAGGTCATCCCAATAGCCCCGTCCGGCCCAGCCCGTCGCATCATCGACCCGCTCGCGTTCGGCTGACCCGGGCGGGGCCAGCTCTTCGATCCTCTCCCGCAGAGCCACCGCACGGCGCGCCCGCCCCGGGTATTCGAAAGAGTCCGAGCGAAGGCACAGCTCCAGGTACGACACCAGGAGTCCGAGATCGTCCGCTGCCAGTGCGAGGCCATCGCGGTATGCGGCCTCAGCCTCGCGGTCATGGTCGTCCTCGTCTTCTGCGGCATGTGCCTGTCCGAGCCAGCGGAAGAGGACCGGATCGGGTCCGCACTCCTTGAGCCCCGCCTCTGCCGCGGCTATCACAGCCTCATAGCCACCCACGGCGAAGAGCTCCGAGCATCTCTGTACGTACTGCTGCCGTTCCACGTTCCCACCCCAGCCATCCGAAACAAGCACCCTCCGATGTACTCGGCACCGCTCTCAATCACCACTTGATCACGAACGCCACGTCAATTGTGCACCCGGCAGCCGAAGCCACTTCTCGGCACCTACCCCACCCTGCTCACCTGCTGTGACTCAGCATGCTGCTCGTCGCCGACAGAGCTGCTCAACGTGCGGTTCTCCGACCCGCCTCCTCCAGCGCCCGCCGGTACGGGCCGGCGTCGTCCAGGACCAGAACCCGCAAGGTCGTCCCGATGCGGGACCACACCACCGCCCGGGGCCGGCCGAGGGTCGCCGTGTGCGCGCTCGGGTCATCGGACCACAGCAGGAGGCCGATCGGGTCCGGCAGGTCGTCCGCGTCGAACGCGCAGACCGGCAGACCCTCGCCCACGGTGCGGGCCAGCCAGGTCATGTCGTCGTTGACGAAGTACAACTCCGCACTGCGGACAGCCGACTGCACCAGGCGAGGGTCAGTGAACCCGTGCATCAGAACAGGTCCAGTGCCGCGATCGGCGCGCGGCACGTTCTCGTCCGCCCAGCGGACCAGGTCCTGGCGCAGCTCGGGAACGTCGCAGGCGCGTAGATGGGTCGTGGCCATGGTTCAACCTAACGGCTCGTCAGCGGGTCCGGCGACGCTCTCGGGCCATCGACCACATCTGGCCGTGATCGACTGAATCCGATCAGGCGACGAGGCCCGCTGGTGCAGCGGCGAGGAGCAGGCACAAGCACCTTGGAAGCCCCAGAGATCACAGGCGGTGACGACTCAGCGCCCGCGTTCGCAAGCTACCGCGCTCCGAACTCGCAAACCAGCTTGCTCCGCCAGACCCCTGACCAGCGCCACCCTCCCAGCCGCTCGCAAACTAGCGCGCTCCATCACACCGTGTGAGGTAGCGGCGAGGTGGTCGCCGACGCTGGTGGCGGCCCCGACCGAACCCAGGCCACGCACGCCACCGTCCACGCCTACCTGGCCACCGGCCACAGCCGACGAGCCATCGCCCGCCAGCTCGGCATGACCTGTCGGACCGTCAAACGGTACGCCGACGCCACGACCCCGGACGAGCTGTTCCAGGGCCAGTAGCAAGGCAGGCCCAGCAAGCTCGACGAGTTCAAGCCCTACCTCGACCAGCGATGGTCCGACGGCTGCCTCCCGTTCCAGCCGTTCGTTGCGTTCCTGGCGGCAGGACCAGCGGGGGCCGATGCTGAGGTTCTACTCGATGCGGCGGGGCTGCGGGGGCTGGCCGGGTTGTGCGGGGCTGGTGGGGCGACAGCCCGGTCGGGACGACTCGTCAGGCGGTGACCTGGTCGGATGCCGGTTTGTCGCCGGTGTGCGTGGGGCGCTGCGACACACGGGGTTTCTCGCTGCCTCGGTGCCTCGAAGTGATCGAATCGGGGTATCTACTGTGGTTTGTCATGATTTCCCGTCAAGTGTCCCTGCTGTGTGCCTTGTCGCGGGGCTGGACGCTTCGTTGTGAGGAGAGGTGAACCTGCGGATGAGCACTCGTACTCGTGGACAGGGCGATCTGCCGTGGTACCGGGTCAGGCGTCAGCGGCCGGTTGCTGTGTTCAACCTGGTCGGCGGGATCGCGTCCGGCCCGGTTGGCTCGGGTGGGCGAGGTGGGGAGCGTGGCGCGGCAGTGGTATCGGTGGGGGGTGCGCTGCTGTCGGGTATGGCGCTGCTGGTGGCCACGGCTGCGCCGGCGGGTGCCGCGCCGGTGGAGGCCGCGCCGGTGCGGGCGCAGCGGGCTGATCCGTCGCAGACCTTCACCTTCACCGGCGCTCAGCAGACCTTGACGGTTCCGGCGGCGGCGGTGGTGACGATCACTGCGGACGGCGCCGGCGGTGGCGACAACACCGGCACTGCCTGTTCCGTCACGGGGACGGGCGGGAGGGGCGCGCGGGTGGTGACCACTTTGCCGCAGACCACCGCCCCGACGACCTTCACCGTCAACGTCGGCGGTGCCGGTGGCAAGGGCTGCAACGGCACCGGGACGGGGGGCGCCGGCGGCTTCAACGGCGGTGCCCCAGGTGGGAGTTACCCTGCCATCGGCTTTCGGGACGAAGGCCCGGGTGGGGGCGGGGCGTCCAGCATCAGCGTGGGCGGCTCCCTGCTGGTGGTCGCCGGGGGCGGCGGTGCCGCCGGCGGCACCGGAGCGGGCTCTGCCGGGGGCAACGGGGGCAACGGGGGCAACGGCGGAACATCGGATGCCACCGGCGGCACCGCGGGAGGCGCCTTCGCCCCCGCCTCGCCCGGGCAGGGCGGGGGCGGGGGCAGCACCACCGCCAGTACCGCGGGCGCCGGCGGGGCCGCCGGCACCGTCCCGTTCTGCACCGTCACGAAAGGCGGGCCCGGCAACGCGTTCTCCGGTGCCGCGGTCGGCACCGGAGGAGCCGGGGGCAGCATCGGCGGCGGTTGCGCCCTGGCCATCACCGGTGCCGGCGGGGGCGGGGGCGGCGGCTACTTCGCCGGCGGAGGCGGCGGCAGCGCCGCCGTCAACAACGAAGGCACCTCGGGGGGCGGAGGCGGGGGCGGTGGGGGCAGCAGTTTCGCGACCCCGACCGGTACCGGCACCAGCTACAGCGCCTCCACCATCGGGACGGCGAACAACAACGGCCAGGTGACCATCTCCTACACCGTCCCGTCCTTGACCATCACCAAGACCCACACCGGTCACTTCACCCAGGGACGGGACGGTACCTACACCATCACGGTCGGCAACGCCGCCGGGGCCGCCCCGACCGACGGCACGACGGTTACCGTGTACGACACCCTTCCCGACGGACTCAGCGCCGACAGCATCAGCGGCACGGGCTGGAACTGCACCCTGATCAACCTCACCTGCACCCGCAACGACGCCCTTGCCGCCGGGAGCAGCTACCCGCCCATCACCCTGAAGGCCGACGTCGACTGCTGGGCCCGCCCCGAGGTGACGAACACCGCCACCGCGATCGGCGGCGGTGACCCCGCCGGCCACATCGCCTCCGACCTCACCACGATCAAGCGCCACGAGCACGACGAGAAGTGCGAGCGCCAGGACCACTGGTAACCCGACCGACCTGCACGTAACGGCGGGGCCGTCCACGAGGACGGCTCCGCCGTTGCCGTTTGCGAGCCCTCCAGGCGGCGGCTGACCCCCGCCCGAGCGGGGGTGGCCCCCATCCGCGCCCGAGCCGAACAGCAGCAAGCCCTCAACTGACCGTTCTCGGGCCTTCCTCAGCTAGTCAGGCCGAACGACGACCGCCATCAGAGGGCCAGGGAAGGCCCTTGCATCAAACCCGACAGCAGGACTCACTCAGATGACTGTCGATCGCAGCCAGCAGGTCCTGAGCCGCTGCCCTCACCACGGGGTCACTGTCGTGGGTGAGCCGGTCCGCTGTCGGCCGGCCGCTCAGCACGGCCTGGTGGGCGTCCAACTGCACGTTCGGCTGCGGCGGGTTGCCGTGCTCGAGGATCGCCTGCAGCAACTCGACCACCCCGGCCCGGGACTTCACGCTCTCGGCGACCGCAAGGTCCCACAGAAAGGGAACAGCAGCAACAGTCGCATCGAAGACTGCCAGCTCACCGATCCCCAGAGCAAGATCACTCAGGGTCGCCTCACTCGCCCGGGAATCCCCCCCCCCGCGCGATCCGCGACAGCACGCCGGGAACATCTGCCGCCGACCCGTAGGCATGCTTCAACTCGTGCCAACGAACACGGCCCACGCCCTTGAGAATCGTCCCCATCCAAGCACTCCAGTCCGATCGTCAGACCCATCGCCCGATCGGACCCATTCCACCCCACAGGCCACAACGACCGCGAGTCCGGGCCGACACGTTGCATAGGTGCTCTCGAAACCCAGCGACATTTCGACGGCAGCAGATCAACACCTGCTGCCCAAACTCAGGCTCTGGCTCAACTTCCGTGGACTGCACACGCTGAGTGACGGGTGACTGTGCCTCACGCTGTCCTGGAAACCGATTGGCTGGCCACTGCCGAGCTGCGATGATGCCTCCGTTTCCCAGACGGAGGACATTTGTTCGTTTTCGTGCGTGCGGGGTGTGGCGCTGAGCTGACCACTTCGCTGTCCCAGGTCGCCCTGCCGGCCCACGCCCATCAGATATACGGAAACGGGATCCAGCTCCCGGTGCTCATGGAATCAGGCACCTTCGCCGTGGACTCGGAGCCATGGGGGCCGCCATGGCGAACGTGGGAAGAGATCCATCCGGACGAGGCTGCCGCCCGCGCCGTCTACGCGCCGGTCCACGCCCTGTCCGACGGCGCGCCCGGCGCGATCGTCATCGCACCAGGCGACGCCCGCGGAACCGTACTGATCCCGGGGAATCGCACAGGCGGCTACTGTTGCGGCCTTGACGGGGCCGACGGCCCCAACGTGGCCTGCGCGGAATGTGCCCTGCCCGTGGCGAGCCGGATCGACGACTGCTCGCTCTGGCAGGCGATGTGGCTCGCCCCGAACGCCGTACGCCGCCTTCCCGTCGACGGCGCCGACGCGGCACCGCTTTCCTGGGCGGAGCTGATGGCGGAAGGGAAGGGCACGCCCCCGTTCGAGCCGATCGCCACCTGGGGATCGCGAATGAGACCGGGCCACTGGTCGAACCACCGGTGGTCGTGGAGCCCACAGTGGGAGGCGGCGGCCGGCCAGGCACTCGCCCACCTGCTCGTGGCATCGGAAGGCCGGCCAGTGACCGTCCCGGACGGCCTGGCCGGGAAGGTGTTCCAACGAACGCTCAACGCCCTGCTGCCCGAGGGCCCGCCGGCGCGCCGCGCCGTCCTGGCCGGACCAGGACGACCAGCTCCCGGCGGGAACGCCGACATCCTCCTCGTACCCTCCCATCCACAGACAGGGGAGGCCTGGGCCCCAGCCAACACGGCGGCGTACCCGGTACCGCTGCCGTTCGGAGTGTGGCTACAGATGGCCTCCCCCGAGCCGGACCTGCCCGTTCCCATATCGGGCAACCTGCCCAAGAGCGCCCTCCGCGACGACTTCGACTCACCCCCGCTGCTCCCCGGTCGCCTGTTCCGGGTGGATCCGGGAGTGTTCCAGCACACCCTGGTTCGGCTGCCGGCCGTCCGCAGCCCGTGGCTGCGCGAGATCCTCGACGGCCTCACGCAGCACAATCGCGCGGGCTTCTTCTAGTCCCGGACGAGCTGTGGGAGCTGTTCCAGTTGGTGGTGCCGGAGGCGCCGACTCGGCCGCAGGGTGGTGGCCGGCGTCGCTACGGCGACCGGGAGGTGTTGGCGGCGATCGTGTTCGTGGCGACGTCGGGGTGCACGTGGGCCCAGCTGCCGCCCTGTTTCGGCCCGTCCGGGCCGACCGCCCACCGGAGGTTCAGCGAGTGGAGGAGAGCCCGAGTGTGGGCCAAGCTCCATCGGGTCGTTCTGGACGAACTCGGCGCGCGCGGCAAGCTCGACTGGTCGAGGTGCGCGGTCGACTCGGTGAACATGCGGGCCCTGAAAAAGGGGAACTGACAGGTCCGAATCCTGTCGATCGGAGCGAGTACGGGTCGAAGATCCACCTGCTCACAGAACGTACCGGTTTACCCCTGTCGCTCGCGATCTCCGGGGCCAACGTCCACGACAGCCAGGCCCTGATCCCGCTCGTCGACGCCATCCCGCCCATCCGCTCGCGACGCGGCCCCAGACGGCGCAGACCCGGCAAGCTACATGCCGACAAAGCCTACGACCACCGCTTCATCCGCTCGTACCTGCGCCGTCGGCAGATACCGGCCCGCATCGCCCGCCGCGGGGTCGAGACCTCCAACCGCCTCGGCCGGCACCGCCGGGTGATCGAGCGCACCGTCGCCTGGCTCGGCGGCTTCCGCCGACTCCACCGCCGCTACGAACGCAAGGCCGACCACTTCGCCGCCTTCGCCAGCATCGCCGCAGCCATCGTCTGCTACCGCAGAATCACCAAATGAGATGACTTCTAAAGGTGATTTCGCCTGCAGCTCCCCCGTGGGCAGGGGCGTTTCAAAGTCCCGGTGATCACATGAGTCCGCAGGCCGGCGCGCTCTGGAGGGTCCGGACCGGCCCGTCACGTACGCGTCGAAGCTCCAGTTGAACGAGGTGACCTTGCCAAGTCGCCTTGAACCGCTGGAGCTTCGACGTTCCGCCGGTCTGCCACCGTATGTCTCGTCAAGTCGCCCGCTCTGGGGATGCAGCGGGGCTCTCGCTGGCGGAGAGGCTGCGGGCGCTGCCCGATCCGCGTCGGCGGCGCGGGGTGCGTCACCCGTTCGTGGCGGTGCTGCTGATTGCCGCCTCGGCGGTGGTCGCCGGCGCGCGCTCGCATGCGGCGATCGGCCAGTGGTCCGCGAATGCTCCGCAGCAGGCCCTGGCCCGGCTGGGAGCTCGTGTGGCGGCTCGTTGGGGCGTGCGTCGCGCCGAGTGCCGCCACCATCCGTCGGGTCGTCAACCTGGTTTGTCCCGGCGGCCTGGCCGATCTGACCGGCGCCGATCCTGCCGGGTCGGACTCGGTGGCGATCGATGGCAAGGCTGCCCGCGTCTCCCGGCGGGGCGGGATGCCCGCCGCCCACTCTCCGGCCGCGATGACCGGCGACGGCCGGACCGTCACCCAGCTGCGGGTCCCCGGCAAGACCAACGGGATCACCTGCTTCGCGGCTCTGTCCGGCGTCAATGCTCACCAGCTGCCGATCCGGCGGCCGGTGATCTTGTCCGGGCGGACGCGTACCCACAGTGGCCGGGAGCCGCCGGCCCACGGGGTGGCGCCGGGCAGGGCCGAGAGCCGTCGCTCCTCGTCCGGTTCGTGGACGTGCCGGGCCTCGCCGAGGACGAGGACGCTCCAGCCCCGGCTCCGGCGGTCGTCGATGTGGTCCACCTGGAAGGAGACCGGTGAACCGTCGGGTGGGGCGGCGGCGCCACCGGGAGCCGTGCGGTAGACGATCGTTGCGGCGTCCACCGCGAAGTTGACCGGGAGGACGGCCGGTGCGACCGGGCCGGGCAGTCCGATCCTGCCGATACCGTGGGTGCCGACCAGTTCCCAGCATTGCGGTTCGGTGAGGTGCAGCGGCAGCGGACGCGCGGCGGGCCTCGACCACCCCGGTGGGGCGTCCGCGCGATGGCCCTCCAGCAGCTCCGACCAGGTCAGCCCGAGCACGGCGGCGATCCGAACGAACCCGGGCGGGTCGAACTCCGGGCCGGCCTTCAGCAGGTGCCGCAGGTAGGTCGGTGCCATGGCCGCCTCGTGGGCCAGCATCTGCTCGCTCAAACCGAGTTGGTCGCGGCGCTCGACGATCCGGCGGGTCATGTCGGTCATGTCGGTGGTGTCGGTGGTGTCAGGACCGTCGGTCATGGTGGCGGCGCCTCCATTCAGCAGGGGTCACGTCCGGAAGAGCGCGACCTTCAGGGCCCCGGTGTCGGCCGCGTCGGCGAAGACGTCGTAGGCGTCCTGCATCTCGTCGAGGCCGAAGCGGTGGGTGACCAGCCCGGCGACATCCAGGCGTCCGACGGCCAGCATGCCGAGCAGCATCGGGGTGCCGTACGTGTCGACCAGGCCGGTGGTGATGGTGACGTCGCGGATCCAGAGGTCCTCCAGGTGGAGCACCGCCGGCCGGCCGTGCACGCCCACGTTGGCGACCCGGCCTCCGGGGCGCACCAGACGGGTGCACAGTTCGAAGGTTTCGGGGACGCCGACCGCCTCGATCGCGACGTCGACGCCGAGGCCGTCCCGGCTCAGCTCGCGGACGGCGTCCGGGGTGGCCTCCGCGGTGGTGAGGACGGTGTCCGCGCCGAAGCGCTCGGCCGCGTCGAGACGGCTCCGGACGAGGTCGACGGCGATGATGCGGGCCGGGCTGTAGAGCCGGGCGGTGAGGATCGCGGCGAGTCCGATGGGCCCGGCTCCGACGATCGCGACGGTGTCGCCCGGGCCGATGCGGCCGTTGCGGACACCGACCTCGTAGGAGGTGGGCAGGATGTCGGCGAGCAGCAGGGCGTCCTCGTCGGTGACGCCGTCGGGCAGCGGGTGCAGGGAGGTGTCCGCGAAGGGGGTGCGGACGTACTCGGCCTGGCAGCCGTCGATCAGGTGGCCGAGGATCCAGCCGCCACCGCCCGTGCACTGGCCGTAGGTGGCGGTCCGGCAGTAGGCGCAGCGGCCGCAGGCGGAGATGCAGGAGATCAGGACGCGGTCCCCGGCCGTGACGGTGCGTACGCCGGGTCCGGTCTCGGTGACGGTGCCGACGGCCTCGTGGCCCAGGACGCGGCCCTCGGTGACCTCGGGGACGTCGCCCTTGAGGATGTGCAGGTCCGTACCGCAGATGGTGACCGCGTCCACCCGGACGACGGCGTCCTCGGGATCACGGACGACGGGGTCGGGGATGTCGCCCCAGGTACGGCGGCCGGTTCCGTGGTAGGTGAGTGCCTTCATACCCCGATCACTCCTCTCGGGCGGCGGAGCCGGGCCGGGTCCGCCCGCACCTTCCAGGTTTCCCTGCGGCCGCGGTCGCCGCCAGGGGCCAGGTCGCTCCTGTGCCTGGGCCGATCGGCCCCTGCGTGTCCGGCACGACCGGCCGGGCGCGCCTAGGCTGGTCAGTGGCGTCGGGCGAGCCGTGGAGGATTTCGTTGGGCAGCGCACTGGAGAGTTCCGCCCCCGTGCCGAAGCTGCGCCTGGACGAGTTGCTGGACGAACTCCAGGCCCGGCTGGACGCGGCCCGCGGCACCCGCGACCGGGTGCACAACCTGCTGGAGGCCGTGCTGGCGGTCGGCCGCGACCTGGAGCTGGCCCACGCCCTGGGGCAAATCGTGGAGGCGGCGGTCACCTTGGTGGACGCCGAGTACGGCGCGCTCGGCGTGATCGGCGAGGACCAGCGGCTGTCGCAGTTCATCCCGGTCGGGGTGACCGGCGAACAGGTCAGGCGGATCGGCGCCCTGCCGTCGGGGCACGGGGTCCTGGGCGAGCTGATCCGCCACCCCGAGCCGCTGCGCCTGACCCTGATCTCCGACCATCCGGCGTCCTCCGGCTTCCCGGTCGGCCATCCGCCGATGGGGACCTTCCTGGGTGTGCCGATCCGGATCCGGGGCAAGGTGTTCGGCAACCTCTACCTGACCGAGAAGCGAGGCGGCGGCGACTTCGACGCCGAGGACGAGTCCGTGCTCTCCACCCTCGCCGTCGCCGCCGGGGTGGCGATCGACAATGCGCGGCTGTACGCCCGGGCCCGGCAGCAGGAGCGCTGGCTGGGGGCGGCCGCCGAGATCACCAGCAGCCTCCTGTCGGGCAGCGCGGAGCAGGAGGTGCTGGACCTCCTGCTCGCCCGGGCCAGCGAGATCGTCAGCGCGGACCTCGCCGTCGTCGCGCTGCCGCTGCCGGACACCGGCGACCTGGAGGTGCGGACCGCCGTCGGTCTCGGCGAGCAGCAGCACCGCGGCCTGGTGCTGCCCGTGGAGGGCTCGTTCGTCGGCGCGGCCGTCCGCACCGGCGGCCTCGTGGTGAGCCCGGACGTCCGCAAGGACCCGAGGGTCACCGCCGGCCCATCGCGCTGGGAGGGGCTCGGCCCGGCCGTCGCGGTGCCGATCGGCACCACCGAGCGGGGCGTGCGCGGGGTCCTGATGCTGGCCCGTGCAGCCGGCGCCCCGCTGTTCGAGGAGAACGAGTCCGGTTCGCTGCTGGGCTTCGCGGCCCAGGCGGCGGTGGCGATGGAACTCGCCGAACGGCGCCGCGACTCCGAGCAGATCGCGCTGCTGCGGGATCGTGAACGGATCGCCCGCGACCTGCACGACCTGGCGATCCAGCGGCTCTTCGCCACCGGGATGACGCTCCAGGGCGCCACCCGTTTCATCGAGCACCCCGAGGCGACCGAACGCGTCCTGCGGGCGATCGACGACCTGGACGAGACGGCGAGGACGATCCGTGCCACCATCTTCGGCCTGCGGCTGCCCGAGTCCGGCCCGGCTTCGGTCGGGCTGCGCTCCCGAGTGGCGGAGGTGGTCGAGCACGCCACCCGGGCACTCGGGTTCTGCCCGGCCCTGCGGACGACCGGCCTGCTCGACACCGCAGTGCCGACCGAGGTATCGGACGCGATCGTCGCCGTCCTGGAGGAGGCTCTGTCCAATGCCGCCCGCCACGCGAGGGCGGGCGCGGTCGACGTGTCGATCACCGCCGGGTCCGAGCTGACGCTCGTCGTCCGGGACGACGGGGTGGGTCTGCCCGACGGCGGCCGGCGCAGCGGGCTGGTCAACCTGGCCGACCGGGCCACCGCCCTGGGCGGCACGTTCACCGCCTGCAGCCGGCCCGAGGGCGGCACCGAACTGGTCTGGCAGGTCCCGCTGCCGACGGCCTAGTCCCCGGCCTGGTCCAGCACGTGGCCGGCCGCCAGGCGAGGGGTGGGGGCGCCCTCGGGGCCATAGCCGAGCCGGATCAGCATCTGGACGAATCCGGGGCGCTGGTGCGGGTCGCGGGTCTCCCAGCGCAGGTAGGGCCATTCCATCGCCTGGTGCAGCAGGGAGGCGCGGACGCCGTGGACGGTGGCGGTGAGCAGCACGTGTTCCAGCGCGGCCCCGGCACGCAGCCAGTCCGCCGGGGTGTCGTGCTCGGTGGTGAGCACGGCGATCCGCGGCTCGTGCTCGAAGACGGCGGGGGCCTGGTGCTCGGCGGCCCGGAGGGCGGCGAAGTCCCGCATCGGCAGGCGGCCGGCCAGGTCCTGCGGGCCGAGCGCGGCCACCGGGATGCCGTAGGGCGGGGTGTCGCCGGTGCGGATCCAGTCGCGGCTCTCGGCGCGTTGGGCCCGGTCGGTGGTGTTGCGGCGCTCGGCCTCGGCGGTCAGTTGCAGCAGCCGGGAGGTCTCCTCGTGGTCTGGCAGATGGAGCGTCGCCTCCTCGGCCCGGGCGGCCGTGGCCAGTTCGTCGAGGACGGCCGGCGGGACCGGTTCGCCGGTGAACGGCGTGCGGATGGAGTGCCGGTGCCAGATCGCCTCGTACAACTGCTCCGTGCCCGGGACCGGCGCCGTGGCCGGGGTGTCGAGCCGGACGGCGGCGAACAGGTCCGGCTCGGCCGGGTCCGGCAGCAGCCGGACGTCGGGCGCCCAGCCGAGGTGGCGGGCGGCGACGCGCAGGTTGAGCACGGCTGCGCCGACAGAGATGTGCAGCGCCCGGCCCTGCGGATCGGCGGCCGGGACGGCGCGCTCACGGGCCGCCCGGACTTCCAGCGTCGACGTCGCCGGTTCGAGCCGGAAGCGCCAGGGCTGACTGTTGTGGATCGAGGGTGCCGCGACCGCCGCGGAGACGAGCTTCTCCAGTGCCGTGGCATCGAGGGCGAGGGTGGGCACGGCCGCCTCCAGGTGTGCGTCGTCGGGCACGGATGCCGGGTCACCTCCACCGTGCGGCCGGGTCCCGGGGCGGCGCTTGGGCCGTTCGGCTCAATCCGCAGGCCCACCCGGGCACCGGGGTTCAGTTCGGGCGCCGGTGGTGTTGCTCGGGCTCGGCGTGGGCGGCGAGGACGGCGGCCTGGAGACGGCGTTCGACGCCCAGTTTGGCGAGCAGGCGCGAGACGTGGTTCTTCACGGTCTTCTCGGCCAGATAGAGCTCCTGGCCGATCTGGCGGTTGGTCTTGCCCTCGCCGACGAGGGTGAGGATCTCCCGTTCGCGGCACGTGAGCCCGGCGAGGGCGGCGTCGGTCCCGCTCTCCTCGTGGTGGCGCAGGCTCTCCATCAGCTTGTGGGTGGTGGCGGGGTCGAGCATGGACTGGCCCGAGGCGACCGTGCGCACCGCGCCGACCAGGTCGGCACCCTTGACCTGCTTCAGGACGTAGCCGGCCGCTCCGGCCATGATCGCGTCAAGCAGGGCGTCGTCGTCGTCGAAGGAGGTCAGCATCAGGCAGGCCAGGTCGGGCATCCGGTCGTGGAGCTCGCGGCAGACGGTCACGCCGTCGCCGTCCGGCAGGCGGACGTCGAGGACGGCGACGTCCGGGCGAAGCGCCGGCACCCGGGCGACGGCCTGCGCGCAGGTGCCCGCCTCGCCGACGACCTCGATGTCGGGCTCGGCTTCCAGGAGGTCGCGGACACCGCGCCGGACGACCTCGTGGTCGTCCAGCAGGAACACCCGTACGGGCTGTGGCGTGTCCATGGCCGGCTCCCAGGGTGCGCGGAGGGTGACACCACCGATTCTGCGCCGCCGGTCCACCTCGCGCACCGGGACCGATCACGACCCCGCGCGGCGGCGGCCGGGCGGCCCGGGACGGACGGGGGGAGCCGAGGCCACCGCCGCACCCCCGCTCAGGCGGGCGCGGCGAGCCGGAATTCGACGCCGACCACGCCGGGTACGGAGCGCACCAGCCGTTCCAGGACCGGCGCGGAGACGGTGTCCGGCAGGCCGCCGGTCAGGGTGAT
Organism: Kitasatospora sp. NPDC094016; assembly: GCF_040304045.1. Taxonomy (NCBI): domain Bacteria; kingdom Bacillati; phylum Actinomycetota; class Actinomycetes; order Kitasatosporales; family Streptomycetaceae; genus Kitasatospora; species Kitasatospora sp. NPDC094016. Next base: position 18,527 of record NZ_JBEOUK010000055.1, read on the forward strand.
CCGGCCGTTCTCGGAGCGGACGTCGGTGCCCACCCCGGCTCCGGGGCCGAGGGTGGCCACCAGTTCGAAGCGCACCCGGTCGGCGAGTTCGCGGTCGTCCTCCAGGTAGACCTTCAGCAGGTCGCCGCGGCTGACGATGCCGACCAGGTAGTCCTCCTCGTCGACCACCGGCAGCCGCTTGAGGTGACCACGGGCCATCGCCCGGGCGGCCTCGTTGAGCGGGCTGGCGGGGTGCACGGTGACCGCCGGTACGGACATCATCCGCCCGGCCGTCAGGGCGTCGGCGCGCACGCCGCCGCGGTCCCGGGCGGTGAGCAGGTCGGCCTCCGAGACCACCCCGATCACCCGGCCGTCCCCGGCCAGCACGGGAACCGCGCTGACCTGCCAGCGCCGCAGCGTCTCGGCGACCTCGCGGAAGTCCGCGTCGCGGCCGACGGCGACCACCCCATGGGTCATCACGTCGGCGACGGTGCTCGGTGTGCGGGTCATGGCGGCCTCCTACGGTGCTGCGCGGTAGGCGTGGGGGTGTTCGAGCTGCTGACCGGTGTCGTCCTCGGCCCAGTCGAGGGTGTGGTGGACGGCGACCACGCCGTCCACGGCGCGGCAGAGCTGTTCGGTGATCGGGATCAGGCTGCGGCCGGGGAAGCCTCCCCTTCAGGGTGACCACGCCGTCGTGCACCGCCACCTGGACGTCGCCGGGGGCGAGCCAGAGGGTCTGGCCGAGCACGTCGTGGTTGATCTCGTCCCGGATGGCCGCGTCGTGGCGCAGGAACACCTCCAGCAGGTCCCGGCGGCTGACGATGCCGACCAGGCGGCCGACCTCGTCGACGACCGGCAGGCGCTTCACCTTGTGCTTGTCCATGGCGCGCGCGGCCTCGGGCACCGACCAGCCGGGGCAGGCGGTGACAGCAGGGCTGGTCATCAGCCCGCCGGCGGTCTCGGCCTCGGCCCGTGCGCGGTCGTCGGCGGTGAGCCAGCGGCCCGGGAAGCGGCCCTCCGGGTCCGGCAGGACGGCCTCCTTGCGGATCAGATCAGCCTCCGAGACCATGCCGAGCGGCCGCCCCTGGTCGTCGATCACCGGGATCGCGGTGATGTCGTTGCGGTGGAACAGCGCCGCAACCTCCTTGAACGGCGTGTCGGGCCGGGCGGTGACGACCTCATGGGTCATCACGTCGTTGACGCTGCGGTGCTGCATCGCCCTCACTCCTCCTCCGGTGGTCCCGCCTCCACTGTCCGCCCGGCGGGAACCGCGGGACAGGGCCGTACGGTCCCCGCCGACAGGGCCGGGTCGGCCCAGGACAGCGAGGCCGCGCGGCAGGACGATGAGAGGGACTCCTCGCCCCGGGAGGCGGCCATGACGACGGACACCACGACCGGCACGAGCACCGGCGAACCCCGGCCGCGGCCCCGGCCGGGGCTGCTGACCTTCCTCGGCGGCGTGGGCACCGTCACCGGCAGCAAGTTCCTGGTCGAGACCGACCACGCCCGCCTCATGATCGACTGCGGCCTCTTCCAGGGCCTGGCCGAACTGCGCCGCCGCAACCGGCGCCCGCTCCCGCTCGACCCCGCCGACGTCCAGGCCGTCGTGCTCACCCACGCCCACCTCGACCACTGCGGCTACCTGCCCCGCCTCGTCCACGACGGCTTCCGCGGCCCGGTGCTCACCACCCCCGACACCGCCCGGATCACCGAACTGATCCTGCGCGACAGCGCCCACCTGCTCCAGGAGGAGGCCGACCACGCCAACGAGCACGGCTGGTCCAAACACCGGCCCGCCCAGCCGCTCTACGACGACGAGGACGTCGAGAACGCCCTGCGGATGTTCGACCCCGTCCCACTGGACACCGACATCGAGATCACCGCCGGCATCGTGCTGCGGCTGCAGCGGGCCGGGCACATCCTCGGCTCCTCCTGGGCCCACCTGGTGCTCGAAGACGGCCACACCATCGCCGCCAGCGGCGACCTCGGCCGCCCCGTCCACCCGCTGCTGCGCCCGCCCGAGCCGTTCACCGGCGCCGACGTCCTGCTGATGGAGTCCACGTACGGCCACCGGCAGCACGACGAGACGGCCGCCCGCGAGTGGTTCGCCCGGGCCCTGGAGCGCACCCTGGCCCGGGGCGGCACCGTCGTCATCCCGTCCTTCGCGGTCGACCGCACCGAGGTCGTGCTGCACCAGCTCGCCGAACTGCGCCGCGCCGGCCGGCTGCCGGCCACGGTTCCGGTCTACGTGGACAGCCCGATGGCCCTGGCCACCCTGCAGATCTACCGGGACGCCTTCGCGTCCGGCTCCGACCAACTGCGCCCCGACGTCCTCGCCCAGGGCCCGGCCGCCCTGGACCCCGAGCCCTTCACCCTGGTCCGCTCGCTCCAGGAATCACTCGCCCTGGACCACGCCCACAGCCCGGCCGTCATCGTCTCCGCCTCCGGCATGGCCACCGGCGGCCGCGTCGTCCACCACCTGAGCCGGCTACTGCCCGACGCCCGCAACACCGTCGTCGTGGTCGGCTACGCCGCCGAGGGCACCCGAGCCCGGGACCTGGTGGACGGCACCCGCGCCCTGAAGATGTACGGCACCTACGTCCCGGTCCGAGCCGAGGTCGTCAACGTCCCGGCCTTCTCCGCGCACGCCGACGCCGCCGAGATCATCGAATGGCTGCGCACCGCACCGCCGCCCAGCACGGTCTACCTCGTCCACGGCGAGCCCGAGGGCTCGGAGGCCCTGCGCGACCGGATCGACCGCGAACTCGGCTGGACGGCCGTAGTGCCGCGCTCGGGCGAACGGGTGCTGATCCGGTGAGCGGCATAGCCTGAGGGGCGGGGCCGATCGACACGGTGCGGAGGTGCCGTCGATGAACGGATTCGTCGTGGTGGGCGTGGACCCGTCGACCCGGAGCCGGGCCGCGGTCGACTGGGCGGTCGACGAGGCCTTCCGCCGACGGGCGGACCTGCGGCTGGTCCACGCCAGGTACGGCGGCACCGAGCCGACCGAGGCCCAGCGCCTCGACGCGGAGTGGGCCCGGGTCGCCGCCCGCCACCCGGGGCTCACCGTCGCGGCCGAGCTCGTCGACGGTCCGCCGCGCGAGGCCCTGATCGGGGCGGCGGCGGGCGCGGAGCTGCTCGTGGTCGGTGACCGGGGCTCGGGAGGCTTCCCCGAACTGCTCGTGGGCTCGACCAGCCTGTACGCGGCCGCCCACGCGCCGTGCCCGGTCGTGGTGGTGCACCACGAGCCGGTGACCGAGGGCGGCGTGGCGGTCGGGGTCGAGGGCAGGGAAGCGGAGGGCCCGGTGCTCGCCTACGCCTTCGAGGCCGCCCTCCGGCAGTTCCTCCCCCTGACCGTGCTCCACACCTGGAGCTGTCCCCCGCTGCTCGGCCCGGGGCACGAGGTCCCACCGGTCTACGAGGAGGGGCACGTCGCGGCGGAGCACGAGCGGCTGCTCGCCGAGGTGCTGGCAGGCTGGCGCGAGCGGTTCCCGGACGTCGCCGTCACCACGTCGGTCGTGCGGTCGGGGGCCGCGAAGGAGCTGGTGGCGGCGTCGGCCGACCAGCGGCTGGTCGTGGTGGGCCGCCACGGCCAGCCGAACGGTCCGCTCGGCCGGCTCGGCTCCACCAGCCAGGCGGTCATCCAGCACGCCCAGTGCCCGGTGGCGGTCGTTCCGTTGTGAGCCCTCCGCTGTGATCCGGGGCGCGGTCAACCGACCGGCGGAACGCCGTCGTCGAGGTCCCAGGCGAGGTGGTCGGCGAGGCCGGCGAGTCCCTCGATGCGGGCGATCTGGAGGCAGAGCGCCGCGGCGTCACTGCGGGTGCGGGTGCGTCCGGTCACCGCGACCCGGCCGCGTTCGCAGCGGACGTGCAGCGAGCTCGGGGCGACACCGCTGCCGGGGGTCAGAGCGAGTTCGAGAGCCTCGGCCCTGATCTCCTCGTCGACGCGACGCAAGGCGTCCAGCAGGTCGTGCGAGGACAGCAGCCCGACCAGCCGGCCGTCGCCGTCCACGACGGGCAGGTGGTGCAGCGAGCGCCCGGCCAGCAGGGCCACCGCCTCGACGATGCCGGTGTCGTCCGTGACGGTGACCCCGGGGGAGGCCATCAGGTCGCGGGCGAGCAGTTCGCCCTCGCGGTCCTCCTCGGCGTAGGCGGCGAGCAGGTCGGACACGGCGACCACGCCGGTGACCGTGCCGTCCGCCGTCACCACCGGCACGATGCCGCGCCGCGAGGCGCTCAGCACGGCGGCGACGGTGGCGAAGTCGGTGCCCGGGGTGACGGCGACGCCGGGGCGGCTCATGCAGTCGCCGACCCGGGTCCTGCCGGGCGGTCGCGCGGAACCGGGGGCCGGGAAGGTGTCGGCCGACGTGCCGTCGAGGATGCTGTGCTTCACGGTGCTCACTTCCCCTCGGTGGCCGCCGGCCGGCGCAGCCTCCGCAGGTAGGGGTCGAAGGACGGCCTCGGTTCGAGGCGGACCCGGGCGTCCACGCAGAGCGCGCCGTCGGGCCGGGCGATGACGGGGTTGAGGTCGGCCTCGACGAGTTCCGGGAGGTCGTCGGCCAGCCGGGACAGCCGGGCGAGCACGGACCGCACGGCGGCGAGGTCCACTGGGGGCGCGCCGCCGCTGCCCGACAGCAGCGGTGCGCTGTGGAGTTCGGTGACCATGGTGGTGAGGTCGCGTTCGCTGAGCGGGGCGAGCCGGGCCGCCCGGTCGGCCAGGACGTCGGCGGCGGTGCCGCCGGCCCCGAGGACGACGAGCGGGCCGAAGACCCGGTCCTGGACCACGCCGGCGAGCAGTTCCACCCCGGGCGCCGCCATCGGCTGGACCACCGCCCCGGCCAGCTGAGGACCGAACTTCTGAGTGAACTCGCGGTAGGCACAGCGCACTTCGGCATCGGTGGCCAGGTCGGTGCGGACGGCGCCCAGCGCACTCTTGTGCACCTGGCCGGGCCAGTACGCCTTCATGGCCGCCTTCCCCTCGTGCCCGAGCCGACGCAGGCCGGTGGCGGCGACGGAGGCCGCGTGTTCGTCGCGGGCCCAGACCGTGGTGGTCAGCGGCAGCCCGTAGGCCTCCAGCAGATCGGCGGTGGTCAGCGGGTCGAGCCAGCCGCCCTCGGGGTGGGTCGTGAGGTAGCCGTCGACCAGGCTGCGGGCGGTGCGCCGGTCGCAGTCCGGGGCTTCGGCGGGCGCGGAGGGGGCTTCGGCGAGCCACCGGGCGCGGTCCCGGGCGTGCGCGAGGGCGCGGGCGGCGGCGAGGGTGTCGGAGTAGGCCGGCAGCATGCCGCCGTCGGCGCAGCCGCGGTAGCGCACGGGCACCTGCTGGTCGAGCAGCACGGCGGCGATCGGGACGCGTCGCCGGGCCGGGGCCTCCAGCAGGGCGCGCACCGGTTCCTGCGCGGGGGTGGCGCACAGCGCCGTCGGGGCCAGGCACACCAGGATCGCGTCGACGGCCTCCTCGCGCTCCAACGCGCGGAGGAAGATGGCGAGTTCGGTGGGATGCACCGCCGCCGTGGTGTCCACCGGGTTACGGACGGAGGCGCCGGGCGGAAGCAGATCCCCCAGTTCCACCGGGAGTTCGGGCAGTTCCAGGCCCGCCTCGACGCAGGCGTCGGCGGCCAGGATGCCGATGCCCCCGGCGTTGGACACCACCGCGAACGCGCCGCGCGGAGCGGGCAGCGGCTGGGCGTGCAACAGGGCGGCGGCCTCGACGAGTTCCTCGATGCTCCGGGTGGCCGTGATGCCCGCCTGCCGGAACAGCGCCTCCCGGGTCACGGTGGGGGTGGCGGCGGCCGCGGTGTGCGAGGCGGCGCCCCGGCGGCCGGCCGTCGAGCGTCCGGCGTCGACGGTGAGCACCGGGATGGTCCGGGTCACGCGGCGGGCGGTGCGGGCGAAGGCGCGCGGGCTGCCGAAGGACTCCAGGTGGAGCAGCGCCAGATCGGTCCGGCCGTCCGCCTCCCACCACTGGAGCAGGTCGTTGCCGCTGACGTCGTACTTGTCGCCGAGCGAGACGAAGCTCGACACCCCGATGCCCAGCCAGGCCAGCCGCGAGAGCAGCGCGATCCCCACCCCGCCGCTCTGGACGGCCACCCCGGCGCTGCCCGGCCGGGGGAAGGCGCCGCCGAACTCGGCGTCCAGCCGGATCGCGGGTTCGGTCTGGGCCATGCCCAGGCTGTTCGGCCCGACCAGGCGGATGCTGTGGCGGCGGCAGGCACGCATCAGCCGCCGGGCCTCCTGCGGCCCGAGCCCGGAGGTGAGCACCACCAGCGCCCGGACCCCGACGGCGCCGCACTCCTCGGCCACCGCTGGGACCGCGACGGCGGGCACGGCCAGCACCGCGAGGTCCGGCACGGCGGGCAGCGCGCCGACGGACGGGTACGCGCGCTCGCCGCCGACCTCGTCCGCGTGCGGGTTGACCGCCCAGACCGGCCCGGTGAAGCCACCCTGCCGGATCTTCCCGAGGACGGTCCGCCCGACCGACCCCTCCCGGCGGGACGCCCCGACCACCGCGACCGAGGCCGGGCGCAGCAGTGCCGCCAGGCTCGCCAGGTCGGCCCGGCGCCCGCGTTCGTCGACCGCGGCGCGGTAGCGCTCGTCCGCCTCCTCCAGCGGGACCCGGAGCCTGAGCTCGCCCTGCGCGAAGCGACGCTGGACGGGCAGGCCGAGGTCGGCGAAGACCTTGTGCACCGCGCGGTTGCCGAACAGGGTGTCGGCTTCGAAGGCGCGGATGCCGGCCGCCCGGGCGGCGTGCACGAGGTGCTCCAGGAGCAGGGTGGCGACGCCTCGGCCGTGCCAGTGGTCAGCCACCGCGAGCGCCAGCTCCGCCGTCTCCGGCGGGTCGTCCAGCAGTTCGCAGTCGGCCTCGCCGAGCAGTTCCTCCCCCATCCAGGCCCCCAGCGCCAGCAGGCCGGGGCGCGGCGGCCCGCACAGCCGGTCGGCGGCCTGCCCCGGCGCGTTGCGGCTCACCCCGAAGAACCGCATCCGACGGCTCTCCTCGGACATCCCGTCGGTGTGCAGGTCGAGCACCGCCTGGTGGTCCCGCGGGCCGAGCGGGCGGATCCCGACGGTGGTGCCGTCGGCCAACAGCGCCTCGGCGGTGCTGCGCGGCGGATGAACGGTGGACATGGCACGCCTCCTCGGCCCTCGCCGATCGGTCTCCTCCAGCCTCCACGCCCGGCCACGGCCACGGGAGGGCCGACCGGCCCCGCCCGCCCGGCCGACCGGCGGCCCGGCCGCGCACCGTCCGAGGGGCGGGCCGGTCGGGCGTTGCGCAGACTGGGGTCAGGCCGGTCGGCAGCGGAGGTCTCGTCGTGGCAACGCACACACCGGCGGGGTACCCCGTCATGCCCGCCCCCTGGACGCTCCGCTACCGGGGCTTCGATCCGGCCGAGGAGGGTCTGCGGGAGGTGCTGTGCGCGGTCGGCAACGGCTACGTGGTCAGCCGGGGTGCCGCGCCGGAGGCGTTCGCGGACGGGGTGCACTACCCGGGGACGTACCTGGCGGGCTGCTACGACCGGGCGGAGTCGACGGTCGCGGGGCGGGCGGTGACCAACTAGGACCTGGTCAACTGCCCGAACTGGCTGCCGCTGACCTTCCGCCCGGTCGGCGGCGCCTGGTTCGCCGGTCCGCCCGCCGAACAGACCGTCGAGCTGGACCTGCGCCGGGGCCTGCTGACCCGCACCGCCCTCGTGGTCGACGGCCAGGGCCGACGGACCCGGTTGGTCCAGCGCCGCCTCGCCAGCCAGGCCCGGCCGCACCTGCTCGCCCTGGAGAGCACGTTCACACCGGAGAACTGGACGGGTGCGCTGGAGGTCCGCTCAGCGCTGGACGGCGCCGTCGCCAACACCGGCGTCGCCCGCTACCGGGGGCTGTCCGAGCAACACCTCGTCACGGCCGGCCAGGGCGTGGACGGCGACGGGCTGCTCTGGCTGGAGGCCGCCGCGGCCGGCTCGCCCCTTCGGATCGCCCTCTGCGCCCGGACCAGGGCGCGACGGGCCACGGTGACGGCCGAGTGCCGTGACGGCTGGGCGGCCCACCTTCTCACCGTGCGGGCCCAGCTCGGTCGGCCGGTGACAGTGGAGAAGACCGTGGCCCTGCACACCTCCCGCGACCGGGCGATCGAGACCCCGCTGCACGCCTCCCGGCTGCTCGCCGCCGAGGCCGGGGGCTTCGACGATCTGCTGGCCGAACACGCCTTGCGCTGGGCGGAGTTGTGGCGTCGATGCCGGATCGAGGCGGACTTCGACGGCACCGGTCCGCTGCACCTGAACCTGTTCCACCTGCTCCAGACCTACTCCGAGCACTCGATCGACCTGGACGCCGGCGTCCCGGCCCGCGGGCTGCACGGCGAGGCGTACCGGGGACACGTCTTCTGGGACGAGCTGTTCGTCCTGCGGCTGCTCAACCTGCGCTTCCCCGAACTCGCCCGCGCCGTGCTCCGCTACCGCCACCGCCGCCTCGACGCCGCCCGCCAGGAGGCCCGCCGGATCGGCCTGCGCGGGGCGATGTACCCGTGGCAGAGCGCGAGCGACGGTCGCGAGGAATCCCAGCAGCTGCACCTGAACCCGCTGTCCGGCCGCTGGCTGCCCGACCACAGCCACCTCCAGCGGCACGTCGGCTCCGCCGTCGCCTACAACGTGTGGCAGTACTACCAGTCCACCGGGGACCGGGACTTCCTCGCCTCGGCGGGTGCCGAGACGCTGCTGGAGATCGCCCGGTTCTGGTCCTCCGCCGCCGTCTACGACCGGGGGCGCGGGCGCTGGTCGATCCGCGGTGTGCTCGGCCCCGACGAGTACCACGACGCCTACCCGGGGGCCGACCGGCCCGGTCTGGACGACAACGCCTACACCAACGTGCTGGCCTCCTGGGTGCTGGCCCGGGCCCAGGACGCCCTGGACGTCCTGCCCGGCTACCGGCGCGACGAACTACGTGAGCGCCTCGCCCTCGACGACCTGCAACTGGACCGCTGGCAGGAGGTCGGCCGCCACCTCCACGTCCCGTTCCACGACGGTGTCCTGAGCCAGTTCGACGGCTACCAGCGGCTCGCCGAACTCGACTGGCAGGCCTACCGGCGCCGCTACCCCGACCTGCGCCGCCTCGACCGGATCCTGGAGGCCGAGGGCGACACCGTCAACCGCTACAAGGCGTCCAAACAGGCCGACACCCTGATGCTCTGGTACCTGTTCTCCGCCCGCGAGGTCCGCGACCTGCTGCGGCACCTGGGCTACCCCGCCGGCCACGAACTGCTCCGCCGCACCACCGACTACTACCTGCGGCGCACCGTCCACGGCTCCACCCTCAGCTCCGTCGTCCACGCCTGGGTGCTCACCCGCTCCGACCGCCGCGCCTCCTGGCGGTACTTCCGCGACACCCTGGCGGCCGACCTCCGCGACAGCCAGCACGGAACGACGGCGGAGGGCGTCCACCTGGGCGCGATGGCGGGCGCGGTCGACCTGCTGCAGCGCTGCTACACCGGCCTGGAGGTCCGCGAGGACGCGCTCTGGCTCGACCCGCACCTGCCCTCCGCCCTCGGCCGCCTGGAGCTGGACCTGCGCTACCGGGGCCACTGGGGACTCACCATCGCCGTCGACCGGCACACGGTCGCGGTGAGCCTGCGCGAGGACCGCCAGGAACCCGTCCTGATCCGCCTGCGCGGCACGCAGACGACGGTCCGGCCGGGCGAGACCCGCCGCTTCCACCTCTGACACCGGTCCGCCACCCGGCACCGCTCCCTCACTTCCGCCCGGACCAGAGCGGTTCGACCTGCTCCCAGGCAGGCTCCCAGTCCTCCTCCGCCCGCCGGTCCAGCGTGTGGCGGCGCAGCGCGAAGCCGCCCTCCGCCGCCAGCCCGAGCACGAAGACCGTGCCCAGGCCCACCAGGGCGGCATCCGACACGATCTCCGTGGCCGCCTTGGGCGCGCCGACCGGATTCCCGGCGTCGTTCAGCCCGGTCGCAACGGCCGTCCCGGTGACCGTGCCCTCCGGCACCGGGACGACCCCGCCACCCGGTCCGACCGGGTACGTCCAGCGGGCCGGAGCGTGCGCCTGCGGGTCTCCCGCCCGCAGATCGTCCGACTGGGCCGCGCCGGTGGTGACGGCGGTGACGACGTGCCGGTGCCGGGCCACCTGCTGCGCGGTGTGCGTCTCCGTGCCGAACACCAGGAGCGCCGCCACCGAAGCCATCACGAACACGGCGAGCATCGTCAATGCCAGCCCCGCGACCAGACGGCTGTACGCCCGGTCCACCGGGCGGCAGAGCGGATTGCCGTCCCGGCCGGTGGCCCGGCGGACGTGCCGGCGCAGGGACGTGCGCGAGGCCGGCTGCCTGTGCGTGGTGGCTGCGACGGACATGACGCGCCTCCTCCCTGCCGGGGTGGCAGGTGCTGTCGTAGGTCAGTCTGCCGAGCCCGCCGCTGTCTCCCGAGGGCCTGACGGCCCTGGTGACCGGCCCGAGGGGCCCCTCGCCGCAGGTCGCCCGTCCCCGACCGGGCCGGCCGCGAAGTCGCCACGGACGAGGACCACGGGGCAGTGGGCGTGCCGGACGCAGTACCGGGCGACCGAGCCGAGCAGGGCGCCGACGAAGCCGCCGAGACCCCGGCCGCCGACCACCAGGAGTGCGGCCCCCTCGGAGAGCTTCACCAGGACCTCGCCGGCGCTGCCGTGCTCCACCCGCTGCCGCACGGCGGCCCCCGGAGCCCGGCCCGTCTCCCGCGTCACCAGCTCGGCGAGCTCCGCCCCGGCGACGGCGTCGGACTCCTCCAGGGACACCGTGATGCCCCGTCCGTAGACGCCCGGCTCATCCCAGCTGGTCACCGCCTCCACGACGGCACCGGTCAGCCGGGCCTCCCCCAGAGCCCAGCGCAGCGCTGCCCGGGACGGGCGCGAGCCGTCCACGCCGACGACGATCCGCCGCTCGCCCGTCGTCCGGTCGGTGCCGTTCATCTCGTTCTCCTCCGTGGGGTGCGGGCCGTCCGCAGCGCCTGCGCTCCCCCAGCACACCGCATGTCGGGCATCGACCGCTTGGGCCGGCGGGCCCCCGGCCCGGGACCGTCCGGCCCCTGCACCACCCCACCCGCAGTGGTGCCATGGAGGTACGGACGGTCGGCCCCGTCCACGTACCGACCCTGGGAGGACGGCATGAAAGCCGCCGTGGGAGACCGCATCATCGTCCAGGGCACCCGGCCCGGCGCCGCCAGGAGGGACGGCGAGATCGTCGGCCTGCACCACCCGGACGGCAGCCCGCCGTACGACGTACGCTGGTCCGACAGCGACCGGGTGACGGAGTACTTCCCCGGCCCGGACGCCCGGATCCACCACTTCCGCCACGAACACGAGGCCGCCGCGCCCGTACCGCCCAACCCGCACCTCTTCGCCGACTGACGGGCCGAGGGGCCGGCCGGGGTGTCGCGGGTGGGGCCCGTGGGCTCCGGCCGCGGGGCCGCACGGCGACCGCGGCCTACGAGGCGAGGCGACGGGACGGTCGGCCCCTGGGTCCAACGGCCCCGGTCCAGCCGCCGATCGGACCCGATCCCGAGCCCCTGCGGCACTGTCCCGCGCTTCCGGGCCGGGCGGACAGTGACGGGGACGGAGCCCCCGGCGCGTCCGGCGCCATGGGGCCGCCCTGCCAGCGCGCCTGGAGGAAGCCATGCGCCGTGTCATCCCCTTCCGCGACCTCGGCCGGGAGGACGTCGGCCTCGTCGGCGGCAAGAACGCCTCGCTCGGCGAGCTAATCAACGGGCTGGGGCCCACCGGCGTCCGGGTGCCGGACGGCTTCGCGACCACCGCCGACGCCTACCGGGAGCTGCTGGACACCGGCGGCCTGCGCGAGCGGATCGCCGGGCAGCTCGACCGCCTGCACGAGGGCGCCCCGCTGCCCGAGGTCGGCGGCGCGATCCGCTCCGCCGTGCTGGCCACGCCCCTGCCGCCGGCGCTGGAACGGGACGTGGCGCAGGCGTACGAACGGCTCGCCCGTGAAGCCGGACGTCAGGACCCCGACGTCGCCGTGCGCAGCAGCGCCACCGCCGAGGACCTGCCGGAGGCGAGCTTCGCGGGCCAGCAGGAGACCTTCCTCAACGTCCGCGGAACGGAGGCCCTGCTCTCCGCCTGCCTGCGCTGCTACGCCTCGCTGTTCACCGACCGGGCGATCGACTACCGCGAGCGGACGGGCTTCGACCAGCTCTCCCTGGCCCTGTCGGTCGGCGTCCAGCTGATGGTGCGCTCCGACCTCGCGGGCGCGGGCGTGGCGTTCACCCTGGACACCGAGACCGGCTTCCCCGGCGTGGTGATCGTCAGTGCCGCCTGGGGGCTGGGCGAGACGGTGGTCAGCGGCCAGGTGGACCCGGACGAGTACACCGTGTTCAAACCGACGCTCAAGGACCACCGACTCGACCCGGTGATCCAGGTGCAGCTCGGGGCCAAGCGCCGCAAAGCCGTGTACGCCGCGAACGGCTCGACCCGGACCGTCGACACCGAGCCCGGGGAGCGGGCGGCCCAGGTGCTCGGCATCGGTGACATCCGCACGCTGGCCGAGTGGGCGGTGGCCGTGGAGGAGCACTACGGCTGCCCGATGGACCTGGAGTGGGCCAAGGACGGCATCACCGGACGGCTGTTCCTGGTCCAGGCCCGGCCGGAGACCGTGCAGTCCCGCCGCCGGGGCGAGGTGCTGCGCCGCTTCCGGCTCACCGGCACGGGCGAGCGGCTGGTGGACGGCATCGCCGTCGGCGAGGCCATCGGGGCGGGGCCGGTGTGCGCGCTGGCCGATCCGGTCGGCCTGGAGCGGTTCCCGCAGGGCGCGGTCCTGGTCACGCGGATCACCGACCCGGACTGGGAGCCGTTGATGAAGCGGGCCTCCGCGATCGTCACCGACCACGGCGGCCGCACCTCGCACGCGGCGATCGTCAGCCGCGAGCTGGGGGTGCCGGCGGTGGTCGGCACCGGGACCGCGACGGCCGTGCTGGCGGACGGCCACGAGGTGACGGTCTGCTGCGCCGAGGGCGCGGACGGCCACGTGTACGCCGGACTGGTCGCGTACGAGGCGACCGACACCGATCTCGGCTCGCTGCCGGCCACCCGGACGAAGGTCATGCTCAACCTCGCCGACGCGGGGGCCGCGTTCCGCTGGTGGCGGCTGCCGGCGGACGGCGTGGGCCTGGCCCGTACCGAGTTCGTGGTCGCCCACCAGGTGCGCGTCCACCCGATGGCGCTGGTCCACCCCGAGCGGCTCTCCGCCGAGGACCGGCGGCTGGTCGACGAGCTGACGTACGGCTACCCGGACCGCACCGACTACTTCGTCGACCGGCTCGCCCACGGCGTCGCCCGGATCGCGGCCTCCCGCTGGCCGGACCCGGTGGTGGTGCGCACCAGCGACTTCAAGACCAACGAGTACGCCCGCCTGGTCGGCGGCGCGCCGTTCGAGCCGGTCGAGGCCAACCCGATGATCGGCTGGCGCGGCGCGAGCCGCTACTACGCCCCCGGGTACCGCGAGGGCTTCGCCCTGGAGTGCCGGGCGCTACGCCGGGCCCGGGACGAACTCGGGCTCACCAACGTCGTGGTGATGATCCCGTTCTGCCGCACCCCGCAGGAGGCCGACGAGGTCCTGGCGGTGATGGCCGACAACGGGCTCGCCCGGGGCACGAACGGCCTGCGGGTGTACGTGATGGCGGAGATCCCGGCCAACATCCTGCTCGCCGAGCAGTTCGCCGAGCGCTTCGACGGCTTCTCGATCGGCAGCAACGACCTCACCCAGCTCACCCTCGGCGTCGACCGCGACTCCGGCCTGCTCGCCCACCTCTTCGACGAACGGAACCCGGCCGTCACCCGCAGCATCGAGTCCCTGATCGCCGCCGCCCACACGGCCGGCCGCCACGTCGGCCTGTGCGGCCAACGCCCGAGCAACGACCCGGACTTCACCAGCTTCCTGGTCCGCGCCGGGATCGACTCGATCTCCGTCACCCCGGACAGCTTCGCCGCCGTCAAGCGGGCCGTGGCGGACGCCGAGGCGGCGGACTGAGTGGCCCGGACGCCGTGCACCGTCGCACCGGTTCACGGCGCCGCAGGCCTCGACCGTCGGCGGTTCGGTGTCATGAAGCCTCCGCTCGGCGACCTTCCACCGCCCGGCGGACCTCCGCGACGACGCGCGGCACCGCGGCGGCGACAACCGGGCTCAGGCCCTCGCCGATCGAGAAGTCCGCGCCCTCCACCGCGACGATCAGCAGCTCGCGCGGCAGCCTGCCGAGTGCGGCGGCCAGCGCGACACCGTGGCCGAGGCCCAGGCCGTGGGTCCCGGCGGCCGCCTCGTCGTCCGCCAGGGGGTCGGCGAGCAGGTGGTCGGCGTCTACGGTGACCTGGTGGATCCGGCCCGGCTCGCCCGGGTGGCCGTGCACCGCGTCGATCACGACCGCCAGGTCGGCGCCCTCCCACAGCTCCATGAGTCGGGTCGACTCACCGTCGCAGAGGGTGAGTCGGTCGGCGGCGAGGCCTCCCGCCGCGAGTTCGGCCACGACGGCCACGGCGGCGCCGTCGTCGTGGCGGTACTCGTTGCCGACGCCGATGACGACGATCCGCTGGCCGCCCACTCCCTTCAACCCCGGTCCACGGTGAGAGCGAGGAAGTGCGCCGCGCAGGAGATGCAGGGGTCGTAGTTGCGGATCGCCTGCTCGCACCGGCGGGTCAGCTCGGCGTCGTCGAGGTGCAGCCGGAGCTGGATGAAGGCTCGCAGGTCTGCCTCGATCGCGCTCTGGTTCTGCGCGGTCGGAGGGACGATGACGGCCCGCCGGACGATGCCGGCGCCGTCCAGGTCGTACCGGTGGTAGAGCAGCCCGCGCGGGGCCTCGGTGGCACCGTAACCGGTGCCCGCCCGCGGCGCGACGGGCACGGCCGGGGCGAGCGGGCGCTCGTACCGCTCGATGACGCGCTGGGCCTCGGTGACGGCCCACAGCACCTCGACCGCCCTGATCACGATGCTGCGGAAGGGGTTGTCGCACTGCGGGCCGAGCCCGGCCTCGGCGGCCAGGGCGCGGATGCCGTCGGGCAGCCGCTCGCTGCCGAGGTTCCAGCGGGCGAGCGGCCCGGTGAGGTGGGGCCGGCCGTCGAGGGTGGCGTGCAGGGCGGTGGAGTGCGACACCTGGTGCTCCCGGACGCGCTGCTCGAAGTCCCGCAGCGCGAAGGTGCCGGAGAGGGCGGCGGTGGCGGTGCCGGAGTCGATGGCGTAGCCGTCGGGGGCGGTCAGGGCGAGCAGTTCGTGCCGGACGGTCAGTGGCGGGAACTCGAACCCGGCCACCCAGCCGAGGGTGTCCTCGGCGTCCGTCCGCGCCTGGCGCAACACTGTTGCCAGGTGGTCGAGTTCGACCTGCGTCGGGAGCCGGTGGAAGCCGCCCACCCGGACGTTGACCGGGTGGATCGCGCGCCCGCCGAGGGTCTCGACGATCTCGTTGCCGGCCTTCTTCAGCCGCAGCCCGCGCTGGAGCAGGGCCGCGTCGGTGCGGGCCAGCGCCAGGGCGTCGGGCAGGTGCAGGAAGTCGGGGGCGTGCAGCAGGTAGATGTGCAGGGTGTGGCTCTCGATCCACTCGCCGCAGTACAACAGCCTTCGCAGCTGGGCCAGCTGGCCGTCCACCACGACCCCGCAGGCATCCTCGACCGCGCGGCAGGCACTCATCTGGTACGCCACCGGGCAGATCCCGCAGATGCGGGCGGTGAGGTCGGGCGGCTCGGTGTAACTTCGCCCGCGCAGCAGGGCCTCGAAGTAGCGCGGAGGCTCGTAGATCTCCAGCCGGACGGCCTCCACCTCGCCCCCGCGAACCGCGACGTGCAACGCGCCCTCGCCCTCGACGCGGGCCAACGCCCCGACAGTGAGCAGCCGTTGGGAACGGTGGGTCATCCGCTGTCCTCCTCCGTCGCCGCCCGGGCGGCCTCCGCGAAACCGGGAGCCTCGGCGTTGAAGGTGCGGTAGAGCCGGGCGGCGTCCGCCTCCGTCACCCCGTCGCGGCGCAGCAGCGGCAGCATGGCGCGGGTGTTGGGCGTCTCCATCGGGCCGAAGCAGCCGTAGCAGCCGCGCCCGTAGGCCGGGCAGAGCGCGCCGCAGCCGGCCTGGGTGACCGGGCCGAGGCACGGGGTGCCGTGGGCGACGGTGACGCAGGTGGTGCCACGCAGTTTGCACTCGAAGCAGACGCTGTGGGCGGGGATGTCGGGTTTGCGGTCGGCGAGGTAGCCGGTGATGACCTCCAGTAGCTGCCGCTTGTCGATCGGGCAGCCTCGCAGCTCCAGGTCGACCGGGACGTGGGCGGAGATCGGGGTGGAGTGGTCGAGGCTGTCGATGTACTCGGGGTGGGCGTAGACGACGGCCTGGTAGTCGGGCAGGCTCACCAGGTTGCGCAGTGCCTGGACGCCACCGGCGGTGGCACAGGCGCCGATGGTCACCAGGTAACGGGACTGCTCGCGCACCCGGCGGATGCGCTCCAGGTCGGCGGGGGCGGCGATGGAGCCCTCGACGAGGGAGAGGTCGTAGGGCGGCGGCAGTTCACGGCGGGACGCCTCCAGGAAGTAGCCGATCTCGATCTTCCCGGCGAGCGCGAGGAGTTCGTCCTCGCAGTCGAGGAGGGTGAGCTGGCAGCCGTCACAGGAGGAGAACTTCCAGACCGCCAGGCGCGGGGTGCCCATGGCGCTCACCGCTCGGGCGTGGACAGCAGGCCGTCGGCGTGGTCCCAACCGAGGACCGGGCCGTCCCGGCAGACGAGGACCGGGCCGAGCTGGCAGTGGCCGCACCAGCCGGTGGCGCAGCGCATGTTGCGCTCCAGCGAGACCCGGATCCGCTCGGCGGGGACGCCTCTGCGGATGAGCTCCCGGGCGGTCGCGCGCATCATCACCTCCGGGCCGCACAGGTAGGCGGCGCAGTGGTCGGGGCGGAAGTCGGCCTCGTCCAGCAAGGCGGTGACCAGGCCGGTGGCACCGCGCCAGCCGGGCTCGGGGTGGTCCACGGTGGCCAGGACGTCCGCGCGGGAGCGCCAGGACGGCACCTCTTCGAGGAACAGCTGTTCGCCCGGGTTGCGGTACCCGGCGAGCACCGAGACCGTGCCGAATCCGTCCACCCGGCCGAGGACCTCCTCGATGAGTGGGCGCAGCGGGGCGAGCCCGATGCCGCCGGAGACGATCAGCACGTCGCTCCCGGCGGGAGGGGTCTGCCAGGCCGTGCCGTAGGGGCCGCGGGCCCCGATCCAGTCACCCACCTTCGCCCGGCACAGCGCTTCACTGACCTTTCCGACCGCGCGGACGGTGTGACCGAGCGTGTCGCCGGTGCTGCCACTGACGGAGAGCGGGATCTCCCCGGTGCCGAACGCGTACAGCATCGCGTACTGCCCGGGCCGAAACGGCCGCAGCGGTGCGGTGGCCGGCGCCAGGTCGAGGGTGACGGTGTCGGCGGTCTCGCGGCGGCGGGCCAGTACCCGGTACGGCACGGGGGTGGTCGGGTGCGTCATGGCGCTCCCCCGGTGGTCGCCGCCTCCGCCCGAAGGGCGGTGACCTCCTCGGTGATGTCGATGCCGACCGGGCACCAGGCGATGCAGCGCCCGCAGCCGACGCAGCCGGAGGAGCCGAACTGGTCGTGCCAGGTGCCGAGCTTGTGGGTGAGCCACTGCCGGTAGCGGCTGCGGGCGGAGGACCTGACCGGACCGGTGCCGTGCAGGTAGGAGAAGTCGAGGTCGAAGCAGGAGTCCCACCGGCGCCACCGCTCGGCGTGGTCGCCGGTGAGGTCGGTGACCTCCTCGGTGGTCGTGCAGAAGCAGGTGGGGCAGACCATGGTGCAGTTGCCGCAGGTCAGACAGCGGTCGGCGACCTGGTCCCAGCGTTCGGCGGTCATCGTGCCGGCCATCAGCGAGCGCAGGTCGGTGGGGTCCATCTCCCGGCCCATCCGCCCGGCGGCGTCGGCGACGGCCCTCCGGGCGCGCTCTCCATCGGTGGGCCGGGTGGGGAGTTCGGCGAGCAGGTCCTCGCCGTCCGGGCTACCCGCCCGGATCAGGTACCGGAGGCCGTCGGACTCCACGGTCTCGGTGAGTGCCAGGTCGTACGCCGAACCGTCCGGCAGGCCCGGGCCGGTACCCATCGAGGCGCAGAAGCAGACCGCGCTGGGCTCGGTGCACTCGGCCACCACGATGAACGCGCCGGCCCGCCGCCTGCCGTAGACCGGGTCCGCGTACGCGCCGCCCGTCAGCACCCGGTCCTGCACCGCGATCGCGCGCAGGTCGCAGGGGCGCACGCCGAGGAAGGCGTACCGGGGCGGCGGGTCGTCGTCCTCCTGGACCGAGACGGTGCCGTCCGGCCCCCGGTCTGCCTGCCAGAGCCTGGCGCGCGGCGGGTGCAGGAAGGTCTTCCAGGACTGCGGCCCGGCGGAGTGCGCGAACGCCGCCCGGTCCTCGCGCCGGTGCAGCCGGTAGGTGCCGGCCTCGGCCTCGACCCCCCAGCCGTACGGCAGGTCGTCCGCCGAGGCCAGCTCGGCGAGGACGATCGCTCCATCGCGCGCAGTGGGCCCGATGACGGTGAGCCCCCGTTGCCTCAGCGTCTCGACCAGCACGGCGAGGCCGTGTCGATCCAGTTCCGCGAGCGGTGGCCTCGTCGTCTCCACCGGTCCTCCTCCGGTTCACCGCCGGGCCCTCCTCGGCGGACGGGTCCGTAATCCCACTGTCCGCCGACACCGGTCGTCCCGCACGGGGCCGTCCGGCCCCGACGGCCCTTCCAACAGGTCCCCCTTGGCACGGGTTGGGCTGATCGGCCCCTGCGCGAGCAGCGCTCGGCCCCGGCCGTACCGGCGTTCGGGCGTTCGGGCGTTCGGGCGTTCGGGCGTTCGGGGACGACCGTGGGGGCGCTCGGGGCGTGCCGCACCGACCTGGTCGCGGAGAGCCGCCCCTTCGAAGCCGGCGGGGCCCACCGGCCCGCGTCTCCGGGCCCGACCGGCCCTCCCCCACGCGTACGACAGCGCACGACAATGAGAGTGGTCAAGGCTCCTCGCGGAGCCGGTGACGGCGCCGGCCAGAGCCGAAAGGAGACCGCGATGAACGGCTTCGAAACCCGCCGCCCCGTGATCGTGGGCGTCGACCGCTCCGAGGCGAGCCACTGGGCCGTACGCTGGGCGGCGGACGAGGCCGCCTGGCGCGGCCTGCCACTCCAGCCCCTGCACGCCCAGGACTGGCCCACCAGCCGGCAGGTGGGGGACCACTGGACGATCGGCCTCCGCGCCGCCGGCGACACGCTGCTGGACACCGCCCGGCTGCTGGCCTCCGAACGCCACCCCGGACTGGAGATCACCCCCCGGCTCGTCGAGGGCCGCCCGGTCCGGGTGCTGCGCGAAGCAGCCGACGAGGCCGCACAGCTCGTCCTCGGCATCCGTCGGCTCACGGAGGCCCACTCCGCACTGCCCATCGGGTCCAAGGGTGCCTCTCTGGTCGGACACCTGGGGTGTCCGATCGCCCTCGTCCCGGAGCCGACCGACGGCGTCTCCGGTCCCGGCCCCGTCGTCGTCGGAGTGGACGGCTCGGAGGCCTCCCGGGCCGCGATCGGCTTCGCCTTCGAGGAGGCCTCGCTGGCCGGGGCCGACGTACAGGCCGTGGAGATCCGCCGCCCCGCCGACGCCGCGCAGCCGGACCTGGTCGAGGAGGCCCTGGTGGACCTGTCCGAGGCGCTGGCCGGCTGGCAGGAGAAGTACCCGGACATCCGGGTGCGGCGCGAGGTGCTCACCGGCTCTCCCGCCCCGATGCTGGCGGCCGTCGCCACCCGCGCCCGCTGCCTGGTCATCGGCAGCCGGGGCCTCGGCGGCTTCCGCGGCCTGCTGTTCGGCTCCACCGGCCGCGCGCTGGTGCACCGCTGCACCGTCCCGCTGGTGATCGTCCCGAACAGCGAAGCCGTCTGAACAGGGAGATCGCCATGACGACCGCGAACGACAGCGGGGCACGCCCCCGCCCGGCCGACCCCGGCGACCTCGGGCGCCGGGTCGCCCACCGCCGCGCCCAGCTGGGGCTCACCCGCGAGCTGGTGGCCGAGCGCGGCGGCCTGGACCCGGGGTTCCTGGAGTACCTGGAAACCCACCCCGTCCCGGTCGGCGTCGGCACCCTCACCCGGCTCGCCGACGCGCTCGACACCACGGTCGGCTGCCTGCTCGGCGGCGGCCGCGACGTACCGTCCGGCCACGCCCGGGCCAACGCCCGCGTACTGCTGGAGGAGTTGGACCCGGCCGCCTGCTGGGCCAAGCTCTCCCCCGGCGGCGTCGGCCGAGTGGTGCTGACGGCACCGCGCGGCCTCGTGGCGCTGCCCGTCAACTACCGCGTGCTCGACGCCACCATCCTCTACCGCACCGTCGACGACGGCACCCTCGCCAGGACGGCAGGCG
Source organism: Kitasatospora sp. NPDC094016 (assembly GCF_040304045.1). NCBI lineage: Bacteria > Bacillati > Actinomycetota > Actinomycetes > Kitasatosporales > Streptomycetaceae > Kitasatospora > Kitasatospora sp. NPDC094016. The sequence goes on from NZ_JBEOUK010000055.1 coordinate 38,871, forward strand.
ACGAGGTCGCCTTCGAGGCCGACCAGCTCGACGAGGTGTTCGCCACCGGCTGGAGCGTCCTGGTGAACGGCACCGCCTCGATCGTCTCCGACGAGGAGACCGTGAGCTGGTTCCAGCGGCACGCCGACACCCGCCCCTGGGCGGGCGGCACCCGGGACACCTGGGTGCGCATCCGGCCCACGGGAATCAGCGGCCGGATCATCCGCCCCGACGGCCCTCCGATCGTCGCACCCGAGTAGGAGACGGGCGGAGGAACATCCGGCTACCCCTCCGGCAGGTCGAGGACGTCCTCGACCCGGCGACGCGGGCTGGCCGCGCCGGACGGGCCGTAGCCGAGGCGCAGCACGAGCTGGACGTACCCGGGCCCCTCGTGCGGGTCGCGCAGACGCCAGCGGGTCTCGGGGATCTCGACAGCCTGGTGCAGGACGGAGGCGCGCAGGCCGCGGAGGGTGGCCAGCAGCCACACCCGTTCCATGGCCTGTCCGGTGCGCAGCCAGTCTGCCCGGCTGTCGAGGTGGGTGGTGAGGGTGGCCAGTTGCGGCAGCGCCTCGAAGCGTTCGGCCGGGGTGCCGTGGCGCGGCGGGTGACCGGCGAAGCCGCGCATCGGGACGCGGGCGTCGCGGTCGTGCGAGCCGAGGGCGGCGAGCGGGATGCCGTCGCAGGAGGGCTCCAGCCGTAGCCAGCGGCGGGTCTCAGCCTCGCGGGTGACGTCGGCGGCGATCCGGGCCTCGGCCTCGGAGGTGAGGGCGAGCACGCGGCGCACCCCGTCCTCCTCCAGCACGGTGAGCGTGACGCCTTCGTCCCGGCCTGCCGAGATGAGCTCGGCGACCAGTGCCTCGGGGACGTCCCGATTGGTGAACGGCTGCCGGCTGGAGTGGCGCCCGGCGATGACCGGGTAGAGGTCGGCGCCGAGGGGCCGCGGTGTGCGGGCCGGTGCGGAGAGGTCGAGCACGGCGCACGGCTGCGCGCCTTCGCCGGCCGGCAGCAGCCGGACGGCGGCCTCCCGCCCGAGATGGGCGGCGGCCACGCGCAGGTTGAACAGGGCAGCGCCGATCGAGATGTGCAGCGCCCTGCCGGCCGGGTCGGCGGCCGGAACGGCCCGGCTCAGGTCGGCGCGGACCTCCAGGCCGAGCAGGTCGGGCGTGGGACGGAAGCGCCAGGGCTGGCTGTTGTGCAGCGAGGGCGCCAGGCCTCCGGCTTCGGCCAGCAGGTGCAGATCCGCAGTGGTGAGGGCGGTTTCGGTGGTCATGGTTGATCACTCCCTGTTCTCGGCGGGGAGCGCCGGTGATTCGAGCATCCGCCGAGCCGGTGGTGCTGAGCGAGGGTCCTAAGGCCCTGGCCCCACGGCCGAGCGGCACCGGTGCCCACCGATGCGTCCGGCCTCGCCGGGCTAGCCCGCGCCGCCCCGCAGATAGGGCCCACCAGAGGGCCGAACAGCCCTGCCGCCTCGCACTCGGCGGCGGTCTGCTGGATGGGAGGAGGCCCGGTTCATCGTGCCCGGCCCTGAGTGCCGGGGCACGGCCGTGCTGACCGACGATTCCGTTGGACGGAGCCGAACGGGCCCTCGCATCATGAAAGCCGCAGAACTGATGACCTCAACGCCGACCTCACCGTGACCGCCTTCGAAGCCGCCCGGCTGGTGGAGCTACTGTCGTTCACCCGCAGTGTCCGGCTCTCCGCCGGTGTCCCCGAGGAGGACGTCACCGCCGCCTGGGACCAGGGTGTCCTGACCGTCCGCGCACCGATCGGCACGGCCGAAAAGGCCTCTCGCACGATCGAGATCACGCGGGGCGCTTGACCCGACCGGCCGGGCTGGCCCCGAGCCCGCCCGGCCCCGAGAGGACCGGACATGAGCACGAATGCCACGACACCGATTCGCACCAAGCAGTGGACCCTGCGCCTCGACCTCTTCGAGGAGGGCGACACCACCAAGGTCCACGCCGTCCTCGACACCGGCGACAACGCCCTGGAGTCCCGCACCGCCGCCCGCCGCAACCCGCACGACCCACTCGTCCCCGAGATCGGCGACGAGTACGCCGCGGCCCGCGCCCTGATCGACCTCGGACACCAACTGCTCCGCGCCGGGATCGCGGACGCGGCAGCGAACGACCGCTCGGAAGCCGGCTGAGCGAACCCGGCGACCACGAGGCCGCAGGCCGTGCCGCGCGCAACAGCGTCACGGCGAAGGTGATTTCGTGGAGGTCGAAGGCCGCCGCCTGTTACAGGCCGACTCCGCATCGCTCATGTCGGACGGACACCTCGGTCGCCTGTACGGTCGGTCGCCAGCATTCCCGAACCGATGAGCGAGGCAATCACACTCAGGTGAAGCCGAGTTGGCGCCAGCCGGTGCGAGGGCATGGAACGACGCCGACGCCGCCAGGACGAACAAGCCCCACGGCTATGCGACCAGGCCCGGGAGCTGTTGGAGGGGATCGGCCCCGGCCTGGCCGCCGCCGGGCGGGACGCGCTGGAGGCGATGGACGGCGAGCAACTCGCCCTCGCCGTCCGGCACGCACGCGCCGTCCGTGACCTCGCTGCCCCGCATCAGAGACGTGCTCGGCGAGCCGACCGCGTAGCAGTCCGCTGGTGGTGTCGGCTTCGGCGAGCCAGTCGCCGGCGACCAGCAGGTCGGCGTGCTCGGCGATCTCCTCCACCGGCAGGGTGCAGAACGCGGCCGGCGCCTCCAGCGGAATCCCGCCGTCCTCGGCGTGGCCGAGGCTGCCGTCAGGGCGGGTGTGGGCGGTGGTGCAGAGGGCGAGGAGGCGGGTGGCGGCGCCGGTCTTCTTCCTCCGGAGCTTGCGGTCGCCGACCACCCGCACCAGCCGGTCGGCCACCGGCCCGCACCTACCTGCCCGGCCTGGGCCCGGTGACGAACACCGGCCCGGTTGCCGAGCCGGTCCGGGTTCGGGTCTGCGCGGTCCTGGTCCACGACGGCCGCATCTGTCTGATCCGCCGTCAGTGTCCCGCTGTCTCAGTGGGCGTTTGACGTAGGCGGATTGACCTTTATGCCCTAGTAGGTCCCTCGCCAGGTTGGCGGAGCTGGTCGGCAGGGTCTCGCAGTCGCGGGCCAGCCGACGACGCAGCATGAGCCATCCCAGACTTCGTTCGACTACCCAGCGCCTTTTCACTATGCGAAAGCCGCGGACGTCGGATTTTCTGGTAACGACTTCGACGTCGACTCCGAGGCCGGCTCCGTGCTCGATCACGGCGTTCTTGAAGCCGGTGTCGACCCAGCTCTTGGAGATGCTCGGGTAGGTCTTCTTGGCCTGGTTGAGGAGGTGGATTCCCACGGCGTTCTCGGACAGGCTCGCGGCGGTGACAGCCACGGCGAGGATCAAGCCGATGGTGTCAGTGAGGATGCCGCGCTTCCGGCCGACGATCTTCTTCGCGGCGTCCGTCCCCTGGCTGCTCAGGGGCACGTTGGTCGAGGTTTTCACGCTCAGGGTGTCGATCACGGACGCGGTCGGCTCGGGCTTGCGCCCCTCCTTCACACGGGCCAGGCCGGTCAGGTCGAGTTGAGTTCCGCGAAGATTCCCTCATCACGCCAGGCTGCGTAGTAGGCGTAGACGGTGGAGTGGTTCGGGAAGTCGTGCGGGAGGTACTTCCAGGGGATTCCCGTGCGGTTGACGTAGAGGATCGCGTTGAAGACGTCGCACAGTTCGACCTGGGCCGATTTCCCGGCGGGCCGGCGGTCGAGCCGGGCCTTTCTCCAGGCCGTCAGTTTTCGGCTCGATCAAGGCCCATCGGGCGTCGGACAGGTCGCTGGGGTACGGCTTCCGCTGGCTCACGGCACAGCGTCGGCACGGATGCGGCGGAGGATCCCGTTCCGCTGTCTATTGGGCGGTTCTATGACTTCTTCAAACCAGACGGATTTCAGAGCCCAGAAGCGGATGAGACGGACAGCCCGACCAGCGATCGACGGCGGAGCGATCTTCTCCTATCGACTGTAGTGTCACGAAAGTGGACGGGCGTGAAAGCCGCATACAGGAAGATGGCTACCAAAACGCCCGCTCAGACCTGCTCGCGCGATTCCCCACCCTGCGGCGTTCTGACCTGCGGACGGACGCCACTCGGAAGGGGGCGTCCGATAGCCAGCCAGATCCAGGGGCGGGGCGGACTGTCCAGGGTGGCCGAAGGCCAGCGCGCAGCGCCGCCGCAGGCGCCCTTGACCAGCTGACACGGCCCGCATACCGAACGAGCGGGCGGCCTCGGCCTACGACGTTGGCGCTGCTCACCGAAACTGGTTCTGACCGTGATTCCGTGAATGATCATGATGTGCTGCGCGGCGGAGCTGGACGGTGCCGGTCCGCGACGGGCTCCTGCTCGACGGATGTCTGCGATCAGGACGCGGACCCTGTCCGGGGCGCGGGCGGCGCGGCCCGGCGGGGGTGGTCCGCTCGCGGCGCCGGGGTCGCGGAAGGCACAGGGGGTCCGTCCGTCCTCCGATCGTGCCGGCGCCACCAGGGGTGCCGGGCGGGCCGGTTCAGCGCAGCACCTCCAGCTCCGGCCAGTCGTCGCCGGGCCGGTCGAGGAAGCCGGTGGGCCGCCCCGTCAGGTACCGCGCGAAGAAGGCGGCGACGGCGGTGCGCTGGGCGGCCAGGGAGCGCCGGGGGTCAACAGTGCCGATGAGCCCGGCCGCGTCGGGGACCGGGAGGCGGCGGACGAGCTGGGGCAGGAGGACCTGGAGGTCGGTGTACGAGCCGTGGGCGGCGTTCCGCAGCCGCAGGGCGTGCCGGGGGCCGGTGGACGCCGCCCAGTAGGAGGCCCAGCTCGGTTCGGTGCGCAGGGTCTTCGTACCGGAGGCCATCAGTAGGAAGGGCTTGGCGAGGCCGCTGTCGGCGACGGGTCCGAGGAGGGCGCCGTCGAGGTCGGCCGCCGCGCGGACGCGGGGCTCGTCGTGGGCGAGCTGGGCGGCGACGGAGCCGCCGAGGGACTGCCCGAGCACGCCGGTCCTGGCCGGGTCGGCGGCTTCGGCGAGCCCGTCCGGGAGTGGGCCGGTGCCGGTGTCGGGGCGGTCCCCGCGGGCGAGCCGGTCGAGTGCGCCGAGGACGAAGCGGGCGTCGGCGAGGCGGGCCCGGGAGTGCCCGGCGAGGAGGGCGGCGATGACCTCCGGGGTGAGGTCGTCGGGAAGCGGGAGGGCGCGTTCGACCCGGCCGCCGGGGAACTCGACCTGTTCGGCCTCGTACGTGGAGTCGAGGGCGACGACGAGGTGGCCGCGGCTCGCCAGCTCCTCGACCAGGGTGGTGCCGAGGGCGCGCGAGCCGCCGTCGCCGGAGGAGAACAGCACCACGGGCAGCCGGCCGGCGCGGCGGGCGACGGGCGCGCCGGTGCGGGCGTGGGTCCTGATCCCCCGCCAGTCGGCGGCGCCGGCGGGGACACCGAGGGCCGGTGCGGAGTGCGCGTCCCAGTCGGCCGCCGCGGCCGGGGGCAGCCAGGGGGCCGTCGGGTGCCCGGCGCCGGGTTCCGCCGGGTACCAGAGGCCGGCCATGAGCTCCCGGTAGGGCTTGGCGGGGAGGAGGGGGTCGGGGCGGCTGTCGTCGACCAGGTGCAGCGCGACGGTGCCCACGGGCCAGGGCCCGGTGGGCGCAGGCAGGCGCAGCGGGACGGGGGTGTCGGGGGCGTGCGCGGGGCCGTGTCCCCCGGCCGGGGCGGCGGGGCGGCTTCCCGGGGCGGGGACGGGGGCGGCGGCCACGGTGGCGAGCGCGGCGGCGCCGAGCGTGCCGAGCAGGGCGCGGCGGGTCTGGGGCATGGACGGGCTCCTCGGGCGGTGCGGATACGGGGTCGCCACCAGGATTCCGCCGCCGGGGGTGCGGGGCGCCCTGCCGGGGGACGATCCCGCGGGTGGGCGCGGGTCGCCCCAGGGCGCGTCCGCTCCTCCGCGCGGAGGAGCCCCCGGTGTTCCGGGGTCTCCCCCGGTCTCCGCCGGTGGGCGGACGCCTCAGCGGGCGCGGGGGCCCTACCGTGGGACTCCGGCGAGGACGCCGGACGACGCGGACGCGAGGACGGACACGATGACCGGGACCGGCGCGGTACGGACGGGCCCGCCGGGCGCCCTCGCCTGGCTGCCGGGGCGGGTGCCGCCCCTGGTGGCGGACGCCGCGTTCGCGGCGGCCCTGTTCCTGGTGACGCTCGGGCCGGGGCGGGTGGCGGACGGTACGGGTTTCGCGCTGCAGACCGCTCTGGTGCTGCCGTTGGTGTGGCGGCGGCGGGCGCCCCGGGCCGCGTTCGGGGTGATCGCCGCCGCGGCGCTCGCGCAGTGGCTGCTGGGTGTTCAGCTGCCGGCCGACGCGGCGGTGCTGGTCGCCCTCGGGACGGTGACCGCGCGGGCGCCGTACCGGTCGGCGTGGGCGGCGGGTCTGGCGGCGGTGGCCGGGGCGGTGCTGGCGGCGGCGCGCTGGGCGCCCGAGGGCCGGTTCCTCGCCTCGGCCGCCGCGATGACGGCGGCGGTCGCCGCGAGCGCGCTACTCGGGGCGAACGCCCGGATCCGGCGGGCCGCGCGGGCGGAACGGCTGGAGTGGCTGGAACGGGACCGCGACGAGCGGGAGCGTCGGGCGGTGGAGGAGGAACGCGCCCGGATCGCGCGGGAGTTGCACGACAGCGTGACGCACGGCCTGTCGGTGGTGGTGGCGCTGGCGGACGCGCTCGGGCACGCGCGGCCTGCCGACGCCTCCGCCGTGACGGCCCGGATAGCGGAGACCGGGCGGCAGGCGCTGACCGACATGCGGCGGGCGCTGGGCCTGCTCCAGGACGCCGGTCCCGACGCGGGGCCCGGGGACGACCGGCGGTCGCCACCGGGGATCGGGCAGCTCGGGGCGCTGTGCGAGCGGATGGAGGCGGCAGGCCTCGTGACCCGGCTGCGGGTGGACGGCGAGGCCGCCAGGGTGCCGGCCGCGGCGCAGCTGACGGTGCACCGGCTCGTCCAGGAGTCGCTGACCAACGCGCTGCGCCACGCTCCGGAGGGGGCGCGCGCCGAGGTGCGGGTGTCCTGCGCGCCGGGGGCGGTCACGGTCGAGGTGACCGACGACGGGCGGGCCGCAGGGACCGGGCGGCCGGGATCCGCCGGGTCCGGGCGGGGTCTCGCGGGGATGCGGGAGCGCGCCGCGGCCTTCGGCGGGGTGTTGGAGGCGGGCCCGCGGCCGGGTGGCGGCTGGCGGGTCTTCGTACGGCTGGATCCCGGGGGCGCGCCGTGAGCGTCCGGGTGCTGCTGGTGGACGACGAGGAGCTGCTGCGGCTGGCGTTCGGCATGATCCTGCGCGCCGAGCCGGACATGGAGCCGGTCGGGGAGGCGGCCGACGGGGCGGCGGCGGTGGAGCTGGCGCGGCGGCTGCGGCCGGACGTGGTGCTGATGGACGTGCGGATGCCGGGCACCGACGGCATCGAGGCGACCCGGCGGCTGCTGCGCGAGGTGCCCGGGACGCGGGTGCTGGTGCTCACTACCTTCGACCTGGACGCGTACGCCTTCGACGCACTGCGGGCCGGGGCGTCCGGCTTCCTGCTGAAGAACAGCCGGCCGGAGGAGCTGCTGGGGGCGATCCGCGACGTGGCCCGGGGGGACGCCGTGGTCTCCCCCCGGGTGACCCGGCGGCTGCTGGACCGCTTCGCGCACCGGCTCCCCGCCGCCGGGGGCGACGGTGGCGGGGACGACGGTGGCGGGGGCGACGCGGAGCGGCTGCGCGTGCTGACCGCGCGCGAACGGGAGGTCCTGCTGGGCGCCGCCCGCGGCCTGACCAACACGGAACTCGCCGCCGCCCTCGGTCTCGCGGAGCCCACGGTGAAGAAGCATCTCGGCCGGGTCATGGCCAAGCTGGATCTGCGGGACCGGGTACAGGCGGTGATCTTCGCGTACGAGTGCGGGCTGGTCGAACCGGGGTAGGCGCGGGCGGCCGTCGGGCGGGGGCCGGCGACTCGGGCGACGGTGGCGGCGGTCCAGGGGGTGGCGACCGTGGCGTACTCGGCGCTGGTGGCGCCGTAGAGGTCCTTGGCCGCGGTCAGGGTCGCGGTGCGGGGCGTGCGTAGCCCTGGCCGTTTTCCGACCGGGTCCGCGCGGTCACCCGGATTACGCCACACTCACCCGTCACGCCTTCGACCACCGGCACCGGCAATCCTGAAAACACCACGCTCACAAGCTCGTTGACATCTCACACACCATGCCGACGATGCCAGTCACCCCTGGTCACCACCGATGACGGGACAGGGTCGAAGACCGTACGGACCCGCGCGGCACGCTGCGACACACGTGGTCTCCCTTCCCCTCGCTACCTCGAAGCGATCGGATCAGGACATTTAATGCTGTTTTGTCATGATTTTCTGTCAGGCGTCCTGTCATGCCCTCGCCTTGTAGCGTGAGGGGCGCAGGGCGCTTCGCTGTGAGGAGAGGTGAACCTGCGGATGAGTGCTCGCACTCGTGGACAAGGCGATCTGCCGTGGTATCGGGTCAGCCGTCAGTGGCCCGCGGCCGTGTTCAACAGGACCCTGGCCGGTGGGACGACCCCGGCCCGTACCGCCGTTGCGTCCGATTCGGTCGGCTCGGGTGGACGGTTCGGGGAGCGTGGTGCGGGGGTGGTATCGGTGGGCAGTGCGCTGCTGTCCGGTATCGCACTACTGGCGGCCACGGCTCCGCCAGTGGCCGCCACGCCGGCGGGGGCCGCGCCGCTGCGGGCGCAGCGGGCTGATCCGTCGCAGACCTTCACCTTCACCGGCGCTTCGCAGACCTTGACGGTCCCGGCGGGGGCGGTGGTCACGATCACCGCGGACGGCGCCGGCGGCGCCGACAACACCGGCACCGCCTGCGGCTTCACCGGGGCCGGAGGGACGGGGGCACACGTCGTCACCACACTGCCGACAACCAGCGCCCCGACGACCTACACCATCAACGTCGGCGGCACCGGCACCGCCGGCTGCAACGGAACCGGCGCCGGCGGCTACAACGGCGGCGCCCCGGGCGGCACCTCAAGCAACCCCACGGGCCAGTTCCGGAGAGGTTCCGGAGGAGGGGGGGCGTCCAGCGTCAGCACCGGCACCGCCCTCCTCGTCGTCGCCGGCGGCGGCGGTGCCGACGGCGGCGCCCCCTTCGCCGGCACAGTCGCGGGGGGAAACGGGGGCAACGGCGGCACACCAGACGCCACCGCCGGCACCACCGGAGCATCCGACAGCGGTGGTTCGCCGGGATCCGGCGGGCAAGGCGGCAGCACCAGCACCAGCACCGTCGGCGCCGGCGGCGCGCCGGCCACCCCCACTGGAGGCTGCACGCCGGCCGAAGGTGACCCAGGAAGCGGCTTCACCGGCACCACGGTCGGCACCGGCGGCGCCGGCGGCAACAACACCGGCGGCAACTGCGTAGCCGCCGGGGCCGGAGGAGGCGGAGGCGGAGGATACTTCGCCGGCGGCGGAGGCGGCTCCGCCACCCCCGGCAGCAGCGGTCTCGGCCGCGCGGGTGGTGGCGGTGGTGGCGGAGGCAGCAGCTTCGCCACTGCGACGGGCACCGGGACGGCCTATACGGCCTCGACGATCGGGACGGCGAACAAGAACGGTCAGGTGATCATCTCCTACACGGTGGTCGCCCCGTCCCTGACCATCACCAAGACCCACGCCAGGCACTTCACCCAGGGGCGGGACGGCACCTACACCATCACGGTCGGCAACGCCGCCGGGGCCGCCCCGACCGACGGCACCACGGTCACCGTGTACGACACCCTTCCCGACGGGCTCAGAGCCGACAGCATCAGTGGCCCGGGATGGAACTGCACCCTGAACAACCTCACCTGCACCCGTAACGACGCCCTTGCCGCCGGGAGCAGCTACCCGCCCATCACCCTGAAGGTCGACGTCTCCTGCAGCGCCCGCGACCAGGTGACGAACACCGCCACCGCCATCGGCGGCGGCGACACCGCCAGCCACACCGCCAGCGACCCCACCACGATCAAGCGCCACAAGCACGACGAACACGACGAGTACGACATGCGCTGCGACCGCCACGAGCACTGGTAGACCAACCAACCTGCGTCTGACAGCGGGGCCGTCCTCATGGACGGCCCCGCTGTCAGGCATGCGCCACTGACCGGTGGCACCGGATGCGACAACCCGCCCATCAAGTGGGGCGGTGGCGCAGCGAACTCCCTCCCGTCGAGACCGACGTCGACGCCTTCGTCCTGGCCGCCACCACCGAGGCCGCTCTTAAGCAGCTCTGACCCACCGTGCGACATGCCGAAGGCTGATCAAACGTCAGGGCTACGGTCGCGCGGGCTGGCACCCGCTCTCCCGCTGCCGATCCCGGTGCCGCTGGCGAAGGGGGGTCCTGGTGCGACCTACCCGTTCGCGTGGTCGGTCTACGGGTGGATCGACGGCACGCCCGCAACGTTCGAGTCAGTCGTCGATCCGATCCGCTTCGCCGAGAGCCTGGCCGACTTCGTCGCCGCGTTGCAGAGCATCGACGCCTCGGAAGGGCCGCGGCCCGGCAAGCACAACTGGTTCCGTGGAGCGACGCTGCGGACCTACGAGGCGCAGGCGCTCGGTGCGCTGGACGGGCTACGCGGCCACATCGACGTCGCGCCGGCACACGAGTTGTGGACCCAGGCGCTCGAAGCGCAGTGGGACGGGACCGACGTCTGGTTCCACGGCGACCTCGCCAAGGGAAACCTGCTCCTTGAGGACGGACAGCTCGCCGCCGTCATCGACTTCGGTAGGTGTGGAGTGGGGGGACCCCGCTTGCGACCTCGCGATCGCGTGGACCTTGCTCTCGGCCGACGGCCGCGGCTCGTTCCGGAAGCGGCTGGGCGTCGACGATGCGACCTGGGCGCGCGGACGCGGCTGGGCGCTGTGGAAGACGCTCGTCTCATGCGCCAACAGCCTGGGCGAGGACGGCGCTGACGCCCGTGACGCGCGACGCGTGCTCTCGGTGATCCTCACTGATCCACGCTGAGGGGTCGTAGGGGCGAATCGCGCCAAAAGTTGTTGGCCTCAATAACGGCACATCACCACTGAACATCCCTGAACGCCCACTGAGAAGTGACGGCTTGGGAAGACGCCACCTCGCCCAGTCCGCCACCCCGTCGCCGCCACCGAACACCGTCACCACCCACCGCCGCCGCCGAACACCGTCACCACCCAACGCCGCAAACGCATCAGTCTCCGCCCCCCGCCCCGCCGCTGTCAGTCCGTATGGTTCCGGGTTCCGCGCCCGGCCCCCGGCTGGCTACCGTCCGAACCGTCGGACATCCGGCGGGCCGGACGGGCCGCCGGCACGCGCCCTCTGGAGGTCACGGTGACCGCGAACCACCCCACCCGCAGGAGCATCCTCAAGTCCGCCGGAGGGTTCGGCGCCGCGCTGGCGCTGGGCGGCGCGAGCGTCCTCGCGACGGCCTCGGCCGCCCGCGCCGCCGACGACGGCTTCGGCCTGCACATCACCGACCGCAACGAGGGCGACGCCCGGATGTGGTATTACCGCTTCCACACCGCCGAGATCGGCTGGGACCCGGCCGTCAACGTGCTGCTCCCCGACGACTACCACACCAGCGGCCGCACCTACCCGGTCCTCTACCTGCTGCACGGCGGCCTCCAGGACTTCATCGAGTTCGACCACCGGGGCGTCCGCGACTGGACCATCGGCAAGCCGCTGATCGTCGTGATGCCCGACGGAGGGCAGGCCGGCTGGTACTCGAACCCGGTCAGCACCAACGTCGGCCCCCGCAACTGGGAGTCCTTCCATATCAACCAGCTGATCCCCTGGGTCGACGCCAACTTCCGCACCTTCGCCGAGCCGGAGGGCCGCGCCGTCTCCGGCTTCTCCATGGGCGGCTTCGGCGCCCTGAAGTACGCGGCCAAGTACTGGGGCCACTTCGCCTCGGTCAGCGCCCACTCCGGCCCGGCCAGCCTGCGGCGCGACAACGGCGCGGTCGTGCACTGGGCCAACGTCTCCTCCGCCGTGAAGGACCTGGGCGGCGGCACCATCTACGGCGCGCCGCTGTGGGACCAGGCCAGGGTGACCGCCGACAACCCGGTCGAGCGCCTGGAGAGCTACCGCAACAAGCGGATCTTCCTGGTCGCCGGGACCAGCCCCGACCCGACCAACCCCTTCGACACCTTCAACGAGACCGCGGTGCTGGCCGGCCAACGGGAGTTCCGCGCCCTGCTCGACGGCGCCGGCATCCCCTACGAGGCCCACGAGGAGCCGGGTGGCCACTTCGTCCGCCCCGACATGATGCTGCGTGACATCGACGGCATCATCGGCCGCCTCCGCAAGGGGTGAGGGGCGCTCCGATGGTCTCCCGCACCTCGCGGCTGGCCCTGGCCGCGGTCGCCCTGCTGCTGCCGGTCACCGTGCCGGCCGCCCCGGCCCAGGCCACCCCCGCCACGGCTGCCCCCGCCACGGCTGCCCCCGCCGCGAAACCGGCGGCCCGGGCCGCCGGTTTCGCGGCGGCCTGCCCGGCCCGCGGTCAGATCTCCCAGTACTACACCGCGGAGCACAACGGCATCGACATCGCCAACGACTACGGCACCCCGATCTACGCGGCCGGCGACGGCAGGGTCATCCTCTCCGGCACGGAGCCCGGCTACGGCCAGTGGATCCGCATCCTGCACCCGGACGGGACGATCACCGAGTACGGGCACATGCAGCGCCGGGACGTCTTCGAGGGCGACGGCGTGACGGCCGGCCAGCAGATCGCGCTGATGGGCAGCGAGGGCAACTCCACGGGCCCGCACCTGCACCTGCGGGTCTGGGCCGACTCGAACGCCTCCGTGCGCACCGACCCGGAGCCGTACCTCGCGGAGCGCGGCGTCATCGTGCCCTGTGTGCCCGGAAGCGGCCCCCGCCCCGCGCCGTTGGTGTATCCGGCGGAGTCCGGCCGGGTGGTCTCGGCCCGGTCCTCGGACGGGCGTCTCGAAGTCTTCGCCGCGGGAGCGAGCGGCGTCTCGCACGCCTGGCAGACCGCAGTCAACGGCGCCTGGTCGGAGTGGGAGGACCTCGGCGGCCCCGCCGGCGCCGAGCTCGCCATCGGCCCCAACGCGGACGGCCGGCTGGAGGCGTTCGCCCTCAACGGCTCCACCTTCCAGCACCGCTACCAGCTCCAGCCCTCCGGTGCCTGGTCCGGCTGGGAGGACTTCGGCACCGGCGGCCACGACATCGCGGTCGGCGCCAACCAGGACGGCCGCCTCGAAGTCCTCGCCTCCGGCCCCACCGCCGTCTTCCACCGCTACCAGACGGCACCCAACAGCGGCTGGTCCGGCTGGGAGGCCACCGGCGGAGGCCCCGCCGACAGCGAGATCGAACTCGGCAAGGCCACCGACGGCCGGCTCGAAGTCTTCG
>NZ_JBEOUK010000056.1:0-51791 GCF_040304045.1 Kitasatospora sp. NPDC094016
AAGTCGACGCTGACGTTGTCGAGGGCCACGACGCGGGTCTCCCCGTCCCCGTAGACCTTGTTGAGGCCGGTGGCGCGGGCGGCCGCCAGGCCGGTACGGACGGCGGTTGCGGGGGTCGTCACGGGAGTGCTCCTGAGGGCGGGAACGGACATTCGGGGTTCCGTTCCATCCTCCCAATCCGTTCGAGCGCGATGCGTATGTCCCGAGGAGGGGCGACCCCCGCCGTCTCGGCGGCTCGGCGGGGGTCTTCTCCTCCTCAGGTATGACACCGATCCCTGAGGACCATGGTCCCTGGGCTGCGGACGATGGTCCCGCGCTACTCCACCGCGACGCCGAACGCGCCCGCCAGCCCGAGCAGACCGTTCGTCACCGCGCGGCCCGACGGGCTGAACTGCCAGCCGCCGCCCGCGCGCTGGAACGAACCCACGAGCATCGCGCTGTCCGGCACGCCGCCGGTGCCGGCCGCCCACTCCACCGGACCGGCCGCGCCCGGACCGTACGTCGCCGCCAGGGCGACACCGTGCACGTAACCGAGCGGCAGGGCCCGCGGCTCCTCCTCCTCGGTGGAGACGGCGACCACCACCTCGTCCACCGTGGCCGCCAGCCGCTCCAGGTCCAGGGTCAGCCGGACCGCCCGGGCCGGCTCGCCCGGCACCGAGTGGGTGGGGTGCAGCCGCACGGCGCCGTCCGGGTCCTGCGGGTTGTTGAAGAACACGAAGTGCTCGTCGCTCAGCACCCGCCCGGCGGCGCACAGGAACGCGGTGACGTCCAGCTCCACCGCGTCGCCGCCGGCCGTCCGGCTCTGCCAGCTGACCGTCAGGCTGCTGTGACGGTCCGTCGGCGCGGCCTCCGGCGCGGGCTTCTCCTGCTCCGCGGAGCCGCCGCCGAGCCGCCCCCGCAGCCCCTGCTCGGCCAGCAGCTCCACCAGCTCCGGCCCGCTGACCAGCGTCAGCGGCTTCCCCTCGATGTAGCTGTACGAGCCGCGGCCGAAGCCGGCGGTGGTCACCAGGATGCCCTTGTTCGCCCCGTGGTGCCGGACGGTCGACTCCAGGTCGCGCACGGCCGTCGGGGGCACCGTCTTGCGGTAGCGCTTGGCCTGGATCACGATCTTGCCGCCGGTGACCGGGTCCAGGTCCTCGGCGACCACGTCCACCCCGACGTCGCCGCTGCGGGCCGTGGTCATCACCCGGAAGCCGCGCAGCCGGAACAGCTCGGCGATCAGCTCCTCGAACTCGATCGGGTCCATCTCGAACAGGTCCGGGTCGCCGTCGCCGCCGTGCCCGGCCAGGCTCCCGCCGACCGTCTCCGGAAGCCGGTCCGGCCGCACCTCGTCCAGCCGCTCCGGGCGCGCCGACAGCTTGCCGCCCAGGCCCTGGAAGCAGTCCACCGGCGCCACCCGGTCCAGCGCCAGCCCGGCGAACTCGGCCCGGGAGGCGGTCAGGGTGGACAGGAAGCGCTCCGCCTCCCGGCCGGTCGCCGGGTCGATGCCCAGGACGAAGCCGTTCAGCACCACCGAGTCCAGCATCCCGTCCCGGTCCGCCCGGAACAGCTCCGCCGCCAGCCGCAGCGCCGACTGCGCCAGCACCTCCCGGTACAGCGCCTTGCGCTCCGTCGCCGGGCGGGCCACCTCCGCCTCGCGGTCGTCCGTCTTCACGTACCGCACCCGGCCGGCGGCCGGCACCACGTCAGGGCCGGGCAGCTCCCAGTTCACCACCAGCTGCCGGGTCGACGCCTCCCAGGCCGCCACCAGCCGGTGCGGGAAGCCCTCCGGCCAGGCCGCCGAGGCGTACAGACCGGCGGTGAAGTACTCCTGTACCGCCTCCGGCTCGCCCGCGCGCAGCCGCCGCAGCAACTCCTCGGTACGGGCGGCGCGGTCCTCGTCCTGGCGGCGGAACTGCGCCGCCCAGGCCAGGTACTCCTGGTGGTACGCGGCCAGCCGGCGCTGCCGGTCGGCCTCCTGCGCCTGGGCGGCGTACCAGTCCTGCTCGAACCGGGCCCGGGCCTGCGCCAGGTACTGCTCGTACTGCCGCCGCACCCCCGGATTGCGCGCCTGCACCTGGTCCGGCGGCGGCACGTGGTACTTCGGGCCGGCCTGATCGGGCAGCTCCACCGGCCGGCCCAGCGGGCCCGGGTCGAACGGCGGCACCGGGCGCGGGGCCAGCAGCGCCTGCGGGCCGAACGCCGGCGCCGCCAGCCCGGCGGCCAGCAACCCGCGCAACTCCTCCACCCGGGCGTCCAGTTCGGCCGTCAGCCGGGCCGCCTCCGCCTCCCGGGACTGCTGGTAGGCCCGCTGCGCCTCCCGCTCGTTGCGGGCCGTCGCCCGCTGCTCATCCCGCTGCTCGCGCTCCAGCCGGCGCTGCTGCGCCGCCTCGGCACGCCAGCGGGCCTCCTCCCGGCGCTGCTGCTGCCGCTGCGCCTCCGCCCAGATCGCCAGCACTCCGTCGTTCCGCCGCCCCGCCACCGTCCACCCCTTCATTGCACGCCGGACCGGTCGCGCCGCCCGCCTCCCGGCCGCGCCGCCAACCGCGCCCGCAACAATAGAACGTGAACACCCCAGCGGGCCAAGCCCCGCGAGCAGCACGGCCGCACTGCACCGGTCAGTGCACCTGGGGCGTGTCCTCGGGCCGGGCGTGCCAGCGCCAGTCGGTGCGCAGCGGGCGGCCGGGCAGCGGGGTGCGGCCGGTGGCCCACAGGAGGGTCGGCCAGGGGGCGTCGGCGGGGGTGACGGGGACGTCGGGGAACAGCCGGGCCAGGACGCGGTGGCAGAGGTCGGCCGGGGGATCCCAGAGCAGGCCGAGGCCCTGGGCGACGTCGTGCAGGTGCACCAGCATCTCGACCAGGCTCATCGCGACGAACCCGGCCGGGTCGGCGACACCCCACGGGTGGTAGGCGCGGACCTCGGGCGCGGCGGCGCGGGCGACCGCGACCATCAGCCCGCCGCTCGCCTCCAGCACCTCGACCAGTCCGTCGGGCCCGCTCGCGCGGTCGGCGCGGACGAAGTTGTTCGGCCCGCCGGGGAAACGGCGCTCGGTGGCGAAGGGGACGTACCGCTCGCGCGGCGGGGCGGCCGGGCCGAGCTGGGCGGCGTAGGCGAGCAGGTCGTCGGCGAGGTGCTCGACGGTGGTCCAGCAGTCCCAGGCGACCGTCCCGGCGGGCCGGGACCAGTCGGCGTCCGCGGGCGCCTCGCGCAGGGCGGCGGCGGCGAGCCGGAGGACGAGCGCGAGGTCGTCGGCGGTGACGGGGGACTGGGTGGCGGGCTCGGGCGTCATGGTCGCGGAGGCTAGCAGGGGGCACTGTCAGGGGCCGCACTTGTCAGGGGTGGCGGGTACTCTGCACTGGTTCGAGAGGGAGGGATGCCCGTGACGATCGCACCGCAGCACCACCCGGACCGGCCCGCCGGCTGGGTCTCCACCGGGCTGAGCTGGCACGAGGGCCGCGCCCTGCTCGGCGCCGTGCGCGGCGGCCAGGCGCACGAGCGGGCCGTCACGCCCGGCACGGAGGTCGGCTGGCTGCTGGGCGGGCCGCGCCGCTGCACCGGCGCCTGGCTGGCCGGGGCGACGGAGCGCACGCCGTGCCCGCACCACGCGGTGATCGCACCGGACGGCGCCGCGGTGCAGTGCCCGGCCTGCCAGAGCGTCGACCGCGGCCTGGCCCTCGCCCGGGACCAGATCCTCGACGACGGCCGGACGTACCTGCTCTACCTCGCCTGGTTCGGCGACGGCCTGCTGAAGGTCGGCCTGACCGCCGAACAGCGCGGCGACAGCCGACTGCTCGAACAGGGCGCACTGGCCTACGCGTTCACCGCCCGGGGCGGGCTGCCGGCCATCCGGCGCGCCGAACTCACCGTCGCCGCCTCCGGGTTGGCGCGCGAGCGGTTCAAGGCCAGGCTGAAGACCGAGCACTGGTGGGCGCACGGCGACGAGCCGTACCGCCGGGCCGTGCTGGCCGAGGCCCGGACGCAGGCGCACCGCCTGCTGGCCGGCCACGCGCTGGAGCTGCTGGCCGAGCGCCCGGTGGTCGACCACGTGGCGCGGTTCGGGCTGTCCGGCGGCGCCCCGGAGGTGTACCGGCAGGTCGGTGGCCTGGCCGACGGGGCGGTGATCGCGGGCACCCTGCGGCCGCCGGTGGGCCGCCACCTGTTCCTGGACCAGGCCGACGGCTCGGGGCCGCTGCTGCTGGACACCCGGCTGCTCACCGGCTGGACGCTCGCGCCCGTCTCCGGCCGTCCGACGTCAGGGGTGGCCCTGGAGGAGCGGGTCCGCCCGCCGGAGCCGGACACCCAGGAGGCGCTCTTCTAGCGCCGTGCTCCTCGGAGTTGTACGGCGGCGCCGGTCACCACGCGGGTGCGGGCGCACCCGCTGCGCCGTTTCATCGTCCCAGCGCGCCGCCGGCCGCCGTCAACTCCCTGGGGCTGTGGCCGGAACCACACCAGTGACATGTCACACGCTATTGATGGATCGCCATTCGCGTGAAACGGTGCCTCTCGCGCTTCGGATGCCTCCACCCCCCCGCCTGCGGCGCGTTCGTCTGTCTTCCCCCACCCTCACCCCACCCAAGGAACGACATTGCGTCAGCTTGCTCGCCTGCCCAGACTGCTGGCCGCCGTCGCCGCGGCCGGCACCGCGCTGCTCGGCGTGTCCGCCACGCCGAGCCTGGCGGCCACCCCCACCCCGACGGCCGCTCCGCACGTGAACCAGGCCCCTGGCGGCCACCTGCCGCCGACCGGCGCCCTCACCCAGGACCTCACGACCCCCGCCGCGCCGCTGGACCACCGGCTCACGGCCGCCCAGCTTCCGCCGCTCAGCCCGCCGGCCCCGTCCGAGAACACCCCGCCGCCGGCCGCGCCGCGCGGCCTCGCCAAGGCCGCCGCCGCGTCGTGCACTCCGGGTGACTTCAGCAGCCGCTCGGGTGCGGCCCTGGTCGCCTTCGTCAGGGCGTCCACGCCGGATTGCCTCAACACGCTCTTCGCCGTCACCGGTTCGAACGCCTACTGGACGTTCAACCAGAGCCAGATGGCGACGGTGGCCGACGCCTTCCGGACCACCGCCGCCACGTACCCCGGGGACAACTCCGCAGGTGTCTGGCAGCTCGTCATCTTCCTGCGCGCGGGCTACTACGTGCAGTCCCTGAACTCCGCGACCGTCGGGGGCTACACCTCCTCGCTGACCGACGCGGTCGCCCGCGGAGTCGACGCGTTCGTCGCGAGCCCGCACTTCACGGACGCCACCGACGCGAACGCCCAGATCGCGGGCGAGGTCGTCATCCTCACCGACAGCGCCGATCTGCAGGCCCGCTACCTCGCCACCTACCAGCAGGTGCTGAAGGGCTACAACAGCTCGTACGACGCCTCGCAGCCGCTGACCGACCTCGTCAACACGGTCTTCACCCCGCTGTACCGCGGTCATCAGAACCCGGCCTTCGTCACCGCCGTCACCGCGGACCCGGGCATCATCGACACGCTCAGCGCCTTCGCCCTGAACCACCGGGACCTGCTGGGCACCAAGAACTCCTTCCTGGCGTCCAACGCGGGCCTGGAGATGTCCCGCTTCGTGAAGTACCCGGCGCTCCAGCCCAAGGTCCGTCCCCTGATCAAGGGCCTCCTCGACGTCTCGTCGATCACCGGCCCGACCGCCCCGCTCTGGGTCGGCGCCGCCAACCTGGCCAGTACCTACGACCAGGCCCAGTGCTCCTCCTACGACGTCTGCGACCTGCCCCAGCGGTTGATCAAGGCCGCGCTCCCGATCACCCACAGCTGCGACGCCACCCGCACCATCCTGGCCCAGGACCTGACCGAGGCCGACCTCGCCGCCGTCTGCGCCGACCTCCAGGGCGAGGACGCGTTCTTCCACAAGCTGGTCAAGGACAACGGCCCGATACCCGGCCAGTACGAATCGTCCGTGCAGATCGTGGTCTTCGCCAGCCGGGCGGACTACCAGACCTACGCCGGGCCGATCTACAAGGTCTCCACCGCCAACGGCGGCATCACCCTGACCGGCGACCCCGGCGACCCCGCCAACCAGCCCGTCACGCTGATGTACCGGTTCCCGAACGACAACGGCTTCACCGCCCGGATCTGGAACCTCAACCACGAGTACGCCCACGTCCTGGACGCCCGCTACGACATGAAGGGCAAGTTCTCGCAGCAGACCAGGGTCCCCGACCTGTGGTGGATCGAAGGCTTCGCCGAGTACGTCTCCTACACCTACCGCGGCGTCACCGACACCCAGGCGGTCGGCGAGGCGGCCAAGCACAGCTACCCGCTCAGCAGCCTGTTCCAGAGCACCTACAGCAACAGCGACACCACCCGCACCTACCCGTGGGGCTACCTCGCCACCCGCTACATGATCGAGACGTACCCGGCCACCGTCCAGATCGTGCTCTCCTACTTCCGCACCGGTGACTACACCAACGGTTACGCCTACTACAACTCCATCGGGACCCTCTACGACGACGGCTTCGACAGCTGGCTCGACCGCTGCGCCACCGGCGACTGCCAGGCCGACGGCACGCCGACCGCGGCCTTCGACGCGGCCGCCTCGGGCCTGACGGCGCAACTGACCGACCGCTCCACGCAGACCGGAAGCGGCAGCATCAGCGCCCGCACCTGGGACTTCGGCGACGGCACCACCTCCACGGACGCCTCCCCGTCGAAGACCTACGCCAAGGCCGGCACCTACACCGTCAGCCTGACCGTCACCAGCAGCACCGGAAAGACCGCCACCGCGAAGAGGTACGTCACCGTCAGCGTCCCCGTCCCGGCGCCCTGCACCGGAAGCAGCCGGCAGGAGATGGGCCGGAACTGCTTCCGCACCGACCGGTCGGCCCCCGCCGGACAGCTGGACTACCTCTACGTCTACCTGCCGGCCGGCACCACGACCCTGACCGTCGGCACCACCGGCGGCACCGGCACCGCGTACCTGTACTACAACCCCGCCACCTGGGCCACGAACACCGCCTACACCGCCGCCTCGACGGTCGACGGCAGCACCCAGAGCCTGACCGTCACGAACACGACGGCCGGCTACCGCTTCATCAGCCTGTACGGCGCCACCGCGTTCAGCGGCGTCACGGTCACGACGCGGTACTGACCGGACCGCCACACCCGACCCGTGCCGGGTGTCCGGCGGGGGCGGGTCCGACCATCAGCGTCGGACCCGCCTCAGGCCAGCTTGCTGCGCACTCCGCCCGGGCCGGAGTGGGCCCGGCGGGACAGCGGCGGCCGGGACGGGCGGACGTCGGCGCGCGGGGCGGGCTCGCCCTCGCCGGTGCGCCGGGCGAGTGCGGCCCGGGCGGCGGCCAGGGCCACGCGGGTGAGCAGCGGGTCCTCCTGGACGCCGGCGGACCGTTTGGCCGCCTGGCAGTGCGAGCACCAGACCGGGGAGGCGGGCCCGTCCGGGTATGCCATGCTCTCGGGCGGCAGGTAATGTGCGCCGCACTCGACACACTCGAAGACCAGCCTCATCCGGCGATCACCGTCCCGGATCCGTGGCACCGACCGCAGGGCGACCAGAAGGTGTGGATCCTCGGCACCATGCTCCCTTCCTCGTCCCGTTCGACCGTGGCTTCGGTCTTCTGGGTCCCCCCGGACCCGCCGCAACCGGAACAGGACTGAACCTCGGGCATATGCCGTCCTTCCGTAGCGGAGGACCACGGTAGCGCGAATTCCCGGGCGCGGGCGCCGGACCTGACGATCCACCACCCCTCGGGGGAGCGTGCGAATGCCCCGCACGCCGTACTGCACGCCGTCGGCCCCGTGCCCGGGGGCACGGGGCCGTTCGGAGCGGTCCGTCAACCGCGCGCGGCCCGCAGGAATTCGCGGTTCATCGCGGCGATGCTGGGCAGCGGGATGCCCTTGGGGCAGGCGGTGGCGCACTCGCCGGTGTTGGTGCAGCCGCCGAAGCCCTCGGCGTCCATGGCCGTGACCATGTCCCGCACCCGGGAGGCGCGCTCCGGCGCGCCCTGGGGGAGCACGTTGAGGTGGACCACCTTGGCGGAGGTGAACAGCATCGCCGAGCCGTTCGGGCAGGCCGCCACGCAGGCGCCGCAGCCGATGCACTCGGCGTGCTCGAAGGCGGTGTCGGCGGCCTCCTTGGGGACGGGCGTGGCGTGCGCGTCGGGGGCGCTGCCGGTGGGGGCGGAGATGTAGCCGCCGGAGCCGATGATCCGGTCGAAGGCGGAGCGGTCCACCACCAGGTCCTTGACCACCGGGAAGGCCGCCGCCCGCCACGGCTCGACGTCGATGGTGTCGCCGTCCCGGAAGTGCCGCATGTGCAGCTGGCAGGTGGTGGTCCGCTCGGGGCCGTGGGCCTGGCCGTTGATGACCATGCCGCAGGCGCCGCAGATGCCCTCGCGGCAGTCGTGGTCGAAGGCGACGGGCTGGTCGCCGCTGGTGATCAGCTCCTCGTTGAGGCTGTCGAGCATCTCCAGGAAGGACATCTCGGGGCTGATGCCGCCGACCTGGTAGGTCGTCATCGACCCGGGGGCGTCCGGGCCCGGCTGGCGCCAGATGCGCAGGGTGAGGTTCATGCGTAGCTCCGCTGGGTGGGGTGGACGTACGCGAAGTCGAGGGCCTCGCGGTGGAGGACGGGGGCGGCGCCGGTCCCGGTGAACTCCCAGGCGGCGGCGTAGCCGTACTCCTCGTCGCGCCGGGCGGCCTCGCCGTCGGGTGTCTGGCTCTCGGTGCGGAAGTGGCCGCCGCAGGACTCGGCGCGGTGCAGGGCGTCCAGGCACATGAGTTCGGCGAGCTCGAAGTAGTCGACGAGCCGGTTGGCCTTCTCCAGCGACTGGTTGAGCTCCTGCCCGGTGCCGGGCACCTTGATCCGGCGCCAGAACTCCTCGCGCAGCTGCGGGATCCGCGCCAGGGCCCGGCGCAGTCCGGCCTCGTCGCGGGCCATCCCGCACTCGTCCCAGAGGAGTTCGCCGAGTTCGCGGTGGAAGGAGTCGGGGGTGCGGTCGCCGTCCACCGCGAGGATGAGGTTCAGCCGGTCCTCGACCTCGGCCTCGGCCTCGGTGACCGCCGGGTGGTCGGCGGGGACGGCGGGCAGCGGGTTGCGGGCCAGGTAGTCGTTCAGCGTGGGCGGCAGGACGAAGTAGCCGTCGGCGAGGCCCTGCATGAGCGCGCTGGCGCCGAGCCGGTTGGCGCCGTGGTCGGAGAAGTTGGCCTCCCCGACGGCGAACAGGCCGGGGACGGTGGTCTGCAGGTCGTAGTCGACCCAGAGTCCGCCCATCGTGTAGTGGATCGCGGGGTAGATCCGCATCGGCACCCGGTACGGGTCCTCGGCGGTGATCCGCTCGTACATGTCGAACAGGTTGCCGTACTTGGCGGCGACGGCGTCCCGGCCCAGCCGGCGGATGGCGTCGGCGAAGTCCAGGTAGACGCCCTGCCCGCCGGGGCCGACGCCGCGGCCCTCGTCGCAGACGTTCTTGGCGGCCCGGGAGGCGATGTCGCGCGGCACCAGGTTGCCGAAGGCCGGGTAGATCCGCTCCAGGTAGTAGTCCCGCTCGTCCTCGGGGATCTCGGCCGGCGGCCGGGTGTCGCCCTTCGCCCTGGGCACCCAGATCCGGCCGTCGTTGCGCAGCGACTCGCTCATCAGGGTGAGCTTGGACTGGTGGTCGCCGGAGCGCGGGATGCAGGTGGGGTGGATCTGGGTGAAGCACGGGTTGGCGAAGTGGGCGCCGCGCCGGTGGGCCCGCCAGATCGCGGTGGCGTTGGAGTTCTTGGCGTTGGTGGAGAGGTAGAAGACGTTGCCGTAGCCGCCGCTGGCGAGGACCACGGCGTCGGCGGTGTGGGTGCTGATCGCGCCGGTGACCAGGTCGCGGGCGACGACGCCGCGCGCCCGGCCGTCGACGACCAGCAGGTCGAGCATCTCGGTGCGCGGATGCATCTCCACGTTCCCGGCGGCGATCTGCCGGGACAGCGCCTGGTACGCGCCGAGCAGCAACTGCTGGCCGGTCTGGCCGCGCGCGTAGAAGGTGCGGGAGACCTGCACGCCGCCGAAGGAACGGGTGTCCAGCAGGCCGCCGTACTCGCGGGCGAACGGGACGCCCTGCGCGACGCACTGGTCGATGATCTCGACCGACACCTGGGCGAGCCGGTGCACGTTGGACTCGCGGGCGCGGAAGTCGCCGCCCTTCACGGTGTCGTAGAACAGCCGGCGGATCGAGTCGCCGTCGTTGCGGTAGTTCTTGGCCGCGTTGATGCCGCCCTGGGCGGCGATCGAGTGAGCCCGCCTCGGGGAGTCCTGGAAGCAGAACTGGACGACGTGGTAGCCCTGTTCGGCCAGGGTGGCGCCGGCCGCGCCGCCGGCCAGGCCGGTGCCGACCACGATCACGGTGTGCTTGCGCCGGTTGGCCGGGTTGACCAGCTTGGCCTCGAACCGCCGCTGGTCCCAGCGCTGTTCGATCGGCCCGGCGGGGGCCTTGGTGTCGGCGACGGGCTCGCCGACGGTGTAGTCCAGGTAGCTCATTTGACGACTCCGAACATCACGGCCACGGGGACGGACAGGAATCCGGCGGTCAGCACGAGCGCCAGGCCGTTGGCGGTCAGCTTGAGCATCCGGTCCCGGCGGGCGTTGTTGGCACCGAGGGTCTGCGCGGCGCTCCAGAAGCCGTGCCGGATGTGCAGGCCGACGGCGAGCATCGCGACGACGTAGATCAGGCAGCTGTACCACTGGCCGAAGGAGGCCACGATGTTCTGGTACGGGCGGCCGTGTTCGGCGGCGGGGTTCACGGTCAGCGTGGTCAGGTCGAGGATGTGCCAGACGATGAACAGCGCCAGGATCACCCCGCCCCAGCGCATGGTCCGGGTCGCGTAGCTCGCCCGGCGGCGCTTGTGGACGTACTTGCTCGGCCGGGCGGCGAGGTCGCGGCGGCTGAGCTGGTAGGCCGAGACGCCGTGCAGCACGACGGCGGCCAGCAGGCCGAAGCGGGCGATCCACAGGAACCACTCGTGTCCCAGGAACGGCTGGCCGATGGTGCGCAGCCAGGCCGCGTAGCCGTTGATGTCGTCCGGGCCGGCGAACACCTTGAGGTTGCCCAGCATGTGCGCGACCAGGTAGAGCAGCATGGCCAGTCCGGTGACGGCCATGACCGCCTTCTTGCCGACGGTCGACCGCCAGAGCGTCGCCAGGGTGGACGGATGCCGGGCCGTCCGAGTCGCGGTTGTCATGGCTGCAACGGTAGGGACGGCCACCAGGGTACGTCCAAGACATGCTGCGGCTCGTCACGATAGGCGCCGACTATCGATGCGGCCTATCCTGGCCGTGTGCAGTTCCAGCAGCTCCGCTACTTCCTGGCCGTCGCCGATACCCGCCACTTCACCCGGGCCGCCGAGGCGGCGCACGTCGCCCAACCCTCGCTCTCCCAGCAGATCCGTTCGCTGGAGAGGGAGTTGGGTGCCGAGCTGTTCCACCGCACCCGGGGAAACATTGCCCTGACCGACGCCGGGGAGGCGCTGCTGCCACTGGCCCGGCGCATCCTCGCGGACACCGAGAGCGCCCGGCTGGCCGTCCAGGAGACGGTCCAGCTGCGCCGCGGCCGGGTCCGGCTGGGTGCGCCGCCGAGCCTGTGCACCAGCCTGGTGCCGGACGTGCTGCGGGCGTTCCGGGACCGCCACCCGGGGGTGGCACTGGCGGTCCGCGAGGGCGGCTCGCGCGACCTGGTCCGCTCGCTGGCGGCGGGGGAGCTGGACCTCGCGCTGATCATCACCCCGCCGAGCGGGGAGGCCGCGCTGGCGCTGGCCGTCACCGAGCTGCTGCACGAGGAACTGGTGCTGGTCTCCGCCGAGCGGCAGACCCGGCGCAAGGCGCGGGTGGCGGAGCTGCGGGGGCGGCCGCTGGTGATGTTCCGGGAGGGATACGACGTCCGGGAGGCGACGTTGGCGGCCTGCCGGGCGGCCGGCTTCGAGCCGGAGTTCGCGGTGGAGGGCGGCGAGATGGACGCGGTCCTCGGCTTCGTCCGGGCCGGGCTCGGGCCCGCGGTCGTCCCCGGGATGGTCGCGGCCCGCTCGGGCCTCGCGGTGACGCCCTTCGCCGGGCCGGGCCTGGGCCGCACCATCGCCGTCGCACACGGCCACGAGGTGCCGCTCACCCGGGCCGCCGAGGCCCTGCGCACGACCCTGCTGGCGCATCTGCGCGAGGCCGCCGGGTCCGGCGAACTCCCGCCGGGGACACGCCTGTTGCTGTGACGGGGAGGGCGTCGGATGCGACCCTCCCCGTCGACGGGCGGATCAGGCCGGCAGGACGGCCTCGATCGCGGCGGTCAGCTCGTCCGACTCCGGCTCGACCCGCGGCCGCAGGCGGGCGGCCACGGTGCCGTCGGGGGAGACCAGGAACTTCTCGAAGTTCCAGCTGACGTCCCCGGTCTCGCCCTCGGCATCGGCGACCTGGGTCAGCTGCCGGTACAGCGGGTGCCGGTCGTCGCCGTTGACGTCGATCTTCTCGAACAGCGGGAAGGTGACGCCGTAGGTGGTGGAGCAGAAGGTCTGGATCTCCTCGGCGCTGCCCGGCTCCTGCCCGGCGAACTGGTTGCAGGGGAAGCCCAGCACGGTGAACCCGCGTGCGGCGTACCGCTGCTGGAGCTGCTCCAGGCCGGTGTACTGCGGGGTCAGGCCGCACTTGGAGGCGACGTTGACGATCAGCAGCGCCTTGCCCTTGTACTCGGCCAGCGAGGTGGGCTCGCCGGTGAGGGTGCGCAGCGGGATGTCGTACAGGCTCACGGGGGTGGTCCTTTCGGCAGGTGTGCGGAACAGGGTGTCGCCGAGCCACCGTAGTGGCCGCGACCACCTGGACCGGGCCCGACCTACCGGTCTTGCGGCAGATCGGCCCCGAAGGTGGAGAAGTCGGCGCTCGACCAGTGCTCGGGGCGCATCCGGAGCGTGATGTCGGCGGCCAACTGTTCCCGGGCGGAGGCCAGGTAGTCGCGCGCGGCCCCGGGTGACAGGTAGCGGTTCGCGAGGGCGGCCCACTCGTCCGGGTCGAGCCGCTCCTCGACCGCCACCACCGGGCCTTCGACGCTCACGTACGCGGCCGGGTGCTGCTCGTGCTGGGCGCAGAGGGTGAACCGCCCGGCGGTCCGGATCCGTCGGGCCTTGACGGAGTCGCGGCCGGTGATGACGGTGAGCAGGCCGCCGGGGACGTAGGAGTACCAGACCGGTACGGCCAGCGGGCCCCGGTCCGGTCCGGTGCCGGAGTCGACGGCCAGCACGCCGACGTGCGGTGCGGCGAGGAACCGCTCGCGCTCGGCCTTGCTCATGGTGAAGGGCATGGTGTCTCTCCCGGGGCTCCGGGCCCGCGCGCGGCGGTCGCGGCTGGGCGGTTGCGTGCGGGCGTCACCCGGTTGGTACCCGGCGGGTTCGCGGGCCACTCGGGGGGTCCTGCGTCCGCCCCGAGCGGCCCACGGCGGGGTCAGAGCGCGAGCGGCTTGACGGCGGTCGGCGCGTGCTCGGGGAGGGTGGCGATCTCCTCCCACTCGTTGACCTTGTCGATGTCGGCGGCGGCCATCGAGATGTTGGTGACCCGCTCCAGGATCGCCTCGACGACGACCGGGACGCGGAACTCGGCGGCGAGCTTCTTGGCCTCCTCGAAGGCCGGCAGCAGGCCCTCGGGCTCGGTGACCCGGATCGCCTTGCAGCCCAGGCCCTCCGCGACCCGGACGTGGTCCACGCCGTAGACGCCCAGCTCCGGCGCGTTGATGTTCTCGAACTCCAGCTTGACCTGGAAGTCGATGTCGAAGTTGCGCTGCGCCTGGCGGATCAGGCCCAGGTACGCGTTGTTCACGAGCACGTGGACGTACGGGATGCGGTGCTGGGCGCCGACGGCCAGCTCCTCGACCATGAACTGGAAGTCGTAGTCGCCGGAGAGCGCGACGACCTGGCCCTCGGGGTCGGCGGTGGCGACGCCGAGCGCGGCCGGGATGGTCCAGCCGAGGGGGCCGGCCTGACCGCAGTTGATCCAGTGCCGCGGCCGGTAGACGTGCAGCAGCTGCGCGCCGGCGATCTGGGAGAGGCCGATGGTGGTGACGTAGCGGGTGTCCGGGCCGAACGCCCTGTTCATCTCCTCGTAGACGCGCTGCGGCTTGAGCGGCACGTCGTCGAAGTGGGTGCGGCGCTGGAGCCGGGCCTTG
Organism: Kitasatospora sp. NPDC094016; assembly: GCF_040304045.1. Taxonomy (NCBI): domain Bacteria; kingdom Bacillati; phylum Actinomycetota; class Actinomycetes; order Kitasatosporales; family Streptomycetaceae; genus Kitasatospora; species Kitasatospora sp. NPDC094016. Next base: position 14,122 of record NZ_JBEOUK010000056.1, read on the forward strand.
CGGTCCTGGGTGGTGGCGGCCCACTCGCTGCGGTCCTTGAGCCGCCCGGCGGCCTTGAGCTCCTGGGCGACCTGGAGGAAGAGCTCCAGCGCGGCCTTGGCGTCGGAGGCGATGCCGAGGTCGGGGGCGAAGATCCTGCCGATCTGGGTGGGCTCGACGTCGACGTGGACGAACGTGCGGCCCGCGGTGTAGACGTCCAGGCCGCCGGTGTGGCGGTTGGCCCAGCGGTTGCCGATGCCCAGGACGAAGTCGGAGGCGAGGAAGTTCTCGTTCCCGTAGCGGTGCGAGGTCTGGAGGCCGACCATGCCGGCGTTCAGCTCGTGGTCGTCGGGGACGATGCCCCAGCCCATCAGGGTCGGGACCACGGGGACGCCGGTCAGCTCGGCGAACTCCCGCAGCAGTTCGGCGGCGTCGGCGTTGATGACGCCGCCGCCGGCGACGATCAGCGGGCGCTCCGATTCCTGGAGCAGGGCGAGGGCCTTCTCGATCTGGATCCGGTTGGCGGCCGGCTTGTAGACGGGGAGCGGCTGGTAGTCCTCGGGGTCGAAGTCGATCTCGGTCAGCTGGACGTCGATCGGCAGGTCGATCAGGACGGGGCCGGGACGGCCGGAGCGCATCAGGTGGAAGGCCTGCTGGAACACGCCGGGGACCTGCGCGGCCTCCAGCACGGTGGTGGCGGCCTTGGTGACGGGCTTGGCGATCGAGGCGATGTCGACGGCCTGGAAGTCCTCCTTGTGCAGGCGGGCGACGGGGGCCTGGCCGGTGATGCACAGGATCGGCACGGAGTCGGCGATCGCCGAGTACAGGCCGGTGATCATGTCGGTGCCGGCCGGGCCCGAGGTGCCGATGCAGACGCCGATGTTGCCGGCCTTGGCGCGGGTGTAGCCCTCGGCCATGTGGGAGGCGCCCTCGACGTGCCGGGCGAGCGTGTGCCTGATCCCGCCGGAGGCCTTGAGCGCGGCGTAGAACGGGTTGATGGCCGCGCCCGGCACGCCGAACGCGACGTCAACGCCTTCGAGCTTGAGGATCTCCACGGCCGCGCGGGCGGCTGTCATACGAGGCATCGGGTCTCTCCTGCGTCGGCCCGCAGTGGGTCGGAGGGCTCATCTCCAGAATTCCACCATACGGAAGAATGGTTTCTGTATGCGGAAATACGGTACGACTGGGCTCGCGGGGCGTCAAGGGGAGGTTCAACAGAATGTGGAAGTCGGCCCCGGGAGTGAAACCGCAGGTCGTCACGGGCGTCCGGGGCGGGGAGGCGGAGCCGGGTTCGCACAGGTGGGCGCAGATCGTGCTGGTGTGCCCGGGGAACCGGCCGTTCCGCGCCGGAAAGCGCTGCCGGTGTGCAGTGCGGGTGAAGGGACGGTGCCCGAGGTCGGCCCACCCCGCACCCCTGGGTACCGTCGGTGGCACGCCGGGCCCGTGATGTCCGACTGAGGCCGCGGCAAGGGGGATTCGGGACGGTCCGGGAGCGGGGGAGCTCCGGCGGCCGGTCCCGTCCAGGACCAGCGCGCCCGGTCCGCCGCACCCGAGCGAGGGACGCACCCCCTGGCCGCACCGACCCGACACCCGCCGCCGCCGTCCGGTCCGCCCGGACCTGCGGCCGTACCGCTGTCGCCTTCTCCGTGCGGTCCACCTCCCTTCCCGCTCCTCACCCCCCTGTGCCCCCCTCGCCCCCCTGTGACGGCGTGCCCGCAGCGGCGGGCGCGCGAAAGGAACGCCGCCATGCGCTGTCTCCCTGCCCGCCCCCCGGTGGTGACCGGGTGAGCCGAACGCCCCGCCGCCGCAAGGCCCCGCCGGGCCACCCCGGCAAGGCCGCCCCGCCGGGCCGCCGCCGGCCCCCGCTCGCCGTGCTGCGCGCCGTCCCCTGGCGCTACGACCTGCCCGCCTCACTGGTGGTGTTCCTGGTCGCCCTGCCGCTGTGCGTCGGGGTGGCGGTCGCCTCCGGCGTCCCCGCCGAACTGGGCCTGGTCACCGGCATCGTCGGCGGCCTGGTCGTCGGCCTCCTGCCCGGCAGCAGCCTCCAGGTCAGCGGCCCGGCCGCCGGGCTGACCGTCCTGGTCTACGACGCCGTCCAGCGCTTCGGCGTCACCGCCCTCGGCCTGCTCGTCCTCGGCACCGGGCTGCTCCAGATCGCGATGGGAGCCCTCCGGCTCGGCCGCTGGTTCCGCGCGATGTCCGCCTCGGTGGTGCACGGCATGCTGGCCGGCATCGGACTGACCCTGCTGTTCGGCCAGTTGTATGCGCTCGCCGACCGCCGCGCCCCGGCCACCGGGCCGGAGAAGATCGCCGGACTGCCCGACCTGCTGGCGGACGTGGTCACCGGCGTGGCCACCCCGAGCGCGGTCGCCCTGGGACTGGCCACCCTGCTCGTGCTGGTCGGCTGGAAGTACGTGCCCGGGCCCGTCGCCCGCGGCGTCCCCGCGCCGCTGGCCGCGGTCGGGCTGGCCGCCGCCGTCACGGCCGCCGCCGACCTGCCGGTGGCGAGGGTCCGGGTGTCCGGCCTGCTCGACGTCGTCCACCTGCCCGACCGTGCCGCGCTCGGCGCGGTGGCGGGCACCGCCGGTCTCGGTACGGTCGTCGCCTTCACCCTGATCGCCTCCGCCGAGACGCTGTTCAGCGCCGCCGCCGTCGACCGGATGCACCACGGCCGGCGCACCGACTACGACCGCGAGCTGACCTCCCAGGGCATCGGCAACACCGTCTGCGGGCTGCTCGGCGCCCTTCCGATGACCGCGGTGATCGTCCGCAGCGCGGCCAACGTCCAGGCGGGGGCGCGGACCAAGGCCTCGCGCACCCTGCACGGGCTCTGGCTGCTGCTGTTCACCGCGCTGCTGCCCGGCGTGCTCGGGCTCGTCCCGCTCACCGCGCTGGCCGCCGTCCTGGTCCACGCCGGCGCCAAGCTCGTCCCGCTGCGGCGGATCGCCGCGCTCTGCCGCGACCACCGGGGCGAGGCGCTGGTGCTCGCGGTGACCGCGAGCGCCATCATCGCCACCGACCTGTTCGAGGGTGTGCTGATCGGCATCGGCCTGGCCGTGGCCAAGTCCGCCTGGCAGACCTCGCACCTGCAGATCGGCCTGGAGGAACTGGTCCTGCCGTCCGGCGAGGCCCTGCAGCGCGTCCGGCTCAGCGGCAACGCGACCTTCCTGCGGCTGCCCCGGCTGCTGGACGCCCTGGAACGGCTGCCGGCCGACCGGCCGGTGGAACTCGACTGGTCCGGGCTGCGCCACCTGGACCACGCCTGCACGGTGGCCCTCACCGCGTGGGCCGCCCAGCACCGGGCCCGCTCCACTGCTCCGCTCGCGGTCGAACCGCCGCTGCCGACCGTGGTGTGAGGACGGGCGGGCGCGGTCCGGGCCCGTCGACGGACTGACCCCGCACAGTCAGTCCGTCGTGCCGTCCGGGCGTCCGTCGTGCTCAGCCGTCCGTCGGGCGGGTGCTCAGCCGGTCTGGCCCTGGTGTGCCCCGGCCGGGGCGGGCTGGGCGGCCGGCTCGGCCGTGGAGCGCCGGGCCAGCAGCCGGTCCAGGGCGTAGGGGCCGGAGCCGAGCACCGCGATGGCGAGGAAGGCCCAGCAGAACATGACGGAGGGTTCGCCACCGTTCTGCAGCGGCAGCAGGGAGTGCTCCTGGTGGACGGTGAAGTAGGCGTACGCCATCGAGCCGGAGCAGAGCAGGGCGGCGGTCCGGGTGCCGACGCCGAGCAGCACCAGGGCGCCGCCGACCAGTTGGATCAGCGCGGCCCACCAGCCGGGCCACTGGCCGAGCGGGACGGTGCCGCCGCCCTTGGCGCCGCCGAGGACGCCGAAGAGCGAGGCGGCGCCGTGGCAGGCGAAGAGCAGCCCGACGACGACCCGGAAGGCCGTCAGGACGAGCGGGCGGGCGGCCTCGGCCGCCTGCTGGGGAGAGGTGGGAAGGTTCGCGGGCATGGGGAAACGCCTCCTGTGGGGGGAGGAGGGGGTACGGGGCGGTAAGGGTACCCTTGGTCTAGTCCACTTGGCAATGCTCCGTCAGATCCCACGTGTGCGACCTTCGCGGCGGATCTTGACCGACCGTTCTGGAAAGGGCTAGCGTCCACCCATGGCGCGAACGAAGGAATTCGACCCGGACGCCGTGCTCCAGTCGGCCCTTGAGCTGTTCTGGCGGCGCGGTTACGAGGCGACCTCGATGGCCGACCTGGTCGAGGAGCTCGGGATCGCCCGGGCGAGCATCTACGCCACCTTCGGCAGCAAGCACGAACTGTTCCTGCGGGCGCTGGAGCGGTACGGCGAGCAGGCCGACCCGGTGCTGCTGGCCGAGCTCTCCCAGCCCGGCCCGGTGCTGCCGGCCGTCCGCGCGCTGGTCCGCCGGTTCGCGGCGGAGTCCGCCGAGGACGGGCTGAAGCGCGGGTGTTTCATCACCAACACCGCCGTCGAGCTCGCCGCGCACGACCCCTCGGCGGCCCGCCGGGTGGAGGCCGGCCTCGGCCACCTGGAGACGGTGCTGACCGCCGCCCTGGTCCGGGCCGAGGCGCAGGGTGAACTGCCCGCCGGGCGGGATCCGAGGTCGCTGGCCCGGATGCTGCTGGTGCTGTTGCAGGGCGTGCGGGTGCTGGGCCGGACCGCCGACGGCGCGTCCCGGGTGCGGGACGCCGCCGAGCAGGCGCTGGTGCTGCTCGACTGACGGATCGTGGGGCGATGGCGGGGTGACGATGGGGGTCGCCTCTTGCCGTCCCGATACTGGACCGAACGGTCATGAGGGAGAGGGGGGCTTCCGTGAGTGCGCCACGGCCTTCGCGGCGGCGGGCGCCGCCCTGGCGCTGACCGCCCTCGCCGTCGCCATACCGGCGTGGGCGACTCCCGAAGCCACCGCAGGGACCGACACCGCACCAGAACGCACCATCCAGATCAAGGAGCACCTCTCATGACCACGCGTTTCATCGGCAAGTCCGTCCTGGTCACCGGCGGCGGCAGCGGTATCGGACGGGCCGTGGCGCTCGCCTTCGCCCGGGAGGGCGCCCGGGTCGCGGTAGCGGGCCGCAGCGCGGGCCCGCTCGCCGAGACGGTCGAGCTGATCGAGCAGGCGGGCGGCGAGGCCGTCGCGCTGACGGGTGACGTGGCAGACGGTCAGGACGCCGCCCGGCTGGTCCGGGAGACCGTCGAACTCCTCGGCGGCCTGGACGTCGCCGTCAACAACGCCGGGGTGTTCGGCGCCGTCGGCCCGGTCGCCGACATCGACGAGGACGAGTGGCACCGGGTGTTCGCGGTCAACCTGACCGGCACCTGGCTCGCCATGAAGCACCAGATCGGCCACATGCGGGCCCACGGCGGCGGCGCGATCGTCAACGTCTCGTCCAACCTCGGCGTCCACATGCGGGTGCCCGGCCTCGGCGCCTACGCCGCCAGCAAGGCCGCCGTCACCGCGCTGACCCGCAGCGCCGCCCTCGACCACATCGCGGACGGCGTCCGGATCACCATGGTGAGCCCCGGCCCGGTGGACACCAGCATGTCCACCCGGCCCGGCGAGAACGCCGACGACAAGGCCGCGCGGATGAAGGACAGCCTCCCCGTCGGCCGGGCGGGTGCGGTCGAGGAGGTCGCCGCCGCGGTGCTGTACCTGGCCTCGCCCGAGGCGGGCTTCACCGTCGGCGCCGACCTGGTCCTGGACGGCGGTGCCACCGCCTGATCCACCCGTGGCCCAACGGCAGTGCGGCGCACCGCCGTTGGGCCACCGTCTGATCCACCCATGGCCCAACGGCCGTGCTGTGTGCCGCCGTTGGGCCATCAGGTCACCGCTCGGCCAGTGCGTCCCTGGCCTCCTCGGTCCGGGCCCGGGCCACCACGAGGTCCTCGTCGAACTCGACGACCAGCACGTCCGGCCCGGTGAACCAGCGGCAGCCGCGGCCGAGCCGGGGCAGCTCCGCCAGCCCCTCCGGCACCTCCACTCCGCACTCGGCGAACACACTCAACTCGTCGTCCTGCAACAGCTTCTCCACCATCACCATCGCCGCCGCGGCCGTCGAGAAACGCTCCTCCCAGGGTTCCCAGTGCTCCGTCGACTTGTCCGCGAGGTCGAGCCGGCCCACCGTCGGCGGATCGTCCTGGTCGAGGTCGGCCAGCAGGACGCCCCAGTTCGCGCACGCCTGGTTCTCCTCCTGGTACACCAGGGCGCCGTCCAGGACGAACAGTTCCTCCGGTGGCAGCAGCCGGTTGTGGTTGCCGGTGAGGTCCTCCCGGCGGCCGAACAGCAGGTACGCCTCGCGCAGCGCGGCCGGCAGCCGCAGGCCCAGGCGCCCTTCGGCGGCGTCGAGTTCGGCGTCCGCGAAGCCGTCCCCGGGGCGCAGCGGCTCGCCCCAGTAGGCGGCGAAGCCCTCGACCAGCGCCCGGGCGCCCGCGCGATCCCGCAGGGATTCGGCCATCGCGGCCCGGATGTCGAATTCGGTGTCGTCCATCCGGGAACCGTACGACGCCCCACCGACAGTCCGGGGCCACCGGAGGGCGTACGGGAACGGGCGGGGGCGCGCCGCGCATCCCGCCCGCCCACGACCGGCCGGGGACGCGCCCCAACGCCCGTCCGCCCACGACCGGCCGAATCTGACGCGAACGCGTAATCCCACCGACACCCGTTGCTCACCCCGGGGTTTCCGACCCGTCGTGTGGGCAGGACACGGTTTCGGCCGGAACCGACACAACGAAAGGCGGGACGCGCAAACCCATGCCGACCGCACCACACACCAAGCCCCACCCGGGCCGCCGAAGCCGCTGGGGTGAGCACGGCCTCGCCTGGGCCTTCCTGCTGCCCTCCCTGGTGGTCTTCGTCCTCTTCATCGGCTACCCGCTGGGACGGACCATCTACCTGAGCGGACACGCCAACGACCTGTTCGGCGCGCCCTCGCGCTACGTCGGGCTGAAGCACTACACCGAGTTGCTGACCTCGGCGGACTTCCGGCGCACGCTCGCCACCACCGCCCTGTTCACGCTGCTCACCGTGGTGCCCGGCGTGCTGGGCGCGCTGGTGCTGGTGCTGCTCCTGGAGAACCGGATCCGGGGCGTGCGGCTGCTGCGCTCCGCGTTCGCGCTGCCCTTCGCCTTCTCGGTGGCCAGCGCGTCCGTGGTCTTCGCGGTGTTCTTCAACCCCGCCAGCGGGGTGCTCAACGGCCTGCTCTCGCACGTCGGGCTGGGCCCGATCGGCTGGCTGACCGACTCCCGGTACGCGCTGGTCTCGGTGGCCGTCACCACGGTGTGGATGAGCCTCGGCTACAACGTGCTCGTGCTGTCCGCCGGCATCGGCTCGATCCCCGGCGAGATCCTGGAGGCCGCGCGGATCGACGGCGCCTCGGGGCTGCGGCTGGCCCGTTCGATCACCGTGCCGATGCTCGGCCCGAACCTGTTCTTCCTGACCGTGGTCTCCACCGTCCACTCGCTGCAGAGTTTCGGCCAGATCCACATCCTCACCAAGGGCGGCCCCGACGGCGCCACCCGGACCCTCGTCTACTCCGTCTACGAGAAGGCCTTCGCCTACGGCTCCAGCGACTTCGGCACCGCGAGTGCCCAGGCCGTGGTGCTGCTCGTGGTCGTCCTCGCCTGCACGGCCGTCCAGTTCGGCGTCCTGGAGCGGAAGGTGCACTACGCATGACCGTGACCGCCACCGAGGCCGGGCCCGGGGCCCACGACGGGGCCGCCGCGCCGCGCCCGCGCCCCCGGGTGCTGGCCGGCCGCTCGCCGCGCGACCTGCTCGGCCGCGCCGCCGTCTACCTGCTGCTCGCCGTCGCCCTCGTCACCGTGGCCTTCCCGGTGTACTACGCGATCGCCGGCGCCTTCATGAGCCCGTCCGAACTCTCCTCCTACCCGCCGGCGCTGGTGCCCCACTCGGTCACCGGGCGGAACTTCGCCGGCGCCGTCGACACCGTCCCGCTGGCGAGGCAGTACGCCAACTCGGCGATCGTGGCGACCGTCATCACGCTCGCCCAGCTGTTCACCTCGGTCCTCGCCGCGTACGCCTTCGTGTTCCTGCCGCTCAAGGCGCGGGCCGTGATGTTCGGGGTGTTCCTGGCGACGCTGATGGTCCCGTGGGAGGCCATCATCATCCCCAACTACCTGACGCTGTCCGGCTGGGGGCTCGGGAACACCTACTTCGGCCTGGTGCTGCCCTTCCTCGCCTCCGGCTTCGGCACCTTCATGCTGCGGCAGGCCTTCCGGCAGCTGCCCGGTGAACTGCGCGACGCCGCGCGGATCGACGGCGCGGGCCACTGGCGGTTCCTGTGGCGGATCGTCGTCCCGCTCAACAAGCCGGCCCTGGCGGCGCTGTCGATCTACGTCTTCCTGTCCGCCTGGAACCAGTACTTCTGGCCGCTCATCATCACCCGCACGGCCAACATGCAGACCCTGCAGATCGGCCTCACCTCGCTGCGCGACTCCGAGATGTCCGACCCGGGCCTGATCCTGGCCGGCGTCGTGCTCTCCCTGCTGCCCACGCTCGCCCTGGTGGTCTTCGGCCAGCGCTTCATCGTCCGCGGTCTCACCGCGGGCGCCGTCCGCTGACCCGCTCCGCCGCTTCCTCCCGCTCCTTTGAGCACGTCCCTCCCGACAGAGAGAGAACCCTCCCGTGAAGAAGAGTGCCCGCGCGCTCGCGGCCCTGCTGGTGGCCGGCCTGTCCCTGACCGCCTGCAGCTCCGGCGACTCCACCTCCGGCTCCGGCGGCTCCTCCGACGCCGCCCCCGGCGCCCAGGCGCTCGACCAGGCCTCGGGTGTCACCGGCGTCGAGTTCTGGCACTCGATGACGGGGAAGAACGCCGAGGTCCTCACCGGGTTGGTCAGCCAGTTCAACGCCGCCCACCAGGGCAAGATCGAGGTCAAGGCGCAGTTCCAGGGCAAGTACGACGACCTGGTCGCCAAGTACAAGGCCGCGGTGCAGCAGAAGGGCACCCCCGCCCTGGTGCAGGTCTACGACATCGGCACCCGGTTCATGATCGACTCCAAGCAGACCGTCCCGGCCCAGGCCTTCGCCGACAAGGACGGCTTCGCCCTCGACGACCTCGACCCGAACATCCGCAACTACTACTCCGTCGGCGGCAAGCTCGTCTCGATGCCGTTCAACTCCTCGATGCCGCTGCTCTACCTCAACGCCGACGCCTTCAAGGAGGCCGGTCTCGACCCGGCGCAGCCGCCCAAGGACCTCGCCGAACTCGGCGAGCTGGCGAAGAAGCTGACGAAGAAGGACGCCGACGGCAAGACCGTCCGCTACGGCTTCGGCGCCGCCATCTACGGCTGGTTCGTCGAGCAGCTGCTCGCCGAGTCCGGCACCATGTACTGCGACCAGGACAACGGCCGTACCAACAAGGCCGGCAAGGCCGTCTTCGACTCCGCCCAGGGCGCGCAGGTCGTCCAGTGGTGGGCCGACCTCGTCAAGGGCGGCTACGCGGCCAACACCGGCCGCAACACCGACGACGCCCAGGCCGCGTTCAAGGCCGGCACCGTCGCCATGCACCTGGAGTCCACCGGCGTGCTGCGCGGCTACACCGAGGCCGCCAAGTTCGCCGTCGGCACCGCGGCGTTCCCCAAGGTCGCCGCCACCGACCAGGGCGGCCCGGTCATCGGCGGCGCCTCGCTGTGGATCAGCGGCCCCGGCCACTCCGACGCCGAGAAGCGCGCCGCCTGGGAGTTCGAGAAGTTCGTCACCGCCCCCGAGCAGCAGGCCGCCTGGCACACCGGCACCGGCTACTTCCCGGTCAACCGCAAGGCCCTGGACGACCCCAAGGACAAGGAGTGGGTGGCCAAGTACCCGCAGTTCCAGACGGCCATCGAGCAGCTCAAGGCCACCAAGCCCTCCCCGGCCACCGCCGGCTGCCTGCTCGGCGTGATGCCGCAGGCCCGCAAGGGCGTCGAGACCGCCATCGAGCAGACCATCGCCGGCTCCAAGACCGCCCAGCAGGCCCTGGCCGACGCGGCCAAGGAGCTCCAGCCCGCCATCGACAGCTACAACAGCTCCGTGAGCTGACCACCTCCGCGCCCCACGACGGCCCGCCCGGCGCAGCACGCGCCCGGCGGGCCGTCGCCGTCCGGGACCGCCGTCCGGGACCGCTGTCCGGGACCGCCGTCGGGGAGCGCCGTCGGGGAGCGCCGGTCAGGGCTCAGCCGTCGGCGTCCGCCCCCGGGATCTCCGAGAAGAGGAAGATCCCGGCCAGGATGAGCGCGGCCCCCACGTACTGCCAGACGTCGATGCGCTCGCCCAGGAGCGCCACGGCGAAGGCGAGTCCGAACACCGGGATGATGTTGAGCAGGACGCCCGCCGTGGTGACCGGGGTCCGCGTAACGGCGTAGTTGTACATCAGGAAGGCGCCGGCCAGCCCGCCGCCGCAGACGCCGGCCGCGACGATCCAGTGCAGCGGGCGGGCGTCGTCGGTGACGAGGCTGCCGCTGATGACCCACTGGCCCGCGAACAGCGGCAGGGAGAAGAGCAGGCCGAAGCCGAACTGGTAGGCCGTGGCGACGAGCGGATCGGTCTCCCTGACGATGCGTCCGGTGACGATGGTGGCCGCCGCGGCGGCGAACGTCCCGGCCAGCACCAGGAGATCCCCCACACCGAGCCCCAGCAGGGCGTGGCTCCCGCCCAGCGCGGCGACGCCGACCGCGCCCAGCACGACGCCGCCGACACCGCGCGGCGTGGGTGCCCGGCGGCCGATCACCGCGGCCAGCGCGACGACGAAGCACGCCTCGGAGCCGCGGAGGATCGACGCCTGGGTGGCGTCGATCCGCGCCATCCCCAGCCCGATGGCCCCGTACCCCACCATCGGCTCGAACAGCCCGAGGAGGGCGAGGCGCTTCAACTGGTCGCGCGACGGGCGCCGGTGGCCGCCCCGGTACAGCAGGACGGCCCACGGCAGGGCGGCGGCGGTGAGGAGGGAGACGGCGAGCACCGTCATGACGGGAAGTCCCTGGATGGAGTACTTCTCCGCGGTGGTCCACAGGCCCCAGATCGCCGAGGCCCCGATCAGCGTCAGCGTCCCTCCCGGGTGGCGGACGGCGTTGCCGAGCACGCCGGTGCCGGAGCCCCGGGGCGCGGGCGGCAGGGTGGGGTCCGGCTGGCGTGGGGTGGGCTCGGAGACCATGGGCCGGTGGTTCCCTTCGGCGGGGGCGGTCAGTCCTCGGTGCTCTTGGGCGGGTAGGTGTGCGCGATGCCCCACGGGTCGGTCACGGTCCCGTTCCCGTTCAGGTAGGTCGGGCCGATGGGCACCTTGCCGTGGCCGCCGGGGATGTCGAGCACGTAGGTGGGCTGGCACAGGCCCGACACGCGGCCGCGCAGGCTGCGGGCGAGCGCCTGTCCCTCCTTGACGGTGGTGCGGAAGTGGCTGGTGCCCACGGCGAGGTCGCCGTGGTGGAGGTAGTAGGGCTTGACCCGGTTGACGATCAGGGTGCGGAACAGGTCCTCCAGCGCCTCGGGGGTGTCGTTGACCCCCTTGAGCAGCACCGTCTGGCTGACCAGCGGGATGCCGGAGCCGGCCAGCAGCCGCAGCGCGCGCCGCGCGCCGTCGCCGATCTCCTGGCTGTGGTTGGTGTGCACGACGACCCAGACCGGCGTGTCCATGGTGAGGGCTTCGACGAGGTCCTCGGTCACCCGGTCCGGGTCCACCACGGGCACGCGGGTGTGGAAGCGGATCACCTTGACGTGGTCGATCCCGTCGAGGGCCCTGAGGATCGGCCGCAGGCGGTCGGGCGACATGATGAACGGGTCGCCGCCGGTGAAGATCACCTCCCAGATCTCCGGGTGGGAGCGGATGTAGTCCAGCGCGGCGGCGAGTTGGGACTCCTTCAGCATCGAGTCGCCGGGGCCGACCACTTCCCGGCGGAAGCAGAACCGGCAGTACACCGGGCACACCAGGACGGGCTTGAGCAGCACGCGGTCCGGGTAGCGGTGGGTGACGCCCTTCACCGGGGTGAAGGGATCGTCGCCGATGGGGTCCTCCCGCTCCTCCGGCAGCGAGGTCAACTCGTCCTCGGTGGGCACGAACTGACGGGCCACCGGGTCGTCCAGCCCGACGATGCGGCTGCGCATCGCCGGTGTGATGCTCAACGCGTACCGTTTGGCGACATCGGTGATCGCCGCGACCTGATCCTCCTGGATCAGGTGCTGTGCGAGCAGTTCCTTGGGAGTGCGGATCGGGCGCGAACCGGCCATGGGTTCAACTCCTGGAGAGAAACCGAATGGGGATCGTTCAGCGAGCGGGCGCGGAGGTGCCCGGGGAGAATCCGGGAACGCACATCGGCGGACAGGGGAATTCCGGGGGGCGATAGCGCCGAGGGGCCGCGATGGGCGGCTTCGGAGGACGATCCGGCGGCGAAAGCCAGTCGGGACGGGTCCGTTTGTCCCTCAACTGAAGGCCGACAATCAAGGACGCTACCCTCGGTGGTCTGAACGCGTCAAGGATCGCCTGTGGCGGTGTCCGGAGCCCCGGGTAATCGATTGGTGACGATCGATTCCGGCGCCGGCAAAAGGTCGTTAAGCCGTTAAGTCGTTAAGGCGGCGAGCCGTTAAAGCGTTAAGGCGTCAGGCCGAGAGGGCTTCGCCGTCCTCCGGGAGCGCGCACACGGCCGCCAGCTCGTCGAGCGAAAGATCCAGTGCGAACGCCAGCGCGGCGATGGTGAAGAACGACGGCGTCGGCGCCCGTCCGGTCTCGATCTTGCGCAGCGTCTCCGCCGAGACGCCGGCCACCGCCGCCACCTCGACCATGCTGCGTGCGCCGCGCGCCTCGCGCAGCAGCGCCCCGAAGCGCTCCCCGCGCTCGCGCTCCCACGGGGTCAGCGGAGTCCTCACCATGCTGTCGATACTAGGCCCTCCTCGCCGGGGTCATGCCGTGTGCCCCGCCTCGGCGCTCCCGTCCGGCCGCGCGGCCGCCCGCTCCGACCGTGATACAAATACCGGTATAAGAATTGGATCGAGGGGAGACGGCTCACCATGGTCGAAATCAAGTCGGACGCCGCCCTGGACGCGATGCGCGAAGCCGGGCGGGTGGTGGCGGACGCGCTGGCCGCCGTACAGGACGCGGCGGCCGAGGGCGTCAGCCTGCTGGAGCTGGACGAGGTGGCGCGCGACGTGCTGCGGGCGGCCGGGGCCACCTCGCCGTTCCTCGGCTACCGGCCGTCCTTCGCGCCCGTGCCGTTCCCGGCCGTCATCTGCGCCTCGGTGAACGACGCCGTCGTGCACGGCATCCCGGGCGGCTACCGGCTGCGCGACGGCGACCTGGTGAGCATCGACTGCGGTGCCCTCCTGGACGGCTGGGCCGGGGACTCCGCCGTCAGCTTCACCGTCGGCGCCGCCCGGCCCGAGGACGCGGCACTGATCGACACCACCCGGCGCGCCCTGGAGGCCGGGATCGCCGCCGCCGTGGTCGGCAACCGGATCGGCGACATCGCGCACGCCATCGGCAAGGTCGCCCGCGCAGGGCGCTACGGTCTGCTCGAAGGCTTCGGCGGGCACGGCATCGGGCGCAGCATGCACGAGGACCCGCACGTGCCCAACGAGGGGCGCCCGGGCCGGGGTTACCCGCTGCGCCCCGGCCTGGTGCTGGCGCTGGAGCCGATGCTGACGGCGGGCGGCCGGGGCGACTACCGCACGGACCCGGACGGTTGGACGCTGCGCACCACGGACGGCAGCCGCGCCGCGCACATCGAGCACACCGTCGCCGTCACCGAGGACGGCCCGCGCATCCTGACCCTCCGGTAGCCGGAGCGCGGCGTCCGGGCGGCGTCCGGGCGGGAGCAACAGGCCGTAGGCGAACGGTCCTTGTCCGAACCCGGGCACCCGTCCGACCAGCTGGAATGAGCCGAATCTGTGGCGGATTTGTGACAAAGCTTCGCCAACACCCTGCCCTGGCACGGTATTCGCGGCCGTAGTGTTCCAGTTATGTCACCGAAGAGCCGCATACCTGCCCCGGACGCGGGCGACACCTGGGTGCCGCGCCCGCGGCGCCGTGAGACCCCGATCGGATTCCTGGGTCACACGGTCACGTTCCTCGGCTGCTGCACTCTCGGCGGTGTCCTGCTGGCCGGCCTCATCCTTCCCGCGGCGGGCGCCGTCGGGCTGGGGGCCAAGAGCAGCGCCGAGGGCTTCGAGAGCATCCCCGACGACTTCAAGGCGCCGGCACTGTCGCAGGCCACCCAGGTCTTCGACGCCAAGGGCGGCCTGATCGCCAAGGTCTACGAGCGGGACCGCACGGTGATACCCGCCGAGCAGATGTCACCGCTGATGCGCCAGGCGCAGGTGGACATCGAGGACGCCCGCTTCTACGAGCACGGCGCCGTCGACCTCAAGGGCATCCTGCGGGCGATCACCAAGAACGCGGAGAGCGGCGCCGCCGTCCAGGGCGCGTCGACGCTGACCCAGCAGTACGTGAAGAACGTCAACGTGGAGAAGGCCGGCGACGACCCGGTGGCCGTCCTGGAGGCGCAGCGCAAGACGCTCGGCCGCAAGATCCAGGAACTCCGGTACGCCATCAAGCTGGAGGAGGATCTGACGAAGGATCAGATCCTCACCAACTACCTGAACATCACCTTCTACGGCCATCAGGCGTACGGCATACAGGCGGCCGCCCAGCGCTACTTCGGCAAGGACGCGAAGGACCTCGCCCTCCCCGAGGCGGCCATGCTCGCCGGGCTGGTGCAGAACCCGTCCCAGTACGACCCGAAGCTGCACCCGGTGGCCGCGCAGAAGCGCCGGGACACCGTGATCGACAAGATGGTCGAGAACAAGCACATCACCGCGGACCAGGCCAAGGAGGCCAAGGCCGCACCGTTGGGCCTGAAGTACCAGGACCCGCAGAACGGCTGCATCACCGCCCAGGCCGGCATGGGCTTCTTCTGCGACTACGTGCGCCACGTGGTCAAGCAGGACCCGGTGTTCGGCAAGAGCGCGGCCGAGCGCAAGAAGCTGTGGGACACCGGCGGCCTCAACATCTACACCACGCTGGATCCGGAGAAGCAGGCCGCCGCCCAGAAGGCCGTCTCCGAGCAGGTGTACGTCACCGACCCGGTCTCGGCGGCGATGACGATGGTCGAGCCCGGCACCGGCAAGATCCTGGCGATGGCGCAGACCCGCCCCTACGGTCTGGCGAAGGAGAAGAACCAGACCGTCGTCAACTACAACGTGGACGCGGCGATGGGCGGCGGCATCGGCTTCCAGCCCGGCTCCAACTTCAAGCCGATCGTGGCCGCCGCCGCCCTGGAGGCCGGCCTGCCGCCCACCCAGCGGTACGACTCGCCCAACCGCATGGACTGGCCGACGATGAAGACCTGCGACGGCACCTGGAAGAACCTGAACAAGGGCAAGAAGGAGGGCAGCATCCCGAACGAGAGCGCGCGCGAGGTCGGCCCGTACGAGCTCAAGGAGGCGATGGCCCTCTCGGTGAACACCTACTTCGTGCAGATGGAGCAGGAGATCGGCCTCTGCGCGGTCAAGCAGATGGCCAACAAGCTGGGCGTCACCGGCAAGGCCGGCGGAGACCCGCTGCAGGAACTGCCCGCCCTCGGCCTCGGCACCCAGGAGGTGAGCCCGTTGACGATGGCGAACGTGTACGCGAGCTTCGCGGCCCGCGGCACCTACTGCGCGCCGCTGGCGATCAACAAGATCTCCACGGTGGACGGCAAGGACGTCCCGGTGAGCCCGGCCAAGTGCACCGAGGCGATGTCCACGGACACCGCCGACGTGATCAACAGCGTGCTGCTCGGGGTGACGGAGAAGGGCACCGCCAAGGAGCTCAGGCTGGACGACCGCCGGCAGATCGCGGCCAAGACCGGGACGACGGACGAGAAGAAGTCGGCCTGGTTCACCGGCTACACCGGCAACCTGGCCGGCTCGGTCTGGCTGGGCAGCCCGGGCACCAAGGTGCCGATGAAGAACATCCGGATCGGCGGCCACTACCAGCAGGAGGTCTTCGGCGCGACCGGCCCGGGCCCGATCTGGGAGCAGGCGATGAGCGACGCCGTCCGGAACATGCCGGAGAAGGAATTCCCGACGGTCTACATCCCGGACCCGCCCAAGCGCGACCCGAACTGCGCCACCCCCAGCGGCTCGCCGACCGGCACCTGCGGGAGCGGCTCGGGCAAGCAGCGCCCGAGCAGCCCCGGAAACCCGAGCAGCCCCGGCACCCTGAGCACCCCGGGCAGCACGGGCAGTACGGGCGCTGCGGGCAACTCGGGCGCTCCGGTCGGCCCGCTCAACCCGAACAGCCCGGTCGGCCGCTCCGCGCCGTCCCCGCAGGCCGGGCAGGCCGGGCAGTCCACCCCGTTCGCCCCCTCCGCGCCGGCCGACCCCGGCGACAACCAGGACCAGTGAGCCGCCCGGCCCCGCCCGAGTACCCGCACTCAGGCGGTTCGCCCACGCGGTGGGGCTGCCGTGGCGCGGACGCTACCGTGCCTCGACCGGCTCGCCGGTGTCCTGGTCCAGGTTGAAGACCCGCCGGTAGGAGTCGGTCACCACGGTGATCTGGTCCCGGCCGGTCCAACTCGCCTCCACCAGCCGGGCGTCGTCCGGTGCCCGGCCGATCTGGGCCAGCGACCAGCGCCGCCCGGACCAGCCCGCACCGACCTCCAGCAGGACCTGCCAGTCGTCGTTGTCCTTCGGCGCGGTGGCGTACGAGCGGTGCACCACGACCAGGGCCAGCTCCGGGCGGGCCGGGGCGGTCTCCCGGCTGCGCGTCTCGGCCGCCGAGACCTTGTGCGCGGCCAGCACGCCGAGCAGGAACACCACTCCGGCCGTCACCGTGACCGCCCGGGTGGCCGTCCGTACGGCGGTGCGCCGATCGCCCAGCCAGGCGGCGGCGATCAGCGCGGCCAGCGCCGCACCGAGCAGCAACTCGGGCCGGTTGAGCAGGTCGGCGACCAGCATCAGCCCGCCCGAGCGGCTCTCCCACTGCCCCTCGGTGTAGAGCAGCACGGCCGCCGCCCCGCCCGCCAGCAGCAGCCGGACCAGGACGCGCCTGGCCTTCGGCATCCGGTTCCTCATCGTCCCCCCGTCCGATGCGTCACAGCTCTGCGAGCAGCTTGCGGCCCTCCGGCCAGTCGCCCAGCCCGGAGTCCGAGTTGAGGTGTCCGTACGCGCCCGGCTCGACGTACCGGGCGCCCCACGCGTCGGCGAACAGCCGGGCCCGCTCGGGGCTGGCCCACGGGTCGTCGGTGCTGGCGACGACCACGGCCGGGAACGGGAACGGAGCCAGGGCCACCGGGCGGAAGCCGGTCAGCTGCGGGACTTCGGCGGTGTCGATGTCCGCGGGGGCGACCAGCAGCGCGCCGCGCACCGCGGCGGTCCGCCCGGCGGGAGCGGTGGCCACCCAGCGGGCCACCGTGACGCAGCCGAGGCTGTGGGCGACCAGCACCACCGGCCCGTCGGCGGCGGCCTCGGCCACCGCCGCGTCCACCCGGGCGATCCAGTCGTTCTGGTCGGGGTGGTCCCAGTCCGCTTGCTGGACCCGGCGGAAGGCGTCCGGTTCGGCGGCCTCCCAGCGGGTCTGCCAGTGCTCCGGGCCCGAGTTCTGGTAGCCGGGCAGGACGAGGTGGGTGATGCGGTCCGGCATGGGCTCCTCCGGTGTGCGGTCGTGGCGGGCAGCAGGAGTCTAGGACGCGGGCAGCCGCGGCCCGCAGCCGGGCGGTGACCCGGCACGCACGACCCTCAGCAGGCGCGTACGCCCGGTGACGCGCCGCAGTACGCCCGGTGCGCCCTGTTGCCAACGGCACGGCCGGTGCGGGAGGTTGGTCCGGGCCCGCGGCCGGTGGCCACCGGCCGGGGCCCACGCCGTGTCGGACGCTCGACCATGTGGAGGGATGTCGGCGATGACATCGAAGATCCTGCTCGTCACCGGGGACGCCGCCGAGTCGCTGGAGGTGTTCTACCCGTACCAGCGGCTGCGCGAGGAGGGCTACCAGGTCGACATCGCCGCCCCGACCAGGAAGCGGCTCCAGTTCGTCGTCCACGACTTCGTCGACGGGTACGACACCTACACCGAGAAGCCCGGCTACACCTGGCCCGCCGACCTCGCCTTCGCCGACGTCGACCCGGCCGACTACGTCGCGCTGGTCATCCCCGGCGGCCGCGCCCCCGAGTACCTGCGCAACGACCCGGAGGTGCAGCGGATCGTCCAGCACTTCTTCGCCGGCGACAAGCCGGTCGCGCAGATCTGCCACGGCCCGCTGATCACCGCCGCCGCCGGGGTGCTGTCCGGCCGCCGCAGCTCCGCCTACCCGGCGCTGGCGCCGGACGTGAAGGCGGCGGGCGCCGAATTCGTCGACGGCGAGGCGGTGGTGGACGGCGTGGTCGTCTCGGCCCGCGCCTGGCCCGACCACCCGGCGTGGCTGCGCGCGTTCATCGAGATCCTGCGCACCAAGGCGCCGGCCTCCTGACCCGCCCCGGCCCGCCGCGCCCCCGACCCGGCTCGGGGGCGCGGCTCCGGGAACCCGTCAGGGTCACGCCCCTCCCCAGGTAGCAGACGCTCCGCCCCGGAGGCTGACGACCGTCCCGCAACCGTCCTGCCATGGTGTCAAAGACCAGGGCAGCGGCGGAGGTTGACAGCCCTGCCAGCCGGACCACGGAGGACGTCATGACCACCGACCCAGCCACCACCACCCGGCGCCGCCGACGTGGGCCGGCCCTGCGCGCCGCCGTCGCGGCCCTCGCGGGCGCGGGCCTGATCGCCGCGCTCGCCCCGGCCGCCGCCGCCCAGGACGCGGCCCGCCCGGTGAGCGCCACCGACCGCAGCGCCGACTGGACGGCCCTCGACACGGCTCTCGCCGACCTGACCGCGAGGAACGTCGCCACCTCCTCCCTCGCCGCCGTGCGGGAGAACGGCCGGCTCGTCCACCGCTCCGCCGCCGGCGTCGCCCGGCTCGGTGCCGACGCCCCCGCCGACCCCGCGGGCCGCTTCCGGATCGGCAGCACCACCAAGACCTTCGTGGCCACCGTGCTGCTCCAACTCGTCGGCGAGGGACGATTGGGACTGGACGACCGCCTGGAGAGCCTGCTGCCCGGCGCGGTGCCGAACAGCGCGGACATCACCGTCCGCGAACTCCTCAACCACACCAGCGGCGTCGCCGACTACACCCAGGACCCGGCCTTCAACTCCTACGACCAGAACTGGCTCGACACCGGCCGCTACACGTCC
The DNA here is from genome assembly GCF_040304045.1 of Kitasatospora sp. NPDC094016. Taxonomy (NCBI): domain Bacteria; kingdom Bacillati; phylum Actinomycetota; class Actinomycetes; order Kitasatosporales; family Streptomycetaceae; genus Kitasatospora; species Kitasatospora sp. NPDC094016. Next base: position 33,242 of record NZ_JBEOUK010000056.1, read on the forward strand.
TACAGCCCGCAGGACCAGGTGGACCTCGCCGACAAGTACCCGCCCGCCTTCCGCCCCGGCCAGGACTGGCAGTACTCCAACACCAACTACGCCCTGGTCGCGCTGATCATCGAACGCCTCACCGGCCATGGCTGGAACGAGGAGGTGGAACGCCGGATCATCCGCCCGCTCGGCCTGACGGGCACCTCGATGCCGCTCTACTCCCCGGACATCCCCGGCCCGCACGCCCACGCCTACCTCAAGCTCGACAGCGGCCCGGCCGACGTCACCGCGCTCAACCCCTCCATGGCCGGCCCCTCCGGCGCGGGCATCTCCACCACCGCGGACCTGACGACGTTCATCCGCGCCCTGCTCGGCGGCCGGCTGCTGCGCCCCGCCGAACTCGCCGAGATGCAGAAGACCACCGCCCACGGCGGGGGCCAGGCGTACGGGCTCGGCCTCCAGCGGGTGGACACCCCGTGCGGTGCGTTCTGGGGCCACGCCGGCGGGATCCCCGGCTACAGCACGATGATGCTCGGCTCGCTCGACGGGAAGCGCCAGTTCGCCAACAGCACGACCTTCTACGACACACCGGATCCGGCCGCGGCCCTCGCCGCCTGGCAGCGGGCGGTGAACGCCGGCGTGTGCGGCGGGCAGGGGTAGGGCGGGTGCCGCGGATCGGACGGCCCCCTACGCTGTCCGGCGACAGGAACGGCCGACCGTCACCAGGAGGACGAGACATGGCAGAGCCGCTGATCGCCGCAGTCGGGGGCAAGGCGCCCACCGTCGACCCGGGCGCCTTCCTCGCGCCGAACGCCGTCGTGGTCGGGGACGTGACGATCGGTCCCGGCGCGGGCGTCTGGTACGGGGCGGTGCTGCGCGGCGACGCCGAGTCCATCACCGTGGGCCGGGACAGCAACATCCAGGACAACTGCACCCTGCACGCCGACCCGGGCTTCCCGCTGGTGGTCGGCGAGCGGATCTCGGTCGGGCACAACGCGGTGCTGCACGGCTGCGTGGTCGAGGACGACACCCTGGTCGGGATGAACGCCACCGTGCTCAACGGCGCCCGGATCGGCGCCGGTTCGCTGGTCGCGGCGGGCGCGGTGGTGCCGCAGGGCATGCGGGTGCCGCCCGGCTCGCTGGTCGCCGGGGTCCCGGCCAAGGTCCGCCGCGAGCTGACCGAGGACGAGAAGGCCGGCATCAAGGCCAACGGGGAGGGCTACCTGCTGCTGGCCGCCGCCCACCGCGAGCTCGAACCCCTCGCCCAGCCGCAGGCCTAACCCTGGACGCCGACCGGTGCCGCCGCGGCCGGTGCCGTCGCGGCCGGCTCCGGTGCGGCGGGCACGGGCCGGCGCCGGTCGGCCGCCCAGGCGAGCACCGCGATCAGCGCGCCCGAGGCGGCCAGGACGGCGCCCACCAGCGTCGGCGCCGTCCAGCCGAACCCGGCGTCCAGGGCCAGCCCGCCGAAGTAGGCGCCCTGCGCATTGGCCAGGTTGAACGCGCCCTGCACCGTCGCCGAGGCCAGCGTCGGCGCGCTGCGCGCCTTCTGCAGGACCAGCGTCTGCACCGCCGGCACGATCGCGAAGCCGAACAGCCCGATCAGCACCACCGTGACGGCGGCCGACCAGCGTGCGTGCGAGGTCACCGCGAACAGCGCCAGGGTGGCGGCCAGCAGCACGAAGGCGGCGCAGACCGTCGGGCGCAGCGCCCGGTCGGCCGCGAACCCGCCGATCACGTTGCCGATCGTCATCCCCACCCCGAACAGCGCCAGCACCAGCGTCACCGAGCCGGTGGCGTACCCGGAGACCTCGGTGAGCAGCGGCGCGATGTAGCTGTAGCAGGCGAAGAAGCCGCCGCAGCCGAACACCACGGTGGCCAGCGCCAGCCACAGCTGCCCGTCGCGGAAGGCCCGCAGCTCGTGCCGGAGCCCGGCCTGCCCGGGGGAGGGCAGCGACGGCACCAGCCGGGCGATGGCGAGCGTCCCGGCGGCGGCGATCAGGACGACCACCAGCATGGTCGCCCGCCAGCCCAGGTGCTGGCCGAGCAGTGTGGCGGCCGGCACGCCGACGATGTTGGCGATGGTCAGCCCGGAGAACATCACGGCCACCGCCCGGGCCCGGCGGTGGGGGGCCACCAGTTCGGCCGCGGCCACCGCGCCGGCCCCGAAGAACGCGCCGTGCGGCAGTCCGGTGATCAGCCGGGCGGCGGCCAGCGTCCAGAAGTCCGGTGCCAGCGCGCACAGCAGGTTGCCGGTGGCGAACAGCCCGGCGAGCGCCACCAGCACCGCCTTGCGGGGCCGGCCGGAGGCCAGCGCGGTGAGCAGCGGGGCGCCGATGACCACGCCCAGCGCGTACGCGGAGATCAGCCAGCCGGCCTGCGGGATGGAGACGTGCAGATCGTCGGCGACCTGGGGGAGCAGCCCCATGGCGGCGAATTCGGTGGTGCCGATGGCGAACGCGGTGACGGCCAGCGCGAGCAGCGCGAGAGGCAAGGGGGTGACTCCGGGGTGACGCCCGCGGACGGGGAAGCGCGGCGGGACGGGGGGATTCGTTCGTCCGGCATCCTAATCCGGCCGGATGACGCCGCCGTGAGGTGCGTGTGACGGGAGGGGGTCGCCAGTACGGCGTCCACGCGCGAGACTGGGTGCATGTGCCGCAACATCAAGACGTTGCGCCCGCCGGTGACGCTCGACGCCGATGAGGACGACTTCCGCGCCGCCGCGCTCCAGTACGTCCGCAAGGTGTCCGGGTTCCGCGCCCCGGCGGCGCACAACCGCGAGGCCTTCGACCGGGCCGTGGACGCGGTCGCCGAGGCCACCGCCCGGCTGCTCACCGAGCTGGAGGTCCGCGGCGCGCCCGCCCGGGCCGCCGAGGCCACCGCGTAGGCCGACCGCCGTCCGGCGGGGTCCGCCGACCGCGGCCGCGCATCGGGACCAGGAGATCGGGACAATCGGGACAGGAGATGGAGATGACCCCCGCGAACCGTTACGTGCTCACCTTCCCCGGCACCCCCGGCACCCAGGCCCCGCAGGACGTCGTCGTGGTCGTCCGCACCAGCGCGACGGGCCCGGGCGGACACCCGGTGTACGAGGACGCCAGCGGCATCGTCCGCGCCGAGATCAGCGACGCCGGCGAGGTCCGGATGCTCGCCAGCGGGGGCCACCAGTCCCCGCACCTGCCGGTCCACGCCGAGCCGCTGCCCTGACCGCCGCCCCGGCTGATGCCCTGACCGTCCGGCGTCCACCGACGATTTCCGCGAACCACCCGGGTGCCGTCCGCCCCTGGGGCAGAATCGGCCGCATGACCACAGCGCGCTGGCAGGGCACCGTCGTCGCCGAGAGCGACGAGACCGTCGTCGTCGAGGGCAACCACTACTTTCCGGTCGAATCCGTCCGGACCGAGTTCCTGCGTCCGTCCGACACCACCACCGTCTGCGGCTGGAAGGGCACCGCCGGTTACCACACGCTGGAAGTGGACGGGCGGACCAACCCCGACGCGGCCTGGTACTACGCCGACCCGAAGCCGGAGGCCGAGGAGATCCGCGGCCGGGTGGCGTTCTGGCGCGGGGTCGAGATCACCGGGTAGGGCGTACCCCGGGAGCGGAGGGGGTACCGGACATCTATGGCAGTCTTCCGTAAACCCGGACGTTCCAGGCCTGTTCCCGAGCCCGCTCCCACCCCCGCCCCCGTGCCCGACGCCGGCCTGGCCGGCGAGCTCGCCGAACTGGTCGAGCAGGCCGAGCAGCCCGAGGGCGAGTGGCGGATCGCCGAGTACCGGGCCGGCCGCGGCCGCGGCCGGGCCTTGGTGGCGAACGTGGCCCACCTGCTCGGCCGGGGCGGCCGGGTCGCCGCCAAGGGGGCCGCGTTCGGCGGTCGCGCCCTCACCGAGCAGCTGGTGCAGGCCGCGCCGCGGATCCCGGTGCGCGACCTCGCCACGCTGCGCGCCCAGCACCCCGGTGCGGCCGACCCCGAGGCGCTGGCCGACCTGCTGGTCACCGGCGCGGCCCGGGCCTCCGGCGCGCTCGGCGCCGGCGTGGGCGCGGCGGCGATGCTGCCGGTGCCGCCCGCGATGCCGGTGGAGATCGCGGCCGAGACGCTCGCCGTCGCGGCCGTGGAGATCAAGCTGATCGCCGAACTGCACGAGGTCTACGGCGCCCGGGCGCCGGGCAGTGTCACCCAGCGGGCCGGGGCCTACCTGGCCGCCTGGGCCAACCGCCGGGGCATCGACGCGAGGCTGCTGTCCCGGCCGGCCGGGTTCGCCGCCCTGGCGCTCGGGGCGGAGGTGCGCCAGCAGCTCAGCCGCCGGCTCACCCGCAGCTCGCTGCGCCGCCTGCCGTCGCTCACCCCGCTGCTGGTCGGCGCCGGCATCGGTGCCACCGTCAACCGGCGCGACACCCGCCGGCTGGCCGGCGAGGTCCGCGCGGACCTGCGTGCGCGTCCCCCGGTCGACCGCGCCTACTGGGCCGCCGCGGCGCCGGCGGTACGGGGCGAGGTCGTCCCGGGGGACTGATGTTCTAGGCCCTGTCCGGCGGAGCCGGGGCGGCCGCGCCCCGGCCGGCCTTGACGCCGTTCACCATCGCCTGGTGTATCGCCCGGGCGGTGGTCTCGTCGGTCGCCGGGACGGGGCTGCCGGTCACCGTGTACCAGTCCAGCGCGCCGGTGTACTGGACGGTGAGCCGGGCCTCGCCGTCCACCCAGGTGGTGTGCACGGTGAGGTCCCCGGAGATGGGACCGATCTCGGTGGTGGTGACCCCGCCGGGGCCACTGATGATCGACTGCGTGGTCCAGGTCGCCCACGACGTGCGCGGGTCGACGGGCGGTCGGGCCTGCCTGCCGTTTTGATCGTGTTCGGTCATGCGCCTATCCTCCCCCGCCGGTGAGTCGCTGTCGGGGCAGCGACACCTGCGGTCGCGAAGACCGCCCGGTCCCACCGGGCGGTCGGGTGCTCACAGCTGTTCAGCGGTCCGGACCGGACTCCTCCAGGGTGGGCTCGCCCTCCGCCTGGGAGGTGTCCTGCGCGTGCAGGTTCTGCATCGAGGTGATGCCCTCTTCGGGATCCGCGGCGCGGACGTCCTCGTCACGGTCCGTGCTCATCTCGGCCCGTTCGCTCATGTCGGTCATGGCGGGCTCCGTCTCCTCGGCCGGTCCGGGCGCGCTCCGAGCCGGGGTGCGGCAGGGCCGGGTCTGTCTCTCACCCCCCAGCCTGCCCCCGCCCCGGCCCCGGGGCCAGCCGAACGGCCTAGGGCGTGTTTCATCATTCCCGCCGCGCGCGCGACGCCGGGCATCCCGGCTGGACGCACCGGCGAAGCACCCAAGTACGGCCCAGTACGAGGGCGCTCCGCCGGCACGCCCAGCCGGGCGCCCACCGCCGCGCGCTGATCCGACGCGAATGATGAAACACGCCCTGGACCCTGTCCGGCCGCCGGTCGGCCCCGCCCTCCGTCCGACGGCCGTCACCAGGTGACGGGCAGCGACCGCATTCCGTAGATGAACGCCTCCGAGCGGAACTTCCGGCCCTCCCCGGTGGCCGCCGGCCGCAGGCCGGGCAGCCGCCGGAACAGGGTGGCCAGGGCGATCTGGAGCTCGGCGCGGGCGAGCGGCTGCCCGAGGCACTGGTGCACGCCGAAGCCGAAGGCCATGTGCCGCCGGGCGTCCCGGCCGAGGTCGAGCTGGTCGGTCGGCCGCAGGTCGGCGCCGCCGAACATCTCCTCGTCCTGGTTGGCGGTGGAGATCAGCGCGATCACGCCCTCCCCGGCCCTGATCACGGTGCCGCCCAGTTCGACGTCCTCCAATGCGACCCGGGGCAGTCCGTGGTCCACGATCGTGAGGTGGCGCAGCAGTTCCTCGACGGCGCCGGGCAGCGCGGCCGGGTCGGCCAGCCTGGCGATCTGCTCGGGCTGGTCGAGGAGCAGGGCGGTGGAGAGCGAGATCATGTTCGCGGTCGTCTCGTGCCCGGCTATCAGCAGCAGGATGCCGGTCGTGGCGACCTCGTCCGGCGTGAGGTCGTCCCGGACGGCGAGCCGGCTGAGTATGTCGTCGCCCGGCTCCTCCCGCTTGCGGGCGGCCAGGCCGCCCAGGTACTCGCGCAGTTCGTCCGAGGCGGCCTGGACCTCCTCGGCCGAGCTGTGCTTGTTGAGCAGGGTCCGGCTGAGGCCCTGGAAGCGGTCCCGGTCCTCGTACGGGACGCCGAGCAGCAGGCAGATCACCAGCGAGGGGACGGGCAGCGCGAAGTCGGCGACCAGGTCGGCCTCGGTCCGGCCGTCGGTCATCCGGTCGAGCGCCTCGTCGACGATCTGCTGGATGCCGGGTCGCATCGCCTCGACCCGCTTGACCAGGAAGTCGCCGGTGACCATCCGGCGCTGCCGGGCGTGCTCGGGGTCGTCGAGCCGCAGGAAGCTCGGGTTGGCGAGGAGGGCCTCCCGACGGCCGGGCACCAGCATCGGGAACCCCGGGTGGCGGGCGTCCGCGCTGAACCGGCGGTCGGACAGGATGGTGCGGACCTCGGCGTAGCCGGTGGCCAGCCAGCAGGACTCGCCGCCGGGCAGGGCGGCGCGGGTGATGGGCGCCGTCGCGGCGGCCTCGGTGTAGGCGGGCGGCGGGCTGAACGGACAGCCCGCGTCGCGCGGGGCGGGCATCGGGAAGGTCCGGGCGGTGGGTGTGCTCGTCAAGGTGGGGTCTCCTTGCGTCGCAATGTCCTCGGGTGGGTGGGGTGGCGCCGGGGCCGACGGTTCGCGCGACGGCGGCCGGGAGCGGCGGTCGTCACGGTGGCCGGGGTCGGGGCGGGCGGGGGACCGCCGGGAGCCGGTGGGGGCGTCAGCCGACGTCCTCGGCGGAGTCCTCCTCGGTGACGGTGATCGCGCCGCCCGGGCAGAGCTCGGCCGCGAGCCTCAGCACGGCGAACTGCGGGGGCTTGAACTCGGTCTGACGGAGGACCACCAGACTGTCCTGCTCGTCCTGGTCGAAGATCTCCGGAGCGTTCAGGACGCACATCCCGGAGCTGCAGCAGCGGTCCCGGTCGACGCTCACCTTCATGGTCGAGCACCTCTCGCCAGTGCGGCCCCGGGCGTCCGGCGGCCGCCTCTCGTTGTCATTGCCAACCTAACCGCCACCCTCGCGTCCACGGAGGGGCGATGCGGGGATCGTCCAGAATGGCCGATTCGGTTCGGAGCCGGTCCAGTGCCGCCGCGAAGGGGGTTTGAAATTGACGTTACTCCGCCAAAGGACGGCTCACAGCCCCTCGGCGGCGGCAATCTCCCGGACGGTGGCGACGGTGTCGGCCTCGGCCGCGCCCTTGTCCGGCCGGTAGCGCACCACCCGGGCGAACCGCAGGGCCAGCCCCGCCGGGTAGCGGGGGCTGCGCTGGAGACCGTCGAAGGCGATCTCGACGACCAGTTCCGGCCGGACCCGCACCGTCCAGTCGTCCCGGCCGCTCTCGCGGGCGAGGAGTTCGGCGGTCTGCCAGGCGAGCGTCTCGTCGGTGAGGCCCTTGAAGGTCTTGCCGAGCATCACCCACGGGCCCAGCCCGGGCTCGCCCGCCGCCCGGGCGCCCAGGTGCAGATTGCTGAGGAACCCGCGCCGCCGGCCGCTGCCCCACTCGGCGGCCAGCACCACCAGGTCCAGGGTGTGCCGGGGCTTCACCTTGATCCAGCCGGCGCCGCGCCGCCCGGCCGCGTACCCGACCGCCGGGTCCTTGACCAGGACGCCCTCGTGACCGCGGGCCAGGGTCTCGCGGAAGAACGCCAGTGCCCGCTCGCCGTCCCCGGTCTCGGTGCGGGGCACCCGCAGGCCCTCCGGCACCGCCTCGTCCAGCGCCGCCCACCGTTCCCGGCCGGGGTGGTCCACCAGGTCCTCGCCGTCCCGGTGCAGCAGGTCGAAGAAGAAGGCGCTGAGCGGGACTTCGGTGCGCAGCCGCTCCGGATCCCGCCGGGAGGCGGCGCGCGCGGCGGTCTCCTGGAACGGGCGCGGCCGCCCGTCGGGCCCGAGCGCGATCGCCTCGCCGTCCAGCACCGCCGAGCGCAGCGGCAGCGCGAGCGCCGCCTCGGCCACCTCGGGGACGCGCGCGGTGATGTCGTCCAGGCCGCGGGTGAACACCGCGACCTCCGCGCCGTCCCGGTGCACCTGCACCCGGACGCCGTCCAGCTTCCACTCCAGCGCGGCCGGGCCGGTGCGTTCCAGCGCCGAGGCCACGTCGGGCGCGGAGGCGGCCAGCATCGGCCGCACCGCCCGGCCCACCTCCAGCCGGAACGCGGCCAGCGCGGGCGCCCCGTCGGTCAGCGCCGCCTCCGCCACCGCCCGGGCGGAGCCGCGGAACATCAGCGCCCGGCGCACCGCCGCCGCGGGCACCCCGGCCGCCTGGGCGACGGCGTCGCCGACCAGCGCGTCCAGCGCGCCCTGGCGCAGCTCGCCGACCAGCACCGCGCGCAGGAACGCCTGCTCGACCTCGGTCGCCCGGGCGAACAGCCCGGCCAGCCGCCGCCGCCGCTCGGCCTGCGCGCCGGGCCCGTGCACCCCGGCGATCCGCTCCAGCTCCCGTTCGGTCTCCCGGACGCCGAGCGAGGCCTCGGCGGCGGGCGGCGGCAGGTCACGCAGGCCCGCCGGGCCGACGCCGGTGCGCAGCCGCTGCGACTCGCCCGACAGCAGGCCCACGGCCGCCGGGGCCTCGGCCGGTCCCAGTGCGCGCAGGCAGTCCGCGAGCAGCGCCGTCTTGGCCCGCCGTCCGGGCTCGGCGGCGACGGCGCGGGACGTCTGGGCCAGGTGCCGCAGCCGCATGGCGCTCCTCGGGTGATGCGTGGCCGGGCGTCCAGGATCGGCCACCCGGCCGGCCGGCGCACGGCGGGCGGTGCGCCCCTACCACGCCGGAGTGGAGTGCGCGGGCGGCCGGTCTTGGCCGTGGTGGAGCTCGGCGCGGAGCCGACGGCCCGTCATGCTGGCGCCACACCGCGGCCCGGCGACCCCGGGGCCCGCCCGATCGAGGGAGACCGAGTTGACCAGCACGACCCGCTGGAGCGTCGGCGCGCCGGAGCGCGCCGACTACCCGGCCTGGCGCGAACTCTTCCGCGGCTACTGCGCGTTCTACCGGCTGCCGATGCCGGAGGAGAAGGCCGAACTGGTCTGGTCCTGGCTCCACGACCCGGACCACGAACTGGAGTGCCTGCTGGTCCGCGACGGCGACGGCACGCCGGTCGGACTCGCCCACTACCGCCCGTTCTCCCGCCCCTTGCACGGCGCGGTCGGAGGATTCCTCGACGACCTGTTCGTCGCGCCCGAGGTGCGCGGCGGCGGCGCGGTGGACCAGTTGCTGGCCCGGCTGCGGGCGATCGCCGCCGAGCGCGGCTGGAACACCGTCCGCTGGATCACCGCCGACGACAACCACCGCGCCCGCAGCAAGTACGACCAGGTCGCCACCCGGACCATGTTCGTCACCTACGACATGGCCCCGGACACCCCGTGACCCGCCTTCGGGCGGCCTGAGGGCGGGCCCCGGGTACGGGCCCCGGGTACGGCCGCGGCCGGGCCCGCGACCCTGCCGCCGGACATTCGTTCGGACTTTCTGTTATCGGCGCGCCGCCGGGCGGTCTCCCAGGTGTCGGCACCCGACCCGCCGACCCGGACAGAAAGCGTGGGCACGTGAACAGCGACGACAGGACGACCATCCTCCCGGCGATCGGTGCCGAGAGCGGTGCACGGAGCGGAGCCTCCGGCCGGCCCGGCGGCCGCGCCGCGCGCCGGGCCGCCCAGCGGCACACGGAACGCCCCGGAGGCCGGGGCCGCCGGGGCCGCCGGCGCGGTCCGGTCGGCCCGGTCGCCGCCGTCGCCGCCGCCGTGGCCGGCACCGGACTGCTCGCCGCCCTGGTCGGCGCCGGCTACGCGGCCTACGGCGGCAAGCAGGCCGACCGGGACACCACCGGCCAGGCGCTGGCGGCGGACGCCGCCCTGATAGCCGCCGAGGCCGGCACCCACGACGGCATCCAGGTCCCCGGCGCCGGGGGAGCGGCCCCCGACGCCGCCGCGCCGCCGGCCACCCCGGCCACCACCGACCCGGCACCGGCCCCGACCACTGCCGCCGCGACCACCCCCGCCGCCCCGGCGTCCCCGACGGCTCCGGCGACCCCGGCGACCCCGACGCCGACCCCGACGGCCACCGGGAAGCCGAGCCCGAGCACGCCCGTGACCGCTCCCGCTCCCGCCAGGCCCACCGGCACCCCGGCCGCCGCGCAGCGCACCGGCGCCCCCGCCCCCACGAACGTCTCGGCGCCCACCCCGGTCGGCGGCGGCGCCGCGCCCTCCTCCGCCCAGCAGGTCGTCGACCTGGTCAACGTCGAACGCGCCAAGGCCGGCTGCGGCCCGGTCAGCGCCGAGCCCCGGCTGGCCGGCGCCGCCCAGTCGCACAGCGACGACATGGCGGACCGCAACTACTTCGACCACGCCAGCCCCGACGGCGACCACGCCGACCACCGCATCGAGGTGACCGGCTACCGCTGGAGCACCTGGGGCGAGAACATCGCCCGCGGCCAGAAGGACCCGGCCGCGGTGATGGATTCCTGGATGAACAGCCCCGGCCACCGTGCGAACATCCTGAACTGCGCGTTCAAGCAGCTCGGGGTCGGTGTGCGGACCGGTTCCGGCGGCCCCTGGTGGACCCAGGTCTTCGCCGCCCCGGCCTGACCGGTCCTCCGGCAGGGTCCGTTTTCCGATTCCGCGCAAATTGTTGTTATCTGATCACTCACCACAGGTCTCCGAGGAGGCAGCGGCGAACGGAACACGGCAAGACGGAGTGCGGACCATGAACGCTGACGTGCAGAACAGGACCGGGACCACCCTGGTACGCGCGGCCCAGGCGGGCGACCGGCAGGCCCAGGAGGCGCTGGTCGCCGCCTGGCTGCCGCTCGTCTACAACGTCGCCGGGCGCGCCCTGGACGGTCACGCCGACGTCGACGACGTCGCCCAGGAGACCATGATCCGCGCCCTGGACGGCCTGGACGGGCTGCGCGAGCCGGAGTCCTTCCGCTCCTGGCTGGTCGCCATCACGATGAACCAGATCCGTCGCCGCCACGCCGCCGGCCAGCAGCAGCCCACCGTCGGCGGCCTCGACGAGACCTGGGAACTCGCCGACCCCAGGGCCGACTTCACCGACCTCACCGTCCTGCGCCTCGGCCTCTCCGGCCAGCGCCGGGAAGTCGCCGAGGCCACCCGCTGGCTCGACCCCGACGACCGCGAACTCCTCGCCCTCTGGTGGCTGGAGGCCAGCGGCGAACTCACCCGCGCCGAACTGGCCGACGCCCTCGACCTGACCCCGCAGCACACCGCCGTCCGCGTGCAGCGGATGAAGAAGCAGCTCGAAGCCGGCCGGATCGTCGTCCGCGCCCTCGGCGCCTACCCCCGCTGCCCCGAACTCGCCGACGTCACCACCGGTTTCGACGGCACCCCCAACTCCGTGTGGCGCAAGCGCATCGCCCGCCACATCCGCGGCTGCGCCACCTGCGACCGCCTCGGCCGCGACCTCTTCCCCGCCGAAGGACTGCTGGCCGGCCTCGCCCTGGTGCCGATCCCGCTCGGCTCGCCCGCGCTGCTGCACTTCCAGCACACCGCGGCCACCGCCGCCACCGCCGCCCCGACCGCCGCGAGCACCCATGCGGGCTGGGCCGGGACGGCCGCGCGCAAGGCCGTCCTGGCGAGCGGTGCGGTGGCGGTGGTGACCGTCACCACCCTCGCCCTGGTCTGGTCGCACCCCACCGACACCCCGAGGGAGGCGACCCCCGAACCCACCACCCCGGCCGCCGCTCCCGCCGCCCCGGTGCCCCCCGCGACCCCGGCCGCCGCCCCGGTCACCCTGGCGGCCACGCCCACGCCGACCCCCAGCGACACGCCGACGGCCACGCCGTCACCCACCGCCACCCGGTCGGTGGCCCCGCCGCCGCCCACCTCGGAGCGCCAACTCGTCGACCTCGTCAACGCCGAACGCGGCAAGGTGGGCTGCGCCCCCCTGCGGATCGACCCCCGGCTGCACGCGGCCGCCCAGAAGCACGCCGACGACATGGTCGCGCGTGGCTTCTTCGACCACGTCAACCCGGACGGCGTCCGCACCGACGCCCGGCTGACGGCCGTCGGCTACCGCTGGTCCCAGTGGGGCGAGAACCTCGACCGGGGTCCGACGTCCCCCGCCGCGGTGGTCGCCCACTGGATGGACGGCGGCATCCACCAGACCAACATGCTGGATTGCGGTTTCAAGGACGTCGGTGTCGGCCTGGCCACCGGCCCCGCCGGCACCTACTGGACCCAGGACCTCGGCGCCCCGCTGTCCTGACGCGGCACCGCGGCACCGCAGCGCTGCCGCGAGCTACGCGGGGGTGACACCGACCAGTCCGTCGGCCGAGCCCGTCACGTACCCGGTCGCCTCCCCGAGCACGCCGCCCGCGTCCCCGACCTCCCCCGGCAACGCGTCCGGCGCACTGGTCAGCGACCCGGACAGTCCGTCCTGCCCCCCGACGGCACTGGCGTGCGCACTCGGCGCGGTGAGCGAGGCCACGAAACCCACGGCGAGCGAGGCGACGGCGAGCATGCTGCGCTTCTTCATGGCGGGTCCAACGACGATCCGCCGGGCGGGTTACGAGGACGGTGGTGGATTCCCTCGTCCGTGGCCGTGCGGCCGGGGCCGCGGGCGTCGGACGGGCGGTCGGGCCCCGGGCCTTTTCCGGTGGCGGGAGGCGTGGGACGGCGGTGGGATGGGGAGGGGTCGGGAATGATTCCGGCAAATCGGTTGAATCACCACACTTTCGGTCTCATCGACGTCGGTCTCATCGACCAGGACCCCCCACCGCGACACGAAGGGCACCCGATGCACGCAGCCGAACTCACTCCAGCCGTCCTCGCCGAGCTGCGCCGCCCCCGGCGCTACCCGGCCGTCTCCGTTCTGCTGCCCACCCACCGCAGCGAGCCCGACAACACCCAGGACCCGGTCCGCCTGCGCAACCTCGTCGCCGAGGCGAAGAACCGGCTGCACGCCGACGAGGCGGTCAGCCGGGCCGACCGGCTGGACGTCGTCGAGCAGCTGGACCGCGCGCTCACCGAGGTCGACCTCGTGCACGCCGAGGACGGTCTGGTGATCTTCGCCGCCCCCGGCGAGCACCAGGTGTGGTCCCTGCCGCGCCCGGTGCCCTCCCGGGTCGTGCTGTCCGAAACCTTCCTGACCCGCAACCTGGTCTCCGCCTACACCGCCGGTGCGCCCTACTGGGTGCTGACCGTCGCCGCCGACCGGGTCGCCCTGTTCAGCGGCAGCGGGCCGCACCTGGCCGAGCACACGGGTGCCGCCTTCCCGCTCGACCAGGTCCCGCCGGACTGGGACGTCGAGCGCAAGGAGCGGATCGGGGACGTACCGAGCACCTTCCGCGACGAGGAGACCCGCCGCTTCCTGCGTTCGGCCGACACCGCACTGGCCGCCGTGCTGGAGGCCGACAACCGCCCGCTGTACGTGCTCGGCGAGGCCGCCGCGATCTCCCTGCTCGACGAGGTCGGCACCGCCGCCAAGCGGGCCACCGCCCAGGTCTCGCACGGCGGCCTCGGCCACGCCGCCGCCGCCGCGGTGGCCGAGGCCGTCCGGTCCACGGTCGCCGAGCAGGGCAGCAAGGCCGTCACCGAGTTGCACGAGCGCCTCGACCAGGCCCAGGGCGTGAAGGGCCTGGCCGCCGGGATCGACGAGGTCTGGCAGACCGTCGCCGAGGGCCGGGCCGCGGTGGTCGCGGTGGAGGAGGACTACTGGCAGCCCGTCCGGGTGACCGACAACCACCTCGTCCCGGCGGCGGCCGGTGAGCCCGACGTCCGCGAGGACATGGTCGACGAGATCGTGGAGCGCGCCCTCGACACCGGCGCCAAGGTGCAGTTCGTCCCCACCGGCGAACTCGGCGCCCGCGGCCACATCGCGGCCGTCCTGCGGTACTGACCCACCCGGTGCGGGCCCGGCACGGTCGCCGGGCCCGCACCGCCGTGTCTCGGCCCGGGCGGTCCTCAGCGGGTCGTGGCCGCCGAGGGAGTGCTCCCCTCGGCGGTCCGGATCGAGTCCAGCACCTGCTGTACCTGCTGGATCGTCAGGTACGACGGCTCCCGCAGGCAGGCCGTCAGCTGGATCAGCACCAGCGTGCCGGTCCGGGCGACGGCCCGATGGCCGATGAGCTCGCGGGTGCCGCCGAGCGTGAGGCATTCCTTGTCGAGCGTGACGTCGGAGGTCAGGGCTGATTCGGTGGTGAACTTCCCGACCAGGTCCGGTTGGTCCACCAGCCGGAGGGTGAGGAGGGCGCCGCCGACGGGCAGCAGACTGTCCGACGGGCAGGCGATGCCCGCCGTCCGGCAGGGGGGCGCGGGACTGATCGGCCCGGTGGCCAGGTAGCCGATGCCGTTCCGGGGGTCGCCGTTGAAGATGCTCTGGCTGTACCAGCCCCTCGGCAGGTCGAGCACCAGGCTCGGGTACGACGAGAAGTGGACCTGCGATCCGGGCATCGGCACCGTGGTCGGTGCCGGGCTGGCGCCGGCAGTCGGAGCGGGCGGTTCCCCGCCCGGCACTGTTTCGGCAGGTCCGGTCACCCCCGGTCCCGCAGCCGTCCCCGGCCCCGCCGCCACCCCGTGCTCCGGCGTGGGCGCGATCGCGGGCGCGGCGGCGAGCGCCGCGGCGACCAGCCCGGCGGTCAGTCCGGCCCCGAGCCCGGCGGCCCGCCGTCGGCGCCGGGTGCCGATGGCGCGGGCGCGCACCCGTTCCATCCGGTCCTCGGGCGTGGCGAGCTCCGGTACGGCCTGGTGGAGCAGGATCCGCAATTCCTCGCCCTCACCGCCGTCCGGCCTCGGGTCGTCCGGGTCCAGCAGGTCAGTACCGATCACGAGGTCCCCCCGCCAGCAGCAGTTCCCGGGCCGGCAGCCGGCCGCGCAGCGCGGCGAGCGCGCGGTGCGTCTGGCTCTTGACCGTGCCGGTGCTGCAGCCCAGGACCTCGGCGGTCTCCTCGACGCTGAGGTCCTCGAAGAAGCGCAGCACCACCACGGCCCGTTGGCGCGGCGGCAGGGCGCGGACGGCCTGGGCGACCACCTCTCCGAGCACCACCCCTTCGTACGGGTCCGCGCTCGCCGGCGGCGGCTCCGGCAGTTCGCCGTGCGGCAGTTCGCCGGTCCAGCGGCGGCGCCACCAGGAGACGTTGCAGTTGACCAGTACCTTCCGCAGGTAGGCCTCGGGCCGGTCGATGGAGATCCGGTCCCATTTGGGCCAGACCTTGGCGAGCGCGGTCTGCAGCAGATCCTCCGCCTGGTGCGGGTCGCCGGTCAACAGCCAGGCCACCCGCAACATCTTCGGGCCGCAGGCGGAGACGAACTCCTCGAAGTCCGGTGTGCCATCCCTCATCCCGCCGTCCCCGCCATGGTGTCCGTGCCGTCCCTGTCAGCCGTGGCGGCCTGCTGGGCCGCGATCGTGGTGTCCTACTCACAGCTGATGAACGTGCCGGACGGTGTTTCGGGTTGTCTTCCGGGCGCGGGGATTTTCGGCCGGCCGGCGCGGGGAGGTTGGACGGCCCGCGAGCCGGCCGGGACTCGGCCGGGCGGCGGGCGGGCCGTGGGCACCACGATGGCCGTGTCGGGCCCGTCCGGCCAGAGGCGCTCACGGGGCGTCCGGGCGCACGACGCGGCGCGCCAGGGGCGTACGGGTGGGACGCAGGGGGCGGCGGACCACGGATCGGGCCGACCGGGTGACGGCGGGTCAGAGCGTTCCGGAACCGCGCGGCGCCTCGGTGGGGACACCGCGGGCGGCTGCCGCCGGGTCCGAGGTCACCGGGGTGACCGTCCAGTCGGGGTGGCCGGGCATCGGCGGGGTGCGCAGCCCGTACAGCCAGTCGGTGAGGAAGCCGGAGAGGTCCTGGCCGGAGGCCGCGGAGGCGGTGCGCAGGTAGTCCCGGGTGGTGGCGGTGCCGTACCGGTGTTCGCGCAGGAAGGTGCGCTCGATCCGGTCGAAGGTCTCGGCGCCGACCCGCTCGCGCAGCGCGAACAGCACCAGCGCGCCGCCGGTGTAGCGCTGGCTGTCGAAGAGCTTGGCGGCGCTGGGAGCGGCGACCGGTCCGGAGTCGTGCCGCCACTGGTCGCCGAGGCCGTAGAGGGCCCGCATCCGGTCGACCAGGGTGGTGTGGCCCCAGGCGTCCGGCCAGCCGCGCTCGTAGCGGTAGACCAGGGCGTAGTAGTCGGCGTGTCCCTCGTTGAGCCACAGGTCCGCCCAGCTGGCGGGGGAGACGCTGTCGCCGAACCAGGAGTGCACCAGCTCGTGCATCTGGTGCGAGCCGATCGCGGACTCGGGCTGGCGCAGGAAGTTCGGCTTGTACAGGGTGAGGGTCTGGGTCTCCAGGCCGGTGAAGCCGAACGCGGCCGGGTCGTCGGTGTCGGCCGGCAGGAGGCCGTAGGTCTCGAAGGGGAACGGCCCGAGGTGCTGCTCGGCCCAGGTCAGCTGGTCGGCGGTGAGCGCCAGGGCGGGTTCGAGGTCGGCGGCCCGGGCGGTCGGGACGACGTCGCGCAGCGGCAGGCCGTGCGGGCCGGTGCGCTCGCGGACGGTGTAGTTCCCGACGGAGACCTGCACCAGCTCGGTGGCCATCGGCTCGCGGGAGACGTAGCGCCGGGTGGTCCGGCCGTCGCCGAGCCGTTCGGTCTGCGCCAACTCCCCGTTGGCGACGCCCAGCAGGCCGTCGGGCGCGGTGACGGCGATGGCGAACCTGGCCTTGTCGCTGGGGTGGTCGTTGCACGGGAAGACGGTGTGCGCGCTGTCCGGCTGGCCGGCCACCGCGAAGCCGTCCGGGGTCGGGACCCAGCCGGTGTGCGGGAGCCTGGCGCGCGGGTCGGCGGTGTACTCGACGGTCAACCGCGCGGTGGTGCCGCGGTGCAGGGCCCGCGCCGGGGTGATCGTCAGCTTCTCGTCGTGGGCGGCGAACCCCGCCGGGCGCCCGTCGACCCGGACGGCGCGCACGGTCAGGCCCAGCGCGTCCAGCTCCAGGCGCGCCAGGGTGCGGGACGGCCGGGCGGTGATCACCGCTGTCGCGTCGACGGTGCGGCTGGCGGCCCGGTAGTCGAACGACAGGTCGTAGGCGAGCGCGTCGTACCCGCTGTTGCCGAGCGAGGGGAAGACCGGGTCGCCGAGGCCGTCCGCGGCGGCGGCCCGGGGGGTGCCGGCGGACAGCAGCGCCGCACTGAGCACGAGTGGGAGGACGAGACCGACACGGGGCCTGGGCAAGGCGATCACCGCACTTCGGGAGTCGTGGCTTCGGGAGCCCCGGTGAGGAGCGGGGGCCGGGCGGCGGTCCGTGCGCGACGCACCGGGCACGGACCCTAGCGGACCGGGGCGCTCGCCCGCCGCCGCCCGGACGGCTCTCGACACGAGGCCATCCCCCGGACGGCCTACAGCGATGGCGGGGCCGCCACGCGCTGACTAACGTTCGAAGTGCTTCGCCCCCTGACGGACGAGGCCACGGCCGTCGGAGAACCTGGCCAGGTCCGGCGGCCGTCCTTCATGCCCGGGTGCACCCCGTAGGCTGGCGGCCGAGACGACGCCCGCGTACCGGATGCCAGGAGCCGCCGTGACCAGCCCCGATTCGCACGTTCTGGTGATCGGCGAGTGCGTCGCCGACATCGTCCGCACGGATGGCGCCCCGGACACCGTCCACCCCGGCGGCAGCCCCGCGAACGTCGCCTACGGCCTGGCCCGGTTGGGCCGGCCGGCCACCCTGCTCACCCAGCTCGGGGACGACGCCAACGGCCGGCTGATCCGGGCGCACCTGGAGTCGGCGGGGGTGGTGGTCCGGGCCGCCGGGGTGGCGCGGACCCCCTCGGCCGTGGTGCGACTCGACGGGCAGGGGCGGGCGCGCTACACCTTCGACATCGGCTGGACGTTGCCGCCGATGGAACTCGCCGAAGCGCCGGGCGCGATCCACCTCGGCTCGATCGGGGCGGTCACCGACCCGGGCGCGGCGGCGGTGCTGGCGCTGGTCGAGCGGTGGCGCGGCCGGGCGCAGATCAGTTACGACCCGAACGTGCGCCCCGCGCTGATGGGCGAGCGGGCGCAGGCCGTGCGGCGGGTCGAGCGCTGCGTGGCGCTGAGCGACGTGGTCAAGGCGAGCGACGAGGACCTGGCCTGGCTCTACCCCGGCGAGGACGCGGAGGCGGTCGCGCGCCGCTGGCTCGCCCTCGGCCCGGCCGTGGTCGCGGTGACCCTGGGCGCCGACGGCGCGTTCGCGCACACCGCCGAGGGCGGCCATGCGCGGGCCGCGGCCGTTCCGGTGCCGGTCGCCGACACCGTCGGCGCCGGGGACTCCTTCACGGCGGCTTTCCTGCACGCCCGCGCCGCCGGCGCCGACCTCGCCGGCTGCCTCACCCAGGCGGTGACGGCCGCTGCGCTGACGGTCTCCCGCCCCGGCGCCAACCCGCCCTCGACGGCGGAGCTGACGGCCGCCCTGGCGCGGAGGGGTTAGCCGCAATGCCAGTGACTTTGGGGTGCCTGTCTCGTTGGTTGTGGTGTGGCGAGAGTGGGGCAGGTCAAGTCGCCTGCGAGTGAGCGGTTGTCGGACC
>NZ_JBEOUK010000057.1:0-51312 GCF_040304045.1 Kitasatospora sp. NPDC094016
CAGACCGCCGCCCCACCCGCGTCCACGCACTCTGCACCCAACACGGCATCACAGCAACGGCCTGACCCAGATCAAATACTTCGCCAGCAGAGTCGCCGGTCCGACTTCCTGTGCGGAACCGCCGGTTTGCTGCGGCCCGTCGTCCTGCTGGGTCCTTGTCCGGCTCCCGCTCAGAGGCCTGGTGGATCCGCTGGGACGGGTCCTTGTCGCTCACGGTACGTCGCAGGCGGTGGCGGGGGTGGTCGGA
This sequence comes from Kitasatospora sp. NPDC094016, assembly GCF_040304045.1. Lineage (NCBI taxonomy): Bacteria > Bacillati > Actinomycetota > Actinomycetes > Kitasatosporales > Streptomycetaceae > Kitasatospora > Kitasatospora sp. NPDC094016. Next base: position 248 of record NZ_JBEOUK010000057.1, read on the forward strand.
GGGTCAGGCGGTGGGGAAGTCGCCGGCCTTGATTCCGGTGAGGAAGGCGGTCCAGGCGTCGGCCGGGAAGACCAGCACGGGCCCGTCGGGGTCCTTGGAGTCCCGGACGCGGCCGGGGTGTGCGTCGTCGACCTCGACGCAGTTTCCCTGATTGCCGCTGTAGCTGCTCTTGCGCCAGGAGGCAGGGTTCTGAGCGGTGTTGGTCACGGACGATCCTCCGCAAGCTGGGTTGCGCTGCTTCAGGGCGGGTCCTTCGCGCTCACGGTACGTCGCAGCCCCGGTCGTGCGGCCGGGGCTGTGACGGGGGTGGCTGGCGGGTCAGGCGGTGGGGAAGTCGCCGGCCTTGACTCCGGTGAGGAAGGCGGACCAGGCGTCGGCCGGGAAGACCAGGGCCGGGCCGCTGGGGTCCTTGGAGTCGCGGACGGCCATGCCGCCGGCGACGACGTTCCCTGCCTCGACGCACTCGTTCGCCTGTGCGCTGTAGCTGCTCTTGTACCAGCCCCGAGCGGAGATCTTCGGCTTGGTCATGCGCTCACCCTCTTGTCTGATCTCGTACTCATGCCTCTGTCGCGATTGCGGTGATCATATCCAGCGACTGGGCGGGGTTCAGTGCTGACGATCGCAGGTCCTCGAAGACGAGTCCGTAGCCGTCGAGTTCTGCCTCTCGTTCCAGGTAATGGCTGCTCGTCAGATTCTCCAGAAACACCGCTCCCGAGGTGGGGGAGCCAGTGAATCCGTACATCACGAATGCCCCGCAGGCGCCAGCGGTCGGACCGATGTCGAGCGGAACCACTTGCAAGGTGACGTTGGGGAGTTGTGCCGCTTCGACGAGGTAGCCCAGTTGTGCACGGTGTGCATCGGCGCCGCCCACCGGGCATCGGAGGGCCGGCTCCCAGACGATCGCGCAGAGTCGGGCCGGATCGGGCTTGGTCAGAACCTCCTTGCGTTCCATCCGGAGCTTGACCAACTGGTCGATGCGTTCCGGGCGGACAACAGCCGGGTTGGCCTGAAGCAGAGCGCGGGTGTAGTCCTCGGTCTGCAACAGGCCTGGCAGGACCAGTGGCTGCCAGTTCCGGATGTAGCGGGCGTCTGCTTCCAGATCGAGGAAGTCCACATAGGCGGGCGGGATCGTGTCGCCGTGGTCGTGCCACCAGCCGCGCTTCTTGCTGTCGCGGGCCAGCGTCTCAAGGGAGTCGCGGTCCCCCGGCTCCGTGACGCCGTACAGGTCCATCAGGACGCCGAGGTCCAGCCGGCGGATCCCGACCGCGCCGGTCTCTATCCGGCTGATCTTCGCGCGCGAGCACGCGAGCGCGGATGCGGCGTCCTCGGTGGTCTTGTTCGCTGATTCCCGGAGCCGACGGAGCTCCGACCCCAGGCGGCGGCCGCGGACGGTCGGCCTCGGTTCGTCGGTCATGCGCGATTCCTCCCTTGAACTGCCCAGTCTGCCCCGTGACGGACCGTCGGGGCCACGCGCCGCACAAATCTGCACGGTTGCAGTCGTTCTTGTTGCAGACGGTATTGGCGCAGTGGCATGCTACAGGGAGTAGTCCATGAAAGACACAGTGTGATCTTGATGGATCGTCACCCGGGCATCCCCATGCCCGCCGACCGTCCTCGGGCCTTGCCTCGCGCGCCCGGATCACCACGCCGCCGAGGAGGCGTCGCCATGTCCGAAACGCTGAAGATCCCGCCCTCCGCCGTGGGGGAGTACTCCTGCTGGCTGTCGCGCCACCACAAGTCCGTGCCCACCGCGCGGGGGCTGCTGCGCGGCTTCCTCTCCGACCACTCGGGGGGCGAACTGTTCTGCGACCACTCCGGGTTGGTGCTCGGCGAACTCGTCACCAACGCCGTCCAGCACGCCCGCACCCCGTCCGACCGGCTGCTGTTCGTGCGCTTCGCCCTCTCGGCCGACGACTTGCGGATCGAGGTCCACGACGCCGACCCCCGGCAGCCCGTGCTGCGCCGCGTGGGCGGGGACGAAGAATGCGGGCGGGGGCTGTGGCTGGTGTCCGAACTCGCCCTCCGATGGGGCTGCCGACCGCGCGCGGGCGGAGCCGGCAAAGCGGTGTGGGCGGTCCTCGGACCCCAGAGCGGCGCCGCCGCGTGACCACCATCCCTCCCCGCGACTACCCGCACCCGGTCACCGTCGAGATCGGCGGCGTCACCAAGGCCGCCACCTTCGCCCGGCTCGCCGACGCCCTGGCGGCCGTGCGCACCGCCCTGGCGCGCCTTCCCCTCGACGACGACCACGCCGCCTACCTCGCCGACCTGTTCGCCCCCGAATCCACCGCCCACATCGCCCGCCGACTGGCCGACTTCGGCGCGCTGCGCACGATCGCCTTCGTCGGCATCCACGCCCACCCCATCCACCTGCGTCCCGCCGAAAGCCCCGACGGCGCCGACGACTTCCCGGGGCCGGCGTGAGGCGCAGCTGCGCCCGGGTCGTGAGGTGGTGCTGTCTGCGCGGCCGGTTCTCCCTGCCCGTAAGGGCGTTGAGCCCGGGGCGCCGTGCCGCCCACGCCGAGATACGGCGCCGGGCAGCCGCCCCCGGCAGTGCCGAGGCCCTGCTGCGGGCCGTCGCCGACCGCGCCCGCCAGACGCCCTAGCGTCCGTCCCGCGCCGCTGCGGGGCGGAGAACGGGATCGATCCCGGCCAGGCTGTCGCGCAGCCGACGGGCCCCCAGGGCGACGTGGTCGTCGGCGGCCCGCGACAGCTCCTCGCAGAGCCGTAGCGCGTCGTCCCGGTCGTCGGCGAAGACGCCGAACACGTCGACGACCGCGGTGTGGATCCAGTCGCCGTGGTTGTCGTCGGCCACTGCCAGCGCGGACGCGACGATCGTCAGCCCGGCCAGGTCGTTTCGCCGCAGCAGGGCTTGCGCGCTCACCCGGGTGACGAAGGTGTCGCCCGTGTCGAGCACGAGCGCCAGCAGCGGCCCGCGGGCCTCCCGCAGTTCGGCGAAGCCTGCCAGGGCGCGACCGGCGTCCGCGCGGTCGCGGTGGTCGCGGCTGCGCCCGAGCTCGCCGAGCGCCGCGACTGCCGCCCGCCGCGCGTCCCCGTCCATCTGCCCGCCCGCCCCTTCCGCGAGGTCCGGCGAAAGTGCCGCCGGGGTGACCGCCACCGAATGTGGCGAATCGTCAACCATGAGTCAAGCAAGGGGAGTTGGAGAAGCCGTCCGGACGGCCTCAGCGCCGCGCGTGGCGGACCTTCAGCCGTCCGAACCCGGTGGTCCCGGAGATCCGGATCGTCGGGCCGCCGGCGGTGGGGTGCCGCGGGGGCGTGTAGCGGGCCTCCTTCCAGCCGGGCTGCATGCCCTCGATGTCGACGACCGCGTCGCGGGGCACCGTGATCCTGGCGCCGCCGGTGCCGAGTTGCAGTTCGATGTCGACGACCGGGTGCTCGAAGACCGCCCGGGACAGGTCCAGGCGCACCCTGCCGAGCGCGGAGGCGACCTTGAGCGTCCGGGGCACCCGCCAGGCGCCGCCGCGCCGGATGCGTCCCGCGGCGGCGCCGATCGTCGTCTCGGCTCCCGCGCCCGGCTCCGGGAGCGAGGCCAGGGACCGTGCGAGTGCGCCCTGCGTCCTGGCGGTGAGCGCCTGGTGGAGGCGTTCGTCCATCTCCTCGTGGGAGATGCGCCCTTGGCTGTACGCCTCTTGCAGGCGCTGCGCGGCCGCGTCGCGGTCGTCGTCGCCGGCCAGGGGGGAGAGGTCTTCCGGCAGAGAGGTCACCGCCGCACCCTAGCGCCGCCCCCGCCCCGCCCGGCCCGGGTTGACACGCTTCTTCACATCTAGAATATTGGATACGTCATCTGGTCGAGGGTCGGGCGAAGGGAGCACGCGGTGGATCCGCTGGCCGTCCACAAGGCGCTCGCCAACCCGGCGCGCGCGGACTTCCTGCGCTGGCTCAAGACGCCCGAGCGCTACTTCGACGAGGACTACTACCGCGAACGCGGCGTGGGCTTCCACATCGGCGTGTGCGTGACGGACATCCGGGAGAAGTCCGGGCTCGCCCAGTCCGTGGTCTCCGGCTACCTGCAGATCCTGCGCGACGCCGGACTGCTGGTGTCCGAACGCGTCGGCAAGTGGACCTTCTACCGCCGCGACGAGGAGACGATCGCCGCGTTCGCCGCCTACGCCCGCGACGAACTCTGACCCCACCGCCCCTCAGGGGCGCACCCCACCGCCCCCGCCGGGGCGCCCCGGGCTGCGCCCTTCCTTTTCGCCCCATTCCATCTAACTATCTAGATTTGTAGCCCCGTGCGTGGGGGGTGGGTGCCGTGCGCCCGCACACCCCGCGCGCCGGGCGGACGGAGACAGCACATGGGAAAGACCGGCCCCGCCGTCCTGACGCTCTCCCTGGGAGTGTTCGGGATCATCACCACCGAGATGGGCGTCGTCGGCGTCCTGCCCCGCATCTCCGAGGACCTCGGCGTCACACCCTCCGCCGCCGGCTGGCTGGTGGGCGTCTTCGCCCTCGTGGTCGCCGCCACCGGACCGTTCGGCACCCTGCTGGCCTCCGGCCTGCGCCGCAAGGCCGTCCTGGCGAGCGCCCTGGCCGTCTTCGCGCTCTCCAACGCCGTGTACGCGCTCACCGACGACTTCGCCGTGATGTTCGCCTTCCGGATCCTGCCCGCGCTCTTCCACCCCGTCTTCTTCGCCGTCGCCCTCACCACCGCCGCCAACCTGGTCCCCGCACACCGCGCCACCCGGGCGGCCACCACCGTCTTCGCCGGCGTCACCGTCGGCTTCGCCTTCGGCGTGCCGCTCACCTCCTACCTCGCCGAACACGCGGGCCTGGCCGCCGCGTTCTGGTTCGGCGCCGGCGTCAACCTGCTGGCCTGCCTGGGCGTCCTGCTCCTCCTGCCCTCCACCACCGCAGCGCCCGCCACCCCCGCAGCGCCCGCCGGCCGGCGCCCCTCCTACCGGGGCCAGCTGGCCATCCTGCGCCGGGGCCGGCTGTGGCTGTCGGTGCTCGCCGTCGTGTGCGTGTTCGCCGCGATGTTCTCCGTCTACGGCTACTTCGCCGAATACCTGGAACGCGTCACCGGCCTGAGCGCCTCCCTGGTGGGCGCCGCACTGATGGCCTTCGGGATCGTCATGGTCCTCGGCAACCTCCTCTTCGGCCGCCTCCTGGAACGCGACCTCCTGCGCACCGTCACCGCCTTCCCCGCCCTCTACGTCCTCCTCTACGTCCTGCTCTATGCGATCGGCCCCTGGCCCGCGCCGATGACCGCCGGCATCCTGCTCTGGGGCGCGGTGCACTCCGGCGGACTCGTCGTCAGCCAGAGCTGGCTGGCCCGCGACGCCCAGGACGCACCCGAGTTCGGCAACAGCCTGTTCATCTCCTTCTCCAACCTGGGCATCACCGCCGGCAGCGCGGTGGGCGGCCTCGTCGTCTCCACCGCCGGCGCCCGCCACCTGCCCTGGGCCGGAGCGGGCTTCGCCCTCGCCGCCCTGGCCGCCGTCCTGCTGCGCCGCCGCCTGGGCCCCGCCACCCCCGTCCCCGCCACCCCGGCCCCGCAGGCGCAGGACGCGCCGCCCGCCACCGTCTGACGCCCGCCGTATCAGTCCAGGCAGGACAAGGCGCCCGCCACGAGCGAGCGTGCTGGCGCGCCCTGCACCGCCCCCTGCGAGAGGCGGTCGAAGGCCCGGGCGTACAGACCGACCTGGTTGGGCCGGGCGAGGGTGGAAGCGGCGTCCGGCGTGTCCGCGTGGACCCCGGTCCCCGTGTCCTTGCGGATCTCGCTCAGCCGACCGGCCAGGGCTTCGCGGGCCCGTTGGACGCTCGCAGAGGGGTGCGCGGGCATGGAGCCGGCGTTCGTCAGATTTCGTACAGGTGGTGCGGGACCGCTCGCTCCCAGACCGCTTCGAACGCGGTGGCACACAGCGCCACGGTCTGCGGGTCCGCCGTGATCTCGTCCTCGACCACCGCGCCGTCACCGGAGAAGTGGTGCACCCGAAGCAGCGCGCCGTCGAACAGCCAGAAGTCGTTGCCCGGCAGGGGGATGCCCGTGGCCCGTCGCCGGGGCAGCCAGCGGACCTCCTCACCCGCCGTGACGTTGGCGTGGGTGACGTAGTGCTCCCACCGGATGTACGCGGACACGGGCTCGGAGACGACCCGGGCCCGGCGCACGGCCACACCCCGGGCCACCGTGTCCGTGATCAGCTGGTCGTAGGGATGCCACCAGGACCCGCGGTCCTGCCAGTCGATCCGCTCGCCGCGCCGCCACGCCTCGAACCGCTCCGTCGGGGCGTAGGAGTCCCGCAGCTCCAGATGGACGGCGGAGCGCCGGCACCGCCCGAGCAGCTCAGCGAAGTCGGGCACGCTCGACGGCATCACAGGCCTCCCTGATCATGGGCGCCATGGGGTCGATGCCAACGAACTCCACGGCCATGGCCGGCTCCCTGGTCCAGGTGCTCTCTCGGGCTCGCACAAGCTTTGCCGAACAGCGGACACGACGTCAATGCGGGTCCCCGCCAGGGAGATTGACGTGCAAGCCCGTGCAAGTTCGTGGAGCCCGGTGCCTCACCGTCCGTAGCGTGGCCTGTGCCGGTCACCGCAGACGGCGCAGGAAGCATCCGGGTCGAGCGCGGAGCCCGGGACGACGTGAAGGAGTCCGGCTATGGGTTGGGGAACCGGCAAGGGTGGGAGCAGCGGCGGCGGATCGGGCCGCAACGACGGCGGACAGGGCAAGCACGCGGGGAACAAGGACCCGGGCAAGTCGGCCCCGAGCCCCGACACGCAGGGCAGCAAGGGCGACAACAAGCACGGCAAGGGGAAGTAATTGCCTGAGCACGAGGGTCAGCCGGAGCAGGTTGCCGTTCGCGGCCTGCTCTCGGCCGTCGGTAAGGAGCTCGGCCGCGACGTGGCCCCGCAATGGGCGGCAGCCGCCGAAGCGGCGCCCCGGTCCTGGTTCCTCGCCGACCGGGTGTGGCTGGACGACGGGCACGGCGGCTACACGCCGTGCGACCGCGCATCCGATCCGGATGGCTGGAACAAGGCCGCCTACGCCGACGTACCGGTCGTCACGCAGGTCAACGACGGGAAGGACCCGGCCGCAGACCCATGGCCGTCGTCCTCGGCATCGGCCCCGTCCATCGTGTTCCGCATGCTCGAAATGCTCGATCTGCGGGACGGCATGACCGTGCTGGAGATCGGCACCGGCACGGGGCTGACCGCCGCTTACCTGAGCCACCGGCTCGGTTCGTCGAACGTCGTTTCCGTCGAGGTGGACGCGCAGGTCGCGACGCGAGCCCGGGCCAGTCTGGCGAACGCCGGGTTCAGCCCCGAAGTGGTCTGCGGCGACGGCACCCGAGGTTGGGGCCTGCGGGCCCCGTACGACCGTGTCTCGGTGACCTGCGCCCTGCAGAGCATCCCCGAGGCGCTGGTCCGCCAGACCAGGCCCGGCGGGCTGATCCTCACACCGTGGGACAACCCGTGGGTCTGCTGGGGCCTGCTGCGGCTGTCGGTCGCCGAGGACGGCAGCGCCGAGGGCCGTTTCAGTCCCTACAGCGCGTTCATGCTCGCGCGGAATCAGCGAACGGACCTGCGGATCTACCGGGACGTGGTCCGAGACGAGCACGTGCCGGACGAGTCGCACACCGAGCTGCCTGCGCACGGGATCGCGGAAGACCGGTGGGACCTCGCGTTCACCATCGGCGTGCACCTCGGCAACGTCTGGACGGCGTGGGACGACGACCCCGACGTGGACGGCGTCGCCCGCCGGCTCTGGCTCGCCACCACCGACGCCACGTCGTGGGCGGCCGTCGATCGGGCGGACGAGGGGTCGGTCGGCTACACCGTGTGGCAGTACGGCAAGCGGCGGCTGTGGGACGAAGTGGCACAGGCGCGCACCTGGTGGATCGACCACGGCGAACCCGGGCCAGAGCGGTTCGGGTTGACCGTGACGCCCCAGGGCGAGCACCGGTACTGGCTCGACAGTCCAGGCAATGCCGTCCACTCCAGGGCGACGGCTGGGCGCTGACCGGGGCGCGGGCATCTCCCACCGCGACGGTCCGTGCCTGCCTGCGTCCCGCACCCGGAAGGGTGACCATCCGGCCCGAACGCCGCCCGGGCCGGTCCAGACGGCAAACCGCCCCGTTCGACCAAGTGCCGGGCGGGGCTCTGTCGGCCCCGGGCGGTCCGGCGGCGCGGGCGCGGTGACGGCCGGATGCCGGGGGTGTGAGCCGGGTGCCGGTGGCCTGGCAGCGGCCTGCCGGTGGGCCCTGGGACCTTTCCGGGGACAGGCCGGGTGCCCATCCGGCAGGCGCGCGACAGACAGGGAACCACCATGACCACCGACATCACGATCATCGGCGCCGGACTCGGCGGGCTGACCCTGGCCCGGGTCCTGCACCTGCACGGCATCGCGTCCACCGTCTACGAGGCGGAGGCCTCGCCGGCGGCGCGTGCGCAGGGCGGGCTGCTCGACATCCACGACCACAACGGGCAGCTCGCCGTCCGGGCGGCCGGCCTGACGGAGGAGTTCGAGGCCCTCGTCCTGGAGGGCCGCCAGGCGCTGCGGATCCTCGACCGGGACGGGAACGTCCTGCTCGACAAGGCCGACGACGGCACGGGCGGGCGCCCCGAGGTGCAGCGCGCCGAACTGCGCCGGATGCTGCTCGACTCGCTGCCGGCCGGCACCGTCCGGTGGGGCCGCAAGGCCGCCGGCGTCCGCGCCCTGGGCGCCGGCCGCCACGAGGTGGCGTTCGCCGACGGCACCACCGCCGCCACGGGCCTGCTGGTCGGCGCGGACGGCGCGTGGTCACGGGTGCGGCCGCTGCTGTCCGCCGCCACCCCCCGGTACACCGGCACCTCGTCCGTCGAGACCTACCTGTTCGACGCCGACACCCGCCACCTCGCCGCCGCGAAGGCGGTCGGCGGCGGCTCGATGATGGCACCCTCCCCGGGCGCGGAGATCTTCGCCCACCGGGAGAGCGGCGACACCCTGCACACCTACGTGCTGCTCACCAGGACGCAGGAATGGTTCGCCGCCGTCGACTTCACCGACCCCGCCGCGGCACGCGCCCGCATCGCGGCCCAGTTCGACGGCTGGGCACCCGAACTCACCGCGCTGATCACCGAAGGCGACACCGCGCCGCTCCTGCGCCCCCACTACACCCTGCCGACCGCCCACCGCTGGGACCGGGTGGCGGGGGTGACCCTGCTGGGCGACGCCGCCCACCTCACCGCCCCCAACGGCGAGGGCGCCAACCTCGCCATGCTCGACGGCGCCGAACTCGGCCAGGCCCTGGCCGCGCACCCCGGCGACACCGAGGCCGCCCTCGCCGCGTACGAGCGGGCCATGTTCCCCCGCGGCGCCGAGGCCGCCTCCGAGGGCGCGCACATGCACGAACTCCTCAACCGCGACGACACCCCCCGCGCCCTGATCGCCGCCTTCCTCGACGCCGGCCCGGCCTCCTGAACCACCGCGCGGGAAACCGCCGGCGGGCGGCGCTCAGGCGTACCGGTCGAGCAGCGCCTCCAGGTAGTCCTCCAGGCGCCGGCCCAGCAGGGCCGCCGCCGACGCCCGCCCCCGCCCAGGGCCCCACCAGGCCCGCCCCACGGCCGCCGGCCGCGGGCGGGCCGGCCGTCAGGGCGCCGTACGGGCCTCGGCGTCGGCGGCGGCCACCACCGCCGACAGCAGGCCCGGGAAACGGCCCTCCAGCTCCTCGGCGCGCAGCGAGTTCATCTTGGTGGTGCCGACGTAGTACTGGTGCAGCAGTCCGGCCTGGCGCAGCACGTTGAAGTGGTGCGTCGAGGTGGAGCGGGAGACCGGAAGGTCAAAGGAGCCGCAGCTCAGCGCCGCGCCCGCGTGCGCGAGCCGGCGCACCACCGATCTGCGGGCAGGGTCCGCGAGTGCCTCCAACACCTGCTGGACGCTGAGGTCCTCCACACCAGGGTGCACGATCACCCGCGCCGCCACGCGTGCCCGTCCCACACCCACCACCCCTTCCCAACGCTCGACCCCCGTCCCGGTTCGGTAAAAGCCGCGCGGCGTGCGCGACTTCGCGCCTCGACGCTACTACGAGCGCGCCGTGCGCCACGCCCACCGCAACACCTCCGCAACACGCGCGCGCCCGCCCCGGCGCGCCCGCGACCCCCGCGCCCCCGCCCGCCCCCGTGCGCGCACGCGGGCGAGCGGCCCCTCGACACCGGGGGCCGCCCGCCACCGCGACGGACCCGTCAGGCCGCGCGCACCGGCGGCCCGGCCGGGCGCGCCAGCCGGGCCAGGGCCAGCGGCTCGAAGATCCCCATCAGCACCGGGTCCACCGGCCGCACCGCCGCCGCAGCGGGCGCGACCGGGGCGGGGGAGCGCAGCAGCGCGAGGTAGAGCTCCTGGGTCTCGGCGGCCGGGTCGATGCCCAGCTCCTCCGCCAGCACCTGGCGCAGCTGCTGGTAACAGCGCAGCGCCTCGGCCCGGTTGCCGGCCGCGGCCAGCGCCTCCATCCGGCAGCGGTAGGCGCTCTCGCGGAACGGGGCGCGGCGCACCGCCTCGTCGGCCCAGCGCAGCGCGTGGTGCTCCTCGCCCAGCGCCGAGGCCGACAGGCTCGCCGTCTCCAGCGCGGACATCCGCAGCTCCTCCACGTGCTCGCGCACCCCGCCCGCCCACTCGCCCTCGTGGTCGGGCAGGAACGCGCCGCGCAGATTGGCGATCGCCCCCGCGGCCAACTGCTGCGCCACCGCGTAGGAGCGGGACGCGTACGCCTCCCCGGCCTCCCCGACCGCGCCGGCGGCGGCCTCCAGGTCCACCGCCGCGTCCGCGGGCAGCCGCAGGACGTAGCGCCCGCCCTGGGCGATCAGCGGGGTGGCGCCCGGGCCCTGGCCCGGGGAGGCGACGAAGGCCCGCACCCGCGAGACCACGCTGCGCAGCGCGGAGGCCCAGGTGTCGGGCAGGCCGTCGGGCCAGATGGTGTCGGCCAGCTGGTCGCGGCTGGTGCCGGCGGAGCGCTCCAGGACCAGGCGGGCGAACGCCACCTGGGCCTGGGCGCTGGACAGGTGCTGCGGGGCGCCGTGGTCGTGCTCGATCGCCACAAGTCCTGTCAGGCGGATCAGCATGAGAATTCCCCCGATCTGCCGGACGGACTGTCTTCCCGGAAGCCGTTCAACGTGCTCCAACCCCCTTGAGCCAAAGCGGAGCCGACGGCCCGTGACGCCGGGCCGACGGCGTGGGAAACCTGGACCGGAAATTCCGCCTACCAGCCGTTCGGTTTCGGCGGATTTCGACCATACATTCGGCGCATCACACGGTGTCAACACTGGTCGACAAAACATACCCACCAGCCGGTCCATGCGTCGTGGACGCAAGGTTTCTGCACGTCAGAGCATTACCGCAGGCCGGGAACACGGCTATTGCGGACGCCTTGCGCATCCTGCCGTAGAAATGTAGTCATCCTTGAGCACCCCGCGTGAAGGCTTCGAGAAACACCACCCCACCCCCTGCGCCGGGCACCACCCGTAAAAGCCCCGGGACTATCCCGGGAGGAAACCCCAACACCCCCACCCGCCCCCGCGCCGGGAAATACCGAAAACAATCCGGAACAAGCCGACGACGAACCGCCGACCAGCCGACGGGCAACCGGCGGCAAACCGGCGGCAAACCGCACGGCACATACCGCCGCGCGCCCGCCGCGCCCCGCCGAGAAGGAGACCCGCACGTGAACGCCACCGGAGCATGGGACCGCCTGGAGCCGAAGCTCGCCGCCACCCTGGACCGCGTGGCCGCGCTGGAGTCCGACCCCTCACGCCGCAACAGCTTCGTCGCCTACACCATGGAACGCGACAGCGCCTACTGCGACCTGGACGGCGAGCGCCTGCTCATGATGTCCGGCTACAGCTACCTGGGCCTGGCCGGAGACGAACGCGTGGTGGCCGCCGCCAAGGCCGCCGTCGACGTCTACGGCACCGGCAACCACGGCGTGCGCGCCCTGGCCGGCACCATCCCGCTGCACGAGGAACTGGAAGCCGAGGTCGCCCGCTTCGCCCGCCGCGAACGCGCCCAGGTCTTCGGCTCCGGCTACGCCGCCAACGTCGGCACCGTCGGCGCCCTGGTCGGCCAGGGCGACACCGTCCTGATCGACAAGTACGACCACGCCAGCATCGTCGACGGCTGCCGCCTCTCCGGCGCCACCGTCACCCGCTTCCGCCACAACGACGTCGACCACCTCGAACGCCGCCTCAAGGCCGCCTCCCCGACCGGCGTGCGCCTGGTCATCGTCGACAGCGTCTACTCCATGGACGGCGACATCGCCCCGCTGCCCGAACTGCGCGCGGTCTGCGACGCCCACGACGCCCTCCTGATGGTCGACGAGGCCCACGCCCTGGGCGTCATCGGAGAAACCGGCGGCGGCATCGAGGAGCACTTCGGCCACCGCCACCGCGTCGACATCAAACTCGGCACCCTCTCCAAGGCCATCCCCTCCATGGGCGGCTGGGTCGCCGGCAGCCACGAACTGATCGGCCACCTGCGCTACGCCGCCCGCCCGTTCCTGTTCTCCGCCGCCCTCGGCCCCGCCCAGACCGGCGCCGCCCTGGAGTCCCTGCGGATCCTGCGCCGCGAACCCGAACGCGTCACCCACATCCAGGCCCAGGCCCAGCGCCTGCGCCGGCGCCTCAACGACGCCGGCATCTCCACCATGGACTCCGCCACCGCCGTCCTGCCCGTCATCGCCGGCTCCGACGACGCCGCCTACGACTACGCCACCGCCTGCCGCAAGGCCGGCGTCATCGGCCTGCCCGTCGTCACCCCCGCCGTGCCCAACGACCTGGCCCGGCTGCGGATCGCCGTCACCGCCCGCCACACCGCCGCCGACATCGACTTCGCCGCCGACGCCTTCCTGACCGCCGCCGCCCAGACCGGCCTCATCTGACCGGGACGGCCCCCGCCCCCGCGCCACCCCGCCCCCGCGCCGCCCCGCCGCCGGCCCGACCCCGGCGCCCGCCGGCCCCCAACGCCCGGAAAGGACAAGACCATGGCAGAGCGCCCCACCCGGCCCCCCATCGCCGTCACCGGCCTGGGCGTCGTCAGCCCCGCCGGCCACACCCCGGCCGCGTTCTGGCACACCGTCAGCACCGGCACCCCCACCGCCACCGCCCTCACCGACCCCGCCCTGGCCCGCCACCGCGTCCGCCTGGGATGCCGCGTCACCGACCTGCCCGACAACGGCCCCGTCCCCGCCAAGGACGCCCGCCGCCTCGACCCCTTCGCCCACTACGGCACCCTCGCCGCCCTCGCCGCCCACCAGGACGCCGGTGCCCCCGAACCCGACCCCGGCCGCAGCGCCATCGTCGTCGGCAACGCCGTCGGCGGCCGCACCACCAGCGACCGCGAATCCGCCCTCTTCACCACCGCCGGACCCCTGCGCGTCAGCCCCCTGATGCCCCTGGTCACCATGCCCAACGCCGCCGCCGCCCAGATCGCCATGCGCCTGGCCTGGACCGGCCCCGCCCTGACCATCGCCACCACCTGCGCCTCCAGCGCCGACGCCATCGGCCACGCCGCCCTCCTCCTGGAAACCGGCCGCGCCGACATCGTCATCGCCGGCGGCTGCGAAGCCACCCTCACCCCCGTCACCCTCGCCGCGTTCGGCAACCTCGGCGCCCACTCCCAGCGCAACGACGACCCCACCCGCGCCAGCCGCCCCTTCGACACCGACCGCGACGGCTTCGTCATGGGCGAAGGCGCCGGCTTCCTCGTCCTCGAACGCCTCGCCGACGCCCGCGCCCGCCACCGCACCCCCTACGCCCTCCTCGCCGGCTACGGCTCCAGCGCCGACGCCTACCACCTCTCCAACCCCCGCCCCGACGGCGCCGGCGCCGTCACCGCCATGCGCGCCGCCCTCACCGACGCCGGCCTCACCCCCGCCGACATCGCCCACGTCAACGCCCACGGCACCTCCACCGTGCACAACGACCGCGCCGAAGCCGCCGCGCTGCGCACCGTCTTCGGCCCGCACGGCGTGCCCGTCACCTCCACCAAGGGCTCCATCGGCCACCTCATCGGCGCCGCCGGAGCCGTCGAGCTGATCGCCGCCGTGCAGGCCATGAACAGCCGCCTCGCCCCTCCCACCGCCAACCACGAGCACACCGAACAGGGCCTGGACCTCGACGTCGTCCACGGCGCCGCCCGCCCCATCCGCCTCGGCGCGGCCCTGTCCAACTCGTTCGGCTTCGGCGGCCACAACTCGACCCTGGTGGTGACCCCGCTATGACCACGACCACACCCGCGACCGCGACCACACCCGCGACCGCGACCGCGACGACGCCCGCCCACCACACCGCCCGCACCAGCACCACCGTGACCGCCGACGCCCTGGCCGCCTACCGCACCGCCGCCCGCACCGGCCTGCCCCCCGCCCCGGACACCGCCGCCGCCCCCGCCCACCCCTTCGTCCTCGCCCACACCCTCGCCCAGCACACCGTCACCACCCTGACCACGGGCGACCCCGGCTTCACCGGCGTGGTCCACCTCGCCCAGGAGATCCACACCCACCACCCCCTTACCGCCGGCACCCACACCGACATCACCGTCACCGTCACCGCCGCCCGCCGCGAAGCCCGCGGCACCCGCCTGGCCCTCACCACCCACCTCACCGACGCCACCCGCACCCTGGCCCACCTCACCACCTCCGCCCTGCTCGTCGGCGCCACCACCATCGAACCCTTCGGCACCCTCACCCCCGCCGCCCACCCCGGCACCACCCCCGACACCGAACCCCACACCCTCACCCACACCCTCACCCCCGCCGACGTCACCGCCTACGCCCACGCCGCCGGCGACCTCAACCCCCTGCACCTCGACGACGACGCCGCCCGCGCCGCCGGATTCCCCGCCGCCATCGCCCACGGCATGCACCTGGTCGCCCTCGCCACCGAGGAGATCACCGACCGCCACGCCGACGGCGACCCCACCCGCCTCACCGCCCTGGGCGCCCGCTTCGCCGCCCCCACCACCCCCGGCACCCCGCTGCGCCTGACCCTGCAGCCCTACGACCGGGGCACGGTGGTGCGCTTCACCGTCGCCACCCAGGACGGCACCGCCGTCAAGGCCGGCTGGGCCACCCTCACCCCGGCGGGGGAGTGAGACCCCGATGACCACACCCGCCGCACCCACCACACCCGCCGCACCCGCCACACCCGCCGCGCAGGCCCCGCCGCCGCTGACACTGCCCGACGCGTTCACCGCCCACGCCCGCACCCGCCCCGACGCCGTCGCCCTCCTGTGGCACGAACGCGCCGTCACCTACCGCGAACTCGCCGAAACCGCCGAACGCGAACGGCTGCGCCTGCACACACTGGACCTCGCCCCCGGCGAACCGGTGGGCCTGCCCGCCGCCAAGTCCCCCGAGCAGATCGCCCTCGTCCTGGCCTGCCTGATCGAACGCCGCCCCTTCCTGCTGCCCTCCCCGCAACTGGCCCCCGCCCTGCTCGCGGCCCTGTTCGCCCAGGCCGGCGCCCGCCACCTGCTCGCCCCCCTCGGCCAGGACACCCCCGCCCTGCCCACCCTGGCCCGCCCCGCCCCCGTGCCCACCCTCGCCGCCGGCACCTCCTTCCTGCTCACCACCTCCGGCTCCACCGACCTGCCCAAGATCGTCCCCCTCGCGCAGGCCGCCGTCGACCGCTTCACCGCCTGGGCCCACGACACCTTCGACCTCGGGCCCGGCCGCGTCGTCGCCAACTACGCCCCCCTCAACTTCGACCTGTGCCTGCTGGACGTGTGGGCCACCCTCGCCGCCGGCGGCACCGTCCTGCTCATCGACCCCGCCCACGCGCTCAACGCCCGCCACCTGCTCGCCCAGCTCACCCGCCACCGCCCGCACGTCCTCCAGGCCGTCCCCCTCGCCTACGCCCTCCTCGCCCAGGCCACCGCCCAGACGGCAGGCCCGACGGTGCTGGACAGCGTCGAGCACGCCGCGTTCACCGGCGACGCCATCGACGCCCGCACCCTGGCCGCACTGCCCGCCCTGCTGCCCGGCGCCGCGCTCTACAACATCTACGGCTGCACCGAGACCAACGACAGCTTCCTGCACCGCCTGGACCGCCTGGACGCCACCGCCGCCCTGCCGGTGCCCATCGGCACCCCCCTGCCCGGGGTCCGCACCCTGCTCACCGCCCCCGACGGCACCCCCGTCACCGGCCCCGGCCGCGGCGAACTGTACGTCTCCACCCCCTTCCAGGCCGCCGGCTACCTGGACCGCTCCCGCGACACCGGCCGCTTCACCACCCAGCCCGAGGGCGCCGGGCCCGGACGCCGCTGGTTCCGCACCGGAGACCTGGCCGTCCGCGACGAACACGGCCGCCTGCACCTGACCGGACGCGCCGACTTCCAGGTCAAGGTCCGCGGCGTCGCCGTCAACACCGCCGAGGTCGAACGCGTCCTGCTCGCCCACCCCGAGGTCCGCGAGGCCGCCGTCGCCGCCGCCCCGGACCCACTGACCGGCAAACGCCTGCACGCCGCCGTCCAGCGCGCCGCCGGCTCCGCCCTCAACAGCCTCACCCTGCGCGAACACCTCGCCCGCAACCTGCCGCGCGCCGCCGTGCCCGAACGCCTGGCCATCCACGACACCCCGCTGCCCAAGACCGCCACCGGCAAGGTCGACCGCAAGGCCGTCCTGCCCACCGCCTGACCAAGCCACCCGACCCGAAACCACCAAAACCCGACACGACCAAGGGAGTTGCGAGCCATGAGCAACATCACCCAGATCAAGCGGTTCCTCATCGAGGAGTTCCTGCCCGACGTCACCCCCGAACAACTCGCCGACGACCAC
Source organism: Kitasatospora sp. NPDC094016 (assembly GCF_040304045.1). Lineage (NCBI taxonomy): Bacteria > Bacillati > Actinomycetota > Actinomycetes > Kitasatosporales > Streptomycetaceae > Kitasatospora > Kitasatospora sp. NPDC094016. Next base: position 17,011 of record NZ_JBEOUK010000057.1, read on the forward strand.
GACCTGCTCTCCGACGGCGTCATCGACAGCCTGGGCGTCCTCAAACTCATCGCCTGGGTCGAGGACCACTTCGCCCTGCCCGTCGACGACACCGACCTCGACCCCAACAACTTCCGCTCCGTCACCGCCATCGACGCCTTCATCACCCAGCGCCGCGCCGTCCCGGCCAGCGCCGTGGCCGGCGGCTGACCCGTGCACCCGGCCCTCACCGCGCTGCTCGCCGGACACGACGTCGACCTGGACACCTGGCGCTCGTGGTGGGACCAGCTGGAGCAGCGCACCCCGGGCCCGGCCCGCGACAGCGACCGGGCCCAGGCCGCGGCCCTGCTGGCCGCCCTCACCACCCGCCTGCCCGCCCCCGACACCCTCGCCGCCTTCACCACCTCCCTGACCGAACGCAGCCCCCACCCCGGCCCCGCCCACCCCGCCAGCGTCAACATCGTCGGCACCGGCGGCGGCCCGGCCACCTTCAACCTCTCCACCGCCGCCGCCCTGACCGCCGCCGCCATGGGCGTACCCGTCGTCAAGACCGGCTCCCGCGCCTACACCAGCAGCGCCGGCTCCATCGACCTGCTGGAACGCCTGGGCATCACCCTCACCTCCTCCCACACCGCCACCGCCGACCACCTCGCCCGCCACGGCATCGCCTTCGCCGGCCCCCACGTCTACCCACCCGCCCTCACCCGCCTGGCCCGCCTCCTGTTCCCGCTCACCCTCAAACCCTTCGGCCGCCTCCTCAACACCCTCGGCCCGCTGCTCGCCACCGTGCCCGTCACCGCCCAGCTCACCGGCACCAGCGCCACCACCGACCTGCCCGCCCTGTGCCACCTCGCCCCCCGCACCCCCGGACGCGCCGTGTGGCTGGCCACCAACACCGCCGGCGCCGACGAACTCCTGCCCTTCGCCGACAACACCCTGCACACCCCCGACACCACCATCCACCTGCCCGCCGGCTCCATCGCCCCCGCCGACGGCACCCTGGCCGACCTCGCCCCCCACCCCGAGGACCTCACCGGCCACTTCCTGCAAGCCCTCGCCGGCCGCGCCGGCCCCACCGCCACCCACACCATCGCCCTCAACGCCGCCGCCCTCGCCCTCGCCTCGGGCCGCCACACCCACTGGCACACCGCCCACACCGCCGCCCTGGACGCCCTGGCCGACGGCGCCCCCCGCGCCCTGGCGACCCGCCTGCGCACCGACCACAAGGCCCCCGCCCATGCCTGACACCACGTTCTTCGCCGCCCGCGCCGACGGCCGCCCGCACCTGGCCCTGTTCCTCAACGCCGGAGACCCGCCCGCCCGCCTCACCGACCTGGCCCTCGTCCTGGAAGAGGAAGGCGTCGACGTCCTCGAACTCGCCGTCCCCTTCCCCCACTCGCCCACCGACGGCCCCGTCATCCGCCGCTCCGCCGACCGGGCCCTGGCCGCCGGCACCACCCTGCACACCGTCCTGGACGAACTCGCCACCCTGCGGCCCCAGTTGAAGAACCTGAAGATCGCACTGCTCGCCGACTGGAGCCACAGCCTGCGCGCCGCCGACCCCGCCACCTGCGCCCGCGCCATCGCCCAGGCCGGCGCCGACGCCCTGCTCGTCCACGCCCTGCCGCCCCGCCTGCGCCCCGCCTGGCGCCAGGCCCTGCGCGAGGCCGCCCTGCCACAGGTCGCCACCTGCTACCCGACCTCCACCCCCGAGGTCCTCACCGCCGCCGCCCGCGACGCCCACGACGCCTACGTCTACCTCGTCGCCCACTACGGCCGCTCCGGCACCACCCCCGCGGCAGGCCACCACACCCTGGCCGCCACCGTCGCCACCCTGCGCGCCGCCGCCCCCGCCACCCCGGTCGCCATCGGCTTCGGCGTCAAAAGCGCCGCCGACCTGGACGCGGTCGCCGCCGCCGGAGCCGACGCCGCGATCGTCGGCTCCGCCGCCGTCGCCCGCATCGAGGCCGCCCTCACCGAGGGCCGCGACGCCGCCCAGGCGCTGCGCGCCCTCCTCCACGACCTCCGCCCGCCCGGGCCACCCCAGCCCGCCACGGCCGGACGCACCAGCACCACCCCCGGCACCACCAGCACCACCCCCGGCACCACCAGCACCACCCCCTGCACCACCACCCTCGCCCGCTGACACGAAAGGCAGAACCAGCATGCTGATCCGCGACCTTGACGACGTCCAGACCGTCGAGTGGGGCAACGGCCTCTCCCGCCGCTTCCTGGTGGCCGGCGACAACCTCGGCTACACCCTCACCGACACCATCGTCAACGCCGGCACCAAGTCCCGCCTGGAGTACCGCAACCACCTGGAGGCGTGCTACTGCATCGCCGGCTCCGGCGAGGTCATCGCCATGGACGGCACCTCCCACCCCATCACCCCCGGCCGCCTCTACGCCCTCGACGAGCACGACGCCCACTACCTGGTCGCCAGCCCCCACGAGGACCTGCGCCTGGTCTGCGTCTTCTCCCCGGCCCTGCGCGGCGACGAGGTCCACCAGCTCGACGCCGCCTCCTCCTCCGCCTACTAGGCGAAGACCCTCCCCTTCGAGTCACGCGCCGGCGCCCCGCGCGCCGGCCTGCCACCCCGGGCCCCGCACGCGGGCCCGGGAGGAAGGCGGCACGTCCATGATCCGCTGGAACGCCGACCAGCACGCCCTGCGCGAGGGCCTGGCCCGCTTCGGCGACGACCTGAGCGCCGGCCACATCGAAGGCGACGAACAGGCCGCCTTCTCCCACGACAAGTGGCGCCTCGTCCAGAAGACCGGAATCCTGTCCCTGCCCTTCGAGGAACGCTACGGCGGGCTGGGCCAGTCCCTGCTCACCACCATGTACGTCCTGGAGGGCCTGGGCCAGACCTGCCGCGACGGCGGCCTCAACTTCTCCGTCACCACCTCCCTCGCCTCCACCGGCGTCCCCCTCCAGGCCTTCGGCTCACCCGCCCTCAAAGAGACCTACCTGCCGCGCATCGCCTCCGGCGAGGCCATCGGCGCCCACGCCATCACCGAGTCCGAGGGCGGCTCGGACGCCATGCAGATGCGCACCCGCGCGATCCGCGACGGCGACCACTTCGTCCTCAACGGCGCCAAGACCTTCGTCAGCAACGGCCCCGTCGCCGACGTCATCGTCGTCTACGCCCGCACCCACCCCCAGGGCGGGGCGCTCGGCGTCACCGCGTTCCTCCTGGACCGCGACATGCCCGGCATCAGCACCGGAAACCCCATCAAGAAGATGGGCCTGCGCACCTCACCGCTGTCCGAGGTCTACCTCGACGACGTCAAGGTGCCCGCCTCCCGGGTCCTGGGCCGCGTCGGCGGCGGCTTCCTCGTCCTGGACCACGTCATGAAACGCGAGATCCTCTACTCCTTCATCGTCAACACCGGCGAGATGCAGCACCGCCTGGCACGCTGCCTCGACTACGCCAAGACCCGCATGTCCTTCGGCAAGCCCATCGGCTCCTACCAGTCGGTCGCCAACAAGATCGTCGACACCAAGATCCGCCTGGAGACCGCCCGCAAGTGGCTCTACGACACGGCCCAGCGCCTGGAGGCCGGCGAGAACGTCACCGTCGACATGGCGATCGCCAAACTCCTCACCAGCGAATCCAACCTCGCCACCTCGCTGGCCGCCGTCCAGGTCTTCGGCGGCAACGGCTACATGTCCGAGTACGGGCTGGAGAAGGACGTGCGCAACGCCGTCGCCGGCACCATCTACTCCGGCAGCAACGAGATCCAGTACAACCGCATCGCCGCCATGCTCGGACTCGGCAAGTGAGCGCCCCCGCCCCGCCCCGCCCCCTGCCGCCCACGCGGCCCCGCCACCTCAAGGTGTGCGGGGCCCGCACCCGCGCCGACCTCACCCTCCTCGCCGAATCCGGCCCCACCCTGGTGGGCCTGTGGCACGGCGTGCCCGGCGGCCCCGCCGAACTCTCCGAACAGCACCTCGCCCACCTCGCCGCCACCGCCATCCGCCTGGGCCTGGAACCCGTCCTGGTCACCTTCCTCGACGACGCCGACCAACTCGCCCGCCTCGCCCGCGCCACCGGCATCCGCTGGATCCAGCTCCACGCCTACCAGAGCCCCGCCCTCGTCACCGAACTGCGCCACCGCCTGCCCTACGCCGTCCTCGTCAAAGTCCTCCACCTCTCCCGCGGCCGCTGCCTGGAACGCCCCTTCATCGGCGCCTTCGAACGCGCCGGCTGCGACCTGTTCCTCCTGGACACCGTCACCGACGACGGCCGCGTCGGCTCCACCGGCCACCCCCTGGCCCCCGCCGACGTCCACACCCTGCTGCCCCGCCTCACCATCCCCTTCCTCCTCGCCGGCGGCCTGAACGCCGCCAACCGCGACACCTACCGCACCGTCACCGACCACCCCCTGTACGCCGGCGCCGACATCGACACCGCCGCCCGCAACCGGGCCGGCGACTTCACCCACGAAGCCGTCACCGCCCTCGCCCACGCCTGGCACCCCCGCCCCAAGGAGGCCTACGTATGAGCGCCCCGCGGTTCCTCGACGCCCTGCTGGCCGCGAGACGCCCCCTGATCATGGAAGTCAAACTCCGCGACCCGCACGGCACCGACCTGCTGGGCCCGCGCACCGTCACCGACCTCGTCACCCGCTACGAACAGGCCGGCGCGCCCTGCCTGTCCGTGGTCACCGGCCGCTGGTTCGGCGGCACCCCCCGCCTGCTGCGCGAGGTCACCGCCGCCACCGACCTGCCCGTCCTGCAGAAGGACTTCCTCACCCGCCCCGCCCAACTGGAGGCCGCCGCCGCCCTCGGCGCCTGCGCCGTCCTGCTCACCGCCGCCCTGCTGCCCGCCACCTCCCTGCACCGCCTGGTCACCACCGCCCTCGCCCTGGGCCTGACCCCGTTCGTCGAGATCACCGGCGAACACGAACTCGCCCACCTGCCCCAGCCCGAACACTGCGTCATCGCCGTCAACAACAAGGACATCCGCACCCGCGAACGCGACCGCGGCGACCTCGGACGCAGCCTGCGCCTGTTGCCCGCCCTGCTCGCCACCGGCACCCGCGCCCCCGTCTCCGCCTCCGCCATCACCGAACCCGCCGACGCCGCCCGCCTCCTGGACGCCGGCTACGCCGGACTGCTCATCGGCACCACCCTGATGCGCCAGAGCGACCTCACCGGCTGGCTCACCGACCTCGACACCGCCCGCGCCGCCACCACCGCCCGCGCCGGGGCCGTCCGGGCCGGGGCCGCCGTATGAGCTTCCGCCCGAACCCGCGGCCCAACCCCCGCCTGGCCACCCGCTCCCTCGTCCTGGACGCCGGCGGCATCCCCGTCTCCGCCCTCGTCGCCGAACCCCAGGACCGCGCCCCCAAGGCCGTCCTCCTCGCCATCCACGGCCGCGGCATGCGCGCCGCCTACTTCGCCGGCCCCGCCCACCCCGACACCAGCCTGCTCACCCTGGCCGCCGACCTCGGCTACACCGTCCTGGCCCTGGACCGCCCCGGCCACGGCGCCTCCGCCCACCGCCTGCCCGACGGCCAGCTCATCGCCGACCAGGCCGCCACCCTGCACGCCGCCCTCACCGACTACGCCCGCGCCCACCCCGTCGGCGCCGGCGTCCAGCTCCTCGCCCACTCCTTCGGCGGCAAGATCGCCCTCCACCTCGCCGCCCACTGGCCCGCCGACCCCCGCCTGCCCCTGCTCGGCGCCGACATCTCCGGCCTCGCCCAGCACTACGCCCCCGGCGCGTGGGAGCGCCCCGACGACCTCGCCGGCGGCGGCCGCCTCAACTGGGGCCCCCTCGGCCTCTACCCGCCCGGTACCTTCCACGCCGCCCGCACCCTGCTCACCCCCGTCCCCGCCCTCGAATCCCGCGAACTGGCCACCTGGCCCGCCCGCTACAGCGCCCTGGCCGCCCGCGTACGCGTGCCGGTGCGCCTCACCCTCGCCGACCACGAGGCCTGGTGGCGCCTGGAGCCCTCCCACCGCACCGCCCTCACCGCCGCCTTCCCCCCGGGCCTGGCCCACCTCGTCACCGCCCACCGCGCCGGCCACAACCTCTCCCTGGGCCACGCCGCCCGCCCCTACCACCTGCGCGCCCTCGCCTTCACCGACGACTGCCTCACCCGCCCCCGGCCCCAGCCCGCTGCCGCGGCCCCCGCACCGGTCCTGGCCGCCGCCGGGTGACCGGCGGGCGGGGGCTCGTGGCCACCGCCCGCGGCGCGGTGGCCCCGGACAACCTCGCCCCGTCGCGCTGCCGCCCACCCGGTGGCGCCACAGCGCCGAGGCCCGCGCCGGCCCCGCCCCGCCCGCGCTGATCACTCTGCTCGCCCGCGGGCCCGGCGGCGACCCCGGGCCGGCCGCCATGACGGGGGCCGCCGGGTGCGCCACTTCGCCCTCGCCCGCGCCCATCGGCACGCCGCCGGGGCGCGTGGAGCGGATTGCCCTGGTGCCGCGATGCTCCGACGCACCCTCACGACGCCCCGCCTCCACCGCCTCCGGCGGCGCCCCCCTCAACGCCGCCGCCGTGACCGGCTCGGCCGCGACGGCCTGGACGGCAAAGGCAGCCCGATCGTCTCCGTGGTGAACCCGACCGCCGACGGCCCCTGCTGACCCGAGCGCCGTTGCGCGGCGGACGGCTGCACGAGAAGTCGGAGGGGCCGACTTCTCATGCAGGGTCGGACGACGCGATCGCGGCCACCTGTGCAATAGCCGTCCCCCCGGAGGGCGCCGGGTAGGGGAGTTGGGGTGACGTGGCGGCTCGTTGCGCAAGGCCGGGGAGGCGGTCCGGCTGCCCGACGACGTCCCTCGCTTCCCCTGGACCTGACCGTCTGGCCGGCCGCCGGCCGCCGGCCGCCCGGACGGCCCGGGTCAGGCCGCGACGCCGAGTTCGCTGCGGATGCGGTGGACGAAGTCGCGGACGGCCGGTTCCCGGCGCCAGGGGGTGAGGGCGGCGTTGAACTCGCGGACGTAGTCCAGGGCCCGACTGGACTGAACGCGGACGAGGGTGTCGACGGCCTGGTTGCCGAGCGCGAGGCCCTGGTCGAGGTCGTCGGCCTGGAGGTGGGCGGTTCCGACGATCGCCAGGCGCATGCCGACGGAGCGGGTGAAGATCCCGGGCTGCATGGCGGTGGCCTGCGCGTTCCAGGCCAGGGCTTCCTGCGGCTTCTTGAGGTCGCGGAAGACCTCGGCGGCATCTGCCGAGAGCCGGGCGTGGTGATAGAAGTCGATCCAGGCCGGCTCGTCGGCGCGGTCGCGGGCCCGGTCGAGCAGCATCTCGGAGGAAGCCAGCGCAGAGGCCGCCGCCTTCACGTTGTCGTCGCGGGCATGGGCGCGGGCCTCGATCAGCTTGGTGAAGGCCAGCACCCGGGGGGAGGCCTGGCCGTTCGCGCGGGCGAAGGCACCCTGGGTCATGTCGATGGCCTCACTGGGGAAACCTCGCAGCAGGGCCTGCATCGCCATGGTGGTGAGCACATAACAGCCGAGCTGGACGTCACTTCCGGCCCGGGCGAGGCGGAGAGCCTGAATGAAGTGACGCTGGGCGACCTCGTGCTGGCCGACGTCGAAAGCCGTCCAGCCGGCCAGGCGGGACAGCTCGGCGGTCACCGAGAACAGCTCGCGCCCGACCTCGTCGGCGAACGTGCCGGACAGCAGCGGGGCGGCCCGGTGCTGGAGGCAGTCGGTGACGGAGTTCGCTTTCCAATTGCCGCCGCCGTACTTGGAGTCCCAGCGGCGGGCCTCGTCGGCGGCGTCGCGGAGCTCGTCGAGGTCGGCCCGGCCCACGCGGGCACCACCGCGGTGGTCGGCGCGGTCGTCGGCCGGGCTCACCAGCCACCGGGTCACCGGGGTCGTGAACGAGGCAACGGCGAAGCCGGATCCGGTGAGGAAGTCACGGCGGTTCACGGAACTCCAGAACGAAGTGGCGACGCGTACGGCGTCGGCGGGCTCTCGCGGGAAATCCAACCCCACCCCGACGTCCGGTGTCTGCGCATCCGCCATACCGATTTCCGCCAACTGCACCGGGCGGCCCAACCGTTCGCCGATCGCCCGGGCCAGCAGCTTGGGCACCGGCCACTCGGGGACCATGCCCCGGCGGCACCAGTTCGCGACCGAGGTATGCGTATATGCGGTGGTCAGCCCGGCCTCGTGGGCCAGCTGGTTCACGCGGTGGGCCAGCGACTTGTGGCTGGCGCCCCCGCACTTTTCGATCATCCGGGCCAGCACGTCGTTCGGCGGCTTGGCCCGGCGGGTGGTCGACGCCACAGCGTCCCCCTCATCCGTTCCGCGCGGTTTGGCGCGGGGAGTCGTACTCGACTGGGCACGAGAAGTCGTACACCCGGCACCGAGGCCGGATCACCGAGGGTATTGCCTCCATTGCTCGCAGTGAACCGCTTTCGCGAGTTGTGAGCCCCCCTGCGAGCCCTGCCCGCACCGGCTTCCAGACGGTTGCCTGGTGCTCCGGGCCCCCGCCGGGACCTGGGGAATCACCTCCCGGCGGGGGCCACCACCGATTCACGCTCGGGGGTGACAACCAGATGTGCGGAATCGCAGGACTGGCCGGCGCCGACGCCGTCCGCCACCAGACCACCGTCGCCGCGATGGGACTCGCTCAGCACCACCGCGGCCCGGACGGCACCCGGCACCTGATCTCGGCCGACGGCCGGGCGGTGCTGTCCATGAACACCCTGCTGATCGTCGACACCGCCGCCCAGCCCGGCCCCTACCTGGACCCGACCGGCGGCATCGTCCTCACCTTCAACGGCGAGATCTACAACTACCGGCAGGCCGCCGCGGCCTGGGGCATCCCGTTGGAGCCCGGTGAGACCGACGCCCACCTGGTCCTGCGGGCCTGGGCCAAGCTCGGCCCCGGCTGCCTCGCCGGCCTGGACGGCATGTTCGCCCTGGCCGTCCACGACCCGAGCGAAGGCCGGCTGTTCCTGGCCCGGGACCGGCTCGGCGAGAAGCCGCTCTACTGGCGCCTCGATGGCGGCCGACTCGCGTTCGCCTCCGAGGTCACCACCCTGACCGGCTACGGCACCGCCCCGCTGGTCGTCCGCCCGGAAATGCTGAGCATCGAGACGCCGACCGGCACGGACACTCCGTTCCAGGGCATCCAGTTGCTGCCGCCGGCCGGGCTGCTGGCCTTCGACGTCGCCACCGGCTCGCTGGCCCAGCGGACCTGGTGGCAGCTGGAGAGCCTGGAGCCCTGGCAGGGCGACTACTCTACGGCGCTGGCCCGGTTCTCGACCCTGCTGGCCGACCGGATCCCGATGCGGGCACCCGGCGCGGACTTCGCGCTGCTGCTGTCGGGCGGGCTGGACTCCTCGGTGCTGGCCTACCTGATGCGGCCGCAGGTCTGCGTCACGGTCCGCTATCCGGGCCAGGACCGCCTGGACGAGTCCGCGACGGCAGCCGTCGTCGCCCGGGACATCGGCGCCGAGCTGGTCGTCATCGAGCCGACCGCCGCCGACTTCGCCCGCACGCTGCCGGAGATCATGCACGCGCTGGACTACCCGATGGGCAACGCGTCCACGTTCTCCGAGCACATGGCCTACCGGGCCGTCGCCGAGCGCGGCGTTCGCGTCGTCGGCGGGCTGGGGCCGGACGAGTTCCTGATGGGCTACGTCCGCCACGCGCTCGTCCTCTTCGGCCCGGAGGCGGTGCTGGGCGCCGGGCTGGAGGCCTACCGGCCGCTGGCCTCCAAGCTCATGACCAGGGACGGCGGCCAGCTGGAACCGGCCGAGGCAATCGTCCGCCTGGTCCTGCGCGGCCAGGACCCGGACGGCCAGCTGCGCGAGGTGGTCGCCGACGCCCTCCGCCGGGCCGACGGCGACCTGGCCCGCGGGCTGACGCCGGCGGACCTGGCCACGGCCTGGCGCCCGCTGGTGATGACCAGCGACAAGCTGGCCTCTGCCTTCGCACTGGAGCGGCGTTCGCCCTTCCTGGCCCGGGACCTGGTCGAGTTCTCCTACCGGCTCCCGGTCGAGCACAAGATCGCCGACCCGGCCGCGGGCAAGCGGATCCTGCGGGACGCCGCGAAGGCCCTCGGCCTGCCCCCGGAGGTCTGGGGCAGCCGGGACAAGCTCGGGTTCGCCTCTCCGGTCCCGAGCTGGCTGTCCGGCCCGCTGGAGCCCTGGGCGACCGCCCAGATCAGCTCGGCGCTCGACCAGGCACCCCTCTCGCTTCGGCCGCTACTGGCCGGCGGGCTGAGGCCGGGCGGGCAGTTCGACCGGACCCGGATGCAGGCCCTGATGGCCGCGGCCTGGCTCTCCGACCACTCACTCGCGGCCGCGGCATGACGGGTCGTCGGCTCACTACGGTGAGCGCATGGACTCCCAGACTCTCCCCACCGAGCCGTCCGCCGCCGAACCGCGTGGAGCGGTCGCGATCATCACCAACCGGCACGGCGAATTCCTCCTGCACCTGCGCGACGACCTCGACGGCGTGACCTGGCCCGGTCACTGGAGCCTCCTCGGAGGAGGCTGCGACCCCGGCGAGAGCCCGGCCGAAGCGATCGTCCGCGAGCTCGACGAGGAAGCCGGCCTCGCCGTCGACGGCGACCTCACGGAGCTCTTCGAGACCCCCGACGTCCACGGCTCGGGGCAGATCATCACCTTCTTCGCCGCCGCCTGGGACGGCGACGAGACCGCGCTGCCGCTGGCCGAGGGCGTCAAGCTCCAGTTCTTCGCCCCCGAGCACCTGCCCGTTCTGACCATCCCGCCGTTCATCCGCGACGGCGTCCACCGCTTTCTCGCCGCCCAGCAGGGCACCTGACACCCCCGCCCTCAAGGGGGCTGGGGTGTCTGGCCGGGCGGCACCCCGCCCCTTGGAAGGACACGTTCGTGAAGCTCACCGTGATCGGCTGCGGCTACCTCGGCGCGACCCACGCCGCTGCGATGGCCGAACTCGGCCACCAGGTCCTCGGCATGGACACCGACACCGACAAGGTCGGCGCCCTGAACAAGGGCCAGGCCCCGTTCGTCGAACGCGGCCTGGACGACCTGCTCGCCAAGCACACCGCCACCGGACAGCTCGGTTTCACCGCCTCCTACGCGGAGGCCGCCGGCTTCGCCGACGTCCACTTCCTGGGCGTCGGCACCCCGCAGCAGGACGGCAGCGGCGCCTACGACCTCACCCACCTGCACACCGCCGTCCGCCGCCTGGCCCCCCGCCTCGGCAACGGCGCGCTGATCATCGGCAAGTCCACCGTCCCGGTCGGCACCGTCGCCGAGCTGCGGCAGACCCTGGACGAGCACGTTCGCGCGGGGGCGAGCGTCGGCCTCGCCTGGTCGCCGGAGTTCCTGCGCGAGTCCTTCGCCGTCCTGGACACCCTGGAACCGGACCGGATCGTCCTCGGTATCGAGGACGGCGACACCCGCAGCGAGGCCGTCTTCCGGAGGGTCTACGCCGACATCCTGGCGACCGGTTCCCCGCTGATCGTCACCGACATCCCGACCGCCGAACTGATCAAGGGCGCCGCGAACGCCTTCCTCGCCACCAAGATCTCCTTCATCAACGCGATGGCGGAACTCTGCGAGCTGACCGGCGCCGACGTCCAGCAGATCGCCCTCGCCCTTGGCTACGACCACCGGATCGGCGCCAAGGGCATGCGCCCGGGCCTCGGGTTCGGCGGCGGCTGCCTGCCCAAGGATCTGGCCGGGTTCACCCACCGCGCCGAGGAGCTCGGCGCCGACACCGGCCTGCTCCGCCAGGTCGCGGCGATCAACCGGCGCCGGCGCGAGCACACCGTCGACCTCGCCCGCGAGGCCCTCGGCAACGCCGTGACCGGCAAGCGGATCGCCGTCTGGGGCGCCGCTTTCAAGACCCACACCGACGACATCCGCGACTCCCCGGCCCTGGCCGTCGCCGACGCCCTCCAGCGGGCCGGCGCCGACGTCACCGTCCACGACCCCGCCGCCATGGAGAACGCCCGCAGGGCCTACCCCCGGCTCGACTACGCCGACGACCCCACCGCCGCGGTCACCGGCGCCGGACTGCTGCTGCACCTGACCGACTGGCCCCAGTACTCCGACGCCGACCCGGCCGACCTCGCCCGCCACATCGCCGTCCCCAAGGTCATCGACGCCCGCGGCACCCTCAACGCGAACCGCTGGCGTCAGGCCGGCTGGACCTTCTGCGCCCTCGGCCGCCCCTGACAGGGAAGGGTGGGGCCACCGCCACCAACCGGCTGCCCCACCCTCACCCGCCTACTCGGCCCGGTCACCATCGGGATCCACTGCTGCGGCCCCGCCGCCCCGAGGGCCGGGGCGCCGGGGCCGGGAGCCGCTGCTGGTGGGCTCCGAACCCGCCGGCGCGGACGGCGGTGACGAAGGCCCGCCAGGCGGGGGAGGGGGAGGCGAGGGCCGGGCCGCTCGGATCCTTGGAGTGACAGTTTTCGAACCCGCCTTCCACCTGTCCCTCGATGTGACGCATTCTCCGTATGCAACCGCCCCGTTACCGTTCGCAACATTAGATTGCTGGTCGCGACCCCCGGGATGGTCGACATGGTTGTCGAACCGCCCGGGGGTCGGCCGACGTCCATCCGGTCCGCCACCGGCATCGCGGACCGATCAACACAAGGAGCAGCCACCATGGGACCCGATGTGAAGCGTGCCAGGAGCGTCCGACTGATGGTCATGGTCGGTGCCGCCGCGGCCGTGCCGGCGGCACCCCTGCTGGGGGCCGCCCCGGCGCAGGCCGCCGAGCAGTGCGGGGCGGGGCAGCTCTGCGTGTGGAACCAGCCGGAAGGACAGGGGGCTATCAGGCGGATCGAGTCGCCCGCTTTCGGCACCTGCTACATCGCCACGACCAACACCGCGTGGTCGGACGGCACCACGGGCCAGGCCCGAACGGTCCACAATCTCACCGGGCACGTGCTCAACGTGTTCAAGAAGGGGGACTGCACCGGCACCCCCGACGGCCGGCTCGCCGACAACATCTACGCCAACCTGGGCGACGGGGACCGCGCGTTCCAGGTCGTCCCGGACTGCGACACCAACTCGATCTGCTTCTGGCCCAACTCGGACTTCACCGGCACCCGGGCCACCAAGATCCCCGGCTCCACCTGCGACAGCGCCGGCGACCAGGGTGGCCGCAGCGTCGTGAACAACAGCGGGGCCCAGATCCGCCTCTACGCCAGCCCGTTCTGCCTCGGCGGCGTGGTCGCCACCGTCCCCCCCGGCGCAGTCGCCAGCCTCTCCGACAAGGTGACGGGTTGGAAGAACGGCTGACGCCCCATCGTGGCCGGTGTCCCCGGCCGGGGACACCGGCGAAGTCCTCGGGGGGGGGCGGGCCGTGGCGTGGACTCCAGGGTCCGCCGAGATCCCGCGGGCGGTGACCGCGTGCCGGCGCGCGCCGGAAGCGCCGGCCGGGACGGCTCACCGCGCGCCGGCGGCCTCCAGGATCGCGGACAGCCGCGCCAGGCATTCGCCGGCGAAGCCGGGATAGGTGCCCCAGTAGTACGACAGCCCGCCGACCCCGACGCCGACCGCCCACGCCCGGGCCCGCAGCCACGTCACGTCGTCGAGGCCGAGGGCGTCCCAGTACGCCTGGCGGGCCGGGGCCGGAAGGTCCCACACCGTGGCGTGCTCGGCGTCGGGAAACCCGACCGACAGGCATCCGAAGTCGATGACCGCGTGCAGCCCGCCCTGCCGGACCAGCAGGTTGGAGGGTTTCAGGTCGCCGTGCAGCCACACCTGGCCACCGGACGGCCCGGGCAGGTCGAGCGCGCTCTTCCACAGGTGCAGCAGGTGCTCGATGTCGAGGTCGAGGCCCGGGATCGTCCGGCACTTCTCGAAGCATGCGGTGATCGACTCGTCGCTGTCGCGCAGGTCGCCTCCGCGGTACCAGTCGAGCGCGCCGTGGCGGGCGGCCCCCATGAGCGGAGCGGAGTGCAGGCCCCGGACGACCGCCGCCAGGTCGGCCCCGAAGGCGGGCCAGTCGGTGACCGACCCCGGGCCGGGCTCCTCGCCCTCGATCCAGCGGTACACCGACCACGCGAGCGGGAACACGGCACTGGGGGCCCCGGCGTGCACCGGCTCCGGGACGCGGCACGGCAGGTGCGGTGCCAGCCGCGGCAGCCAGGCCAACTCCTTGCGCACGGAGTCCGCGCTCTGCGCCGTGCGCGGCAGCCGCACGAGCAGGTGCTCGCCCAGCCGGTACATCGTGTTGTCCGTGCCCGAGCCGGCCGGCGCGATGGACAGGCCGGCCCATTGCGGCCGCTGCTCCCGGAGCAGGGAGCGGACGACCGCCTGGTCGGCGAAGACCTCGTTCTCGTGGAGCGTCACGGTCAGAGCCTTCACGCCGGACGCCACCGCCGCCAGCGATTTTCCCGGGGGGTGCGCGCGGAGCCGGGCGCCGACTCGGCTCCGCGCGCAGGGGGGCCGCGGCTCAGGCGGCGGTCAGGCGGGCGGTCCTGCGGTGTTCCGTCATGCCGGAGACCAGCTGGTCGCGGATGCGGGCGGGGACCTGGGGGGCGAAGCGGGCCAGGTAGTGGGCCAGGTGGGCCTCGTCGGCGACGAGGAAGGGCAGGTCGAAGACGAGGAGCTTGCGCACCGCCAGCAGCGGCACGGGCGCGCGCAGCGGCCTGAAGGAGCGGTTCCACAGGCCGCCCTCCTCGCACACGGGGTGGAACTGGCCGATCATCAGGCCCTGTTCGACGAACTCGTCCTTGGCCTTGCGCTGCGCCTCGTCCAGCGCGGTGGAGTCGGCCCGGTCCAGGCCCGGCAGCACCAGCAGCACGGTCAGCAGCTCCCGGTCCGACTCCTGCGTCAGGCCGGCCAGCAGCCGGTCGTACCAGGCGCGCAGCTCGCCGACCAGCGCGGGCAGGTCGCCGCCCGCGCCGGTGTCGGCGACGGCGATGTGGAACAGGCCGCGGCGCAGCGAGGGCTGGGTGTAGGGGCAGACGGGGCCGCTGCGCCCGAGGTCGGGGTGGGCGGTGGTGAGGAAGCGCCGGCTCCAGGCGAGGATCTCGGCGGCCTCGGGGTGGTGGTCGGCGGCGCCGGCGTCGATCTGCTCGGCGGAGTAGACGCGCAGCGCGGTGTCGATGCGCACTGCGGTGTCGATGCGCGGCGTGGTGTCGATGCGCGGCGCGGTGTCGATGTCGAGGGTGCGGGTGGTCATCGGGGGCCCCGCCACACGGGGGTCAGGCGGGGGCCGCCGGCGGGCAGGGCGATGGCCTCGCCGAAGCGGGTGAAGCCGGCGGCGCCGCAGACCCGGGCGCCGCCGGGGGAGCTGGTCTCGGCGTAGGCGGCCTGGCCGTCGTGGTCGACGCGGGCCAGGAAGGCGCGCAGGAGGGCGGTGCCGGTGCCGGTGTGGCGGGCGTCGGGGTGGGCGCCGACGAACGCCAGGTAGTGGTGGGGGCGGTGGCGCGGGTGGCGGCGGGCCTGGAGGCGGGTGATGGCGGCCAGGCGGCGGGCGGATTCGGGGTGGGCGTCGGCGTCGAGGGCGGCGTCCAGGGCGCGGGCGGCCGCCTGGTCCTGGTGGCCGGGGTGCTCCCACACGCCGGGGGGCAGGAAGAGCAGCGCGCCGGCGGGGGCGTGGCCGTCGGGGTGGCGGGCGGTCAGGGCGCCGCCGTGGGCCAGGCACTGGTCGACGTGGACGCGGAAGAAGGCGGGCAGGATGCGGGCGCGGTGGGCGTCGTCGGGGAAGGCCCAGCGGGTGAGCGGGTCGTCGTGGAAGGCGGCGGCGAGCACCCGGGCGAGGGAGGGGGCCTCCTCGGGTCGGGCGGGGCGGACCGCGGGGGCCGCGAGGGCGGCGCCCGGCGGGACGGTGGCGGTGGTCAACGGACACTCCTCGGCAGACAGGCGGCGGGCGGCGGGGCGGCAGGGCGGTCGTACGGGGGGTGCGCTCGTACGGGGGTGCTGTCGTACGGGGGGCCTCAGGGCCGGGCGGTGGCGAGCGAGGTCAGGCGCGCGTGCAGGGCGGGCAGGTGGTCCTCGGCCTCGGGCTTGATCAGGACGCTGCGCAGCACCGAGGCCCCGTCGGCGTCCGCCGCGGCCGCCGGGTGGCGGCGGGTGAAGTCGGCGGCGTCCACCCGCAGCAGGCTCAGGTAGAGCGGGTCGTGCTCGTCGGCCATGCCCTGGCGCAGCACGTGCCGGCTGGCGGCGTCGACGGCGGACATCGGCGCGTGGCCGGGGGTGGGGTGGTAGGTGACGATGTCCAGTTGCGGGCGCTGGTGGAGGGTCAGGTGCGGGCTGTCCTCGATCAGGTCCGCCCAGGCCAGGGCCGCGCGGCGCCCGCCGGCCAGGACGGCGCCCAGGCCCTGGGGGGTGAGCGGCAGCAGTTGCAGGGTCAGCCACAGGGCGGCGGCCGCGGCGCCGGCGCGCGAGCATTCCAGGCTGATCTCGCCCAGGTGCAGTTCGGCGTCGGTGAAGTAGGTGTAGGGGGAGTCGTGGGCGAAGTGGCGTCCGATGCCGGGGTCGGCGAACAGCACCGCGCCGCAGCCGTAGGGCTGGAGGCCGTGCTTGTGCGGGTCGACGGTGACGGAGTCGCAGCCGGCGATGGCCCGCCACGGCGCCGGGTCCAGGCGCAGGGCGGCGGCCTGGGCGTCGTCGGTGGCCAGCAGGGCGAAGAACCCGCCGTAGGCGGCGTCCACGTGCACCCGCACCCCGTGGCGGCGGGCCAGTGCCAGTACCTCGTGCACCGGGTCGACGGCGCCGAGCCCGGTGGTGCCGGCGGTGACGACCACCGTGCCGACGCGGCCGGTGGCGAGCAGGGCGGCCAGCGCGTCGACGTCCATGCGCCCGTCCGGGTCGGCGGCCACCGCGTGGCCCTCGACGCCCAGGACGTGGCACATGCGGCTGTGCGTGTAGTGGGACTGCGCGCTGTAGGCGACGCCGCGCCCGGGGTGGCTCTGGCGGGCCACGTACAGGGCTTCCAGGTTGGCGATGGTGCCGCTGCTGGTGAGGTGGCCGACGTGGCGGGGCAGGGCGAACATGGCGGCGAGCTGGGCGACGCACTCGCGTTCCATGTCGTTGGTGGCGGGCCCGCCCTCGTAGGCGTGGTTGTTGGGGTTGAAGCGCATCGCCGTCAGGTAGCCGACGACGGCGGCCGGGTGCGGCGGCTTGACCATCTGCCCGGCGTAACGGGGGTGGAAGAACGGGTAGTTGTGCTCCAGGCGCTTGGCGAAGCGCTCGAACGCGGCGGCGAAGTCCGCGTCGTCCACCTGGTGCGAGGGATGCGGGCTGTACGGCCCGAACCGCTCTCCCCACTGCTCGGCGACCTCGGCCGCCCTCGGCAGCCAGTACCGCAGGTCCACGCTCCGGCCCTTCCCTTCGAGGGATCCTCCAGTGTTCTGCGAGCCACGGTGACCGCCCGACGCAAGCGGCCCGCAACACCCGCAGCTCACCGCGCGCCCCGCCCGCGACCCGCCCCGCGCGGTCCACCGGGCCTCAGCCGGACCCCAACCGGGCGCAAGGATCCGCTGCTGCAATCACCCCCGGAACCCGCCCCCGCCCCACCCGCCGGGGCCGCACGGGCACACCGCCACACCGGGCCGGCAGCAGGAGGACGCGCGATGGTGACCAGACGCAGGATGATCGGCGCCGCCCTGGCGACCGGGGGAGGGGTCCTGCTCATGCGCACCACCCTGCGCCCGGCCGCCTCCGTCGAGACCGCCGCCGCCGCGGCCGCCCACACCCACCCGGGCGCCACCGCCCCCGCCGCCGAGGCCGACCCGGGCCCCGACGCCGGCCCCACCCTGGCACCGAAGTTCACCGCCGCGATGCCCCTGCCCCCGGTGCTCGCCCCCGTCTCCACCGACGGCGCCGCCGACACCTACGCCGTCACCATGCTCAAGTCCTACGCCCGCATCCTGCCCGGACACCGCACCGACGTCCTCACCTACAACGGCGCCTTCCCCGGCCCCGTCATCCGCGCCCGCTCCGGACGCCCGGTCGTGGTGCGCCAGACCAACCTGCTGGACGACCCCGTCTCCGTCCACCTGCACGGCGCCCGCGTCCCCGTCGCCTCCGACGGCGGCCCCATGAACCTCCTGGACGCCGGCGCCACCCGCACCTACACCTACCCCAACGACCAGCCCCACGCGAGCCTGTGGTTCCACGACCACGCCCACCACCTGGAGTCCGAGCACGTCTACCGGGGCCTGGCCGGCACCTACCTGATCACCGACGCCACCGAAGCCGCCCTGCCGCTGCCCGCCGGCCGCTACGACCTGCCCATCGCCCTGCGCGACGCCCGCTTCGACCCCCAGGGCCGCCTCGTCTACCGCATGGACGACCCCCTCAACCGCACCACCATCCTCGCCAACGGCCGCCCCTGGCCCAAGGTCGAGGTCGCCGCCCGCAAGTACCGGCTGCGCCTGCTCAACTCCTCCAACCTGCGCTTCTTCTCCCTGCGCCTGGCCGACGGCGGCCCCCTCACCCAGATCGGCTCCGACGGCGGCCTGCTGGAACGCCCCCACGTCACCGACACCGTCGACCTCTCCCCCGGGGAGCGCGCCGACGTCGTCGTCGACTTCTCCCGCTACCCGGTCGGCTCCAGCATCGTCCTCACCAACTCCATGCCCCCCGGCCCCGCCGAACACGTCGGCCAGATCCTGCGCTTCGACATCACCCGCGCCGCCGACGACCCCAGCCGCGTCCCCGCCCAGCTGCGCACCCTGCCCGCCCTGGGCGCGGCCACCCGCGAGCGCACCGTGGTCATGGAGTACCAGGAGAAGCCCGGCGCGGCCCCGCTCGGACTGATCGACGGCAAGGTGTACGACCCGGCGCGGGTGGACGCCTCGGTGGCGTTCGGCACCTCGGAGATCTGGACGGTCGTCAACGCCAACAAGGACGTCCCGCACAACTTCCACCTGCACCTGGTGCAGTTCCGGGTGCTGGCGCGCAACGGCGCCGCGCCCGGCCCGGCGGAGTCCGGGCTGAAGGACACCGTGCGCCTGCTGCCGGGGGAGAGCGTGCGACTGCAGGCCCTCTTCGACTCCTACCGCGGCCGCTACCCCTACCACTGCCACCTGCTGGACCACTCCGCGATGGGCATGATGGCGCAGCTGGAGATCACCTGACGGCCCGGGGCCACCCCCGCCCGCCCCTGCCGGGCCGCCCGCCCCCCGCGGGCGACCCGGGGGCCCGGCCGTCAGCCGGCGTGGATGCCCTGCCCCGGCGCCAGGATCCCCGCCGGATCCCACCGCCGCTTGGCCCGCTCCACCCGCTCCCACAGACCGCCGTAGTGACGCCGCCAGTCCGCCCCCGTCATCCCCGGCACCGCCCCGATCAGGTAGCGCTTGCCGCCCAGCGCCACCGCCCGGTCGTACAGCCGCCGGTTGCGCTCCAGCATCGCCGCCGTGTCCGCCCCCGGCGCCGGGAACGCCAGCAGGTCGAAGTGCCAGCCCACCGGCTCCTGCGGCAGCACCGCCAGCGGCGTCCCCACCCGCGCCCGCGCGTACGGGTAGAACAGCAGCAGCCCCGCCCCCAGGTCCGCCGCCGTCAGCAGCGCGGTCGCCTCCCGCATGAACACCCCCACCGTCGAGGCGGGCAGGAACAGGCTCAGCCACGGCTTCGGCAGCCCCCAGAACCCGGCCGCCCGCAGGTACCCCGCGAACGCGTCCACCCGGAACGCGTACTCGCGCCAGCTCTGCTCCACCACCGTCGTCTCGCCCGCCACCCCGTGCAGCCCCGCCAGCAGCGCCTCCCGGTCCACCGCCCGCCCGGCGTCCCCGTAGGCCACCAGCTCCGCCGTGTAGCGCCACCGCTGCCCGTCCGCGCTGCGCACCACGTTGCCGACCTGGAGGTCGAAGCGGCCCTGGGCCAGCACCTTCTCCTGGTCCGCGCGGTAGAGGTCCGCGTCGTCGTAGGCCAGGGTGAACACGGTGGCGCGCTCGCGGGCCGGCACCAGGGCGAGCGTGGCCCGCACGATGATCCCCACCTGCCCGCCGCCGGCCAGCACCGCCTCGAACAGGTCCCGGTTGTGCTCGCGCGAGGCCGTCACCAGCTCGCCGGTGCCGGTCACCACGTCCAGCGACCGCACGGTGTCCGCCTGCAGCCCGTGGCGCTGCACCGCCCCGCCGATGCCGCCCACGCTCAGCGTCCCGCCCACCGACAGGTGCAGGTAGTCCGTCAGGCACGGCGGCATCCAGCCCGCCGCCAGCGCCGCGTCCGTCAGCTGCGCCCAGGTGGCGCCCGCCTCCACGACGGCGCGCCCGGGTTCGACGGAGAGGATCCGCGACAGTCCGCGCGCGTCGATCGCGATGCCGCCGCGGGGGTTGGCCTGGCCGTAGCTGGAGTGCGACTCCAGCCCGTCGTCGCCGGCCGTCGCCTGGTCGCCGCTCTGCCCGTTGACCGCCACCGGGATGCGGTGGCGGCGGGCGAAGGCCACCACCTTCTGGACGTCGCGCACCGAGGCCGGGCGCAGCACCGCGCGGGGCGAGGCGGTGACCAGGTGCCCGAAGTCGGAGGAGAACCGTTCCACGTCGGCGCCCCGCAGGGCCACCGTGCCGTCCAGGGCGGGCAGTTGGTCGACGTTCTCGCCCGGCTCGGCGGCCCAGGCGCGGGCGGCGGTGTTCCAGCCGACGACGGCGGCGCCGGCGCCGGCGATCAGTGCGCGGCGGGACAGACCTGAACTGCTCATATCAGCGTTTCTCCGATCGGTCGTCAAATAGGGATTGTTGTACCGCAACCACCCCGCGACCACCTACCTCCCCGCACGCCCCTCCTGCCGCTCCAGCCCCGCCAGCGCGGCCGCGACGTACTCCCGCATCCGCACCTGGTGGGCCGGGGCGCCTGCGGGGATGTGCGCGCAGGCGGCCAGCGCCTCCTCCAGCAGCGCCCGCCGCGCCTCGGGCAGGTGCGCCACCCGCGGCGAGCCGGCCGCCGTCCACAGCACGTGGGCGAGCTTGTAGGCGTACACGCGCGGGCTGGCCGGGAACAGCGCCCGGTACACCCACAGCCCCTCCGGGGCGTCCAGGACCCACTCGTTGTGGCTCAGCAGCCGCACCCGCGCCTTGAGCACCAGGTCCCTGTGCGCCGCGTCCCCGCGCGCCGCGTCCGTGCGCGTCACGTCCTTGTCCGCCACGTCCTTGTGCACCGTCATCCTCGCGTCCCCCTTCGTCCGTTCACCGCCCACCGCCCCCGGCGCGATGCGGCCCGTGCGCAGCACGGCGCGCGCCCCGGCCGCCCCGGGCAGGGCGGCCGGCGCGTGGCCGAAGGAGTGGATGCGGACGAGTCTGCGGGCCGCGCCCGCCGCCCGGCAAGACGTGATCAGGGTGCTCTGCGTCCTACCGAAACCCCCCGCTGAACTGGCACAATGGGGTTCGGTACACGCCGCGAGCCCCGGCCGCGAGGCCCCTGCCGTGCGGGGCTAGCCTGGTCGCATGTTCGTACTTGAGCTGACGTACACCGCCCCGCTGGAGCGCATCGACGCCGTCTTGCCGCGGCACGTGGAGTGGCTGCGCGGGCACTACGAGGCCGGCACGTTCCTCGCCTCGGGCCGCAAGGTGCCGCGCGAGGGCGGGGTGATCATCGCGCTGGGCGAGGACCGCGCCGCGGTCGAGGAGTTGACCCGCACCGACCCCTTCGCCCGCGAGGGCCTGGTCGCCTACACGGTGACCGAGTTCCTCGCCACCACCACCGCGCCCGCCCTGGACGCCTACCGCCAGCAGTTGCCCGCCTGAACCCCGGCCTCTGAACCCCGGCCTCTGAACCCCGGCCCCGCCGTGCCCCGCCCCGCCTCGCGGTTCGGGGCACGGTCGCGTTCTGGCTACGATCGGTGGCACGGGGCAAGGACGCGTACGGGAAGTTGGCGGGAGAAGACGGATGGCACACGCACGGGCCGGGCAGCCGGCGCAGCCGGATGACCTGGTGGATGTCGCGCGGCTGGTGACGGCGTACTACGCCCTGAACCCGGACCCTCAGGAGGTCGGCCAGCGGGTGGCGTTCGGCACCTCGGGCCACCGCGGGTCCTCGCTGGACGCCGCGTTCAACGAGGACCACATCGCCGCGACCACGCAGGCGATCTGCGAGTACCGGGCCCAACAGGGCATCGCCGGACCGCTGTTCCTGGGCGCCGACACGCACGCCCTCTCGGAGCCGGCGAAGGTGACGGCGGTGGAGGTGCTGGCCGCCAACGGCGTGCAGGTGCTGCTGGACGCGGCCGACGGCTACACCCCCACGCCCGCGGTCTCGCACGCGATCCTGGCCCACAACCGGCGCAGCCCCCGGGCGCTGGCGGACGGCATCGTGGTCACCCCCTCGCACAACCCGCCGCGCGACGGCGGCTTCAAGTACAACCCGCCCAGCGGCGGCCCGGCCGGCTCGCAGGCCACCGGCTGGATCCAGGACCGCGCCAACGAGCTGATCCGCGAGGGCCTGCGCGGCGTCAAGCGCGTCCCGTACGCGCGGGCGCTGGCGGCGGCGACCACCGGGCGCCACGACTACCTGGGCACCTACGTCGAGGACCTGCCCGCCGTGCTCGACCTGGACGCGGTGCGCGCGGCCGGGCTGCGCATCGGCGCGGACCCGCTGGGCGGGGCGTCGGTGGCGTACTGGGCGCGCATCGCCGAGACGCACCGCCTGGACCTGACGGTGGTCAACCCGGTCACCGACCCGACCTGGCGGTTCATGACGCTGGACTGGGACGGCAGGATCCGCATGGACTGCTCCTCGCCGTCCGCGATGGCCTCCCTGATCGGCCGCAAGGACGAGTACGCCATCGCCACCGGCAACGACGCGGACGCCGACCGGCACGGCATCGTCACCCCCGACGGCGGCCTGATGAACCCCAACCACTACCTGGCGGTGGCCGTCGACTACCTGTACCGCCACCGCGCGGACTGGCCCGCCGACGCGGCGGTCGGCAAGACGCTGGTGTCCTCCTCGATGCTGGACCGGGTCGCCGCCGACCTCAAGCGCGAACTGGTCGAGGTGCCGGTGGGCTTCAAGTGGTTCGTCGACGGGCTGGCGGAGGGCTCGATCGCCTTCGGCGGCGAGGAGTCGGCCGGCGCCTCGTTCCTGCGCCGCGACGGCGGGGTGTGGACCACCGACAAGGACGGCATCCTGCTGGCCCTGCTGGCCTCCGAGATCACCGCCGTCACCGGCGCCACCCCCAGCGCCTACTACCGCGAGCTGACCGAGCGCCACGGCGCCCCCGCCTACGCCCGCGTGGACGCCCCGGCCGACCGCGAGCAGAAGGCGCGCCTGGCCCGGCTCTCCCCGCAGCAGGTCACCGCGGGCGAGCTGGCCGGCGAGGCGGTGACCGCGGTGCTGGCCGAGGCGCCCGGCAACGGCGCGCCGATCGGCGGCATCAAGGTGTGCACCGACAACGCCTGGTTCGCGGCCCGCCCCTCGGGCACCGAGGACGTCTACAAGATCTACGCCGAGTCCTTCCTCGGCACCGGCCACCTGGCCCGGGTGCAGGAGGAGGCCCGGGCCCTGGTCGGCGAGGTCCTCGGCGCCTGATCCCCGCGCCCGCGGGTGCCCCGGACCGGTTCCCCGGCCCGGGGCACCCGCGTTTTCCGGGCCCCTCGCCCTCAAGGCGCCGTCCCGCGCGCCCGTACGCCCGTCGCCCCGGCCCGTCGCCCCGTGCTCAGCCGAACGGGCCCTGCTCGGTGAAGCGCCGCAGCGACCGGGCGAACGCCTCGGCCTCCCCGGGCGGCCAGGAGGCGAGCGCCTCCTCGATGCCGCCGGCCAGGCGCCCGCGCATCACCGCCACGGTGCGCTCGCCCGCGCCGGTCAGGGTCAGCAGGGTGGCGCGCTGGTCGCGCGGGTCGGCCTCGCGGCGCAGCAGCCCGGCCTCCTCCAGACGGGTGGCCCGGCGGCTGACCCCGGAGCGGTCCAGGCCGATCTCGGCGGCCAGGTCGGCGGCGCTGCGCGCCCCGGTGCGGGCCAGGCCGGAGAGCACGGGGTAGGTGACCTCGTCCACCGCCTCGCCCAGGCCCTCGGTCAGGCGCCGGTAGAGCGCGGCGCGGGCGGGGCGGCGCAGCAGGACGGCCAGGGCCTGGGCGACGGCGTCCCCGAGGCCGGAGGCGGCCTCCGGGGCGGTCGTGGCCTCGGTCTCGGGGTCGGGGTCGGGGTCGGGGTCGGGGATTTCGGGGGAGTGGTCCACCCCCCGATCATAGCGTGCGCGGCGCACGCGTTCCTGGGGTACGCTCATCCCATGAAGCGTGCGCCACGCACGCATTGCCGGATTCCGAGAAGGGAACCCCCATGTCCGCCACCGCCCCCCGCACCACCATCGCCGCCGCCCTCGACGACCTGCTCTTCACCCCCGGCCTCGACCTGGAGACCGCCGTCGAGCGCCACTTCACCCCCGACTACCGCCAGCGCACCGACGGCCGCTGGGACGACCGCGCCGCCTTCGCCGACCACATCCGCCACCTGCGCGCCGTGGTCGCCTCCGGCCGCGTCGAGGTCCACGAGGAACTCCACGACGGCGACCGCACCGCCACCCGGCACACCGTCGACGTCCTCAAGACCGACGGCACCCGGGTCTCCATGGAGGTCTACCTCTTCGGCCGGTACGCCCCCTGCGGGCGCCTGCGCCGCATCGAGGAGACCACCCTGCTGCTCGCCGGAGCCGAGGCCGACCGCAACCTCGGCTCCGCCCGCTGAGGGCCCCCGCCCGCTGAACCCCGCCCGCTGAACCCCGTCCGCCCGGGGATCAGGACCGCGACGGTGCCGGCACCGGCACCGTCGCCTCCCCCTCCGCCGGCGCGCCCGCCCGCGCGTCCCGCGTGGTCGCCGCCGCCGTCACCGCCGCCACCAGCGCCAGCCCCGCCGCCGCGAACGGGAACCACCGCCCGCCCAGCACCGCGATCGCCGCACTGCCCGCAACCCCCCCGGCCGCCGTCCCCAGGTACAGCGCACTGCTGTTCAGCGAGATCAGCAGCGGCGCGTTCCCCGGATCGATCGACGCCAGCCGGTGCGGCAGCGCCACCGACACCGCCCACCCCGCCAGCGGCACCACCGCCGCGTACACCAGCGCCCCCGGCATGCTGCGCCCCAGCCACGGCAGCGCGGCGAACGCGCCCGCCGCCACCGTCGAGCCGGTCAGCAGCACCCGCCGCACCCCGACCCGGTCCACCAGGCGCCCGCCCAGCCAGCTGCCCGCCACCGACATCACGCCCGCCGTCAGCAGCACCAGGCTCAGCCGGTCCGCGTCGCCCCCGGTCGCCCCCGAGACGGCGGTGGCCAGGTAGATGTAGACGCACTGGAAGGCCAGGAAGAACGCCAGCGTGGTGGCCGCCGCCCCCAGCACCCGCCGCTGCCCCAGCGGGGCCAGGCGCGCCCGCAGCCCCGGCGCCGCCACCGGCGCCGGCAGGTCGCGCAGCAGCAGCGCCAGCCCCGCCAGCGCCGCCACGCCCAGCGCGGTGACCAGCCACATCGTCATCCGCCAGTCGCCGCGCCCCACCCAGGTGCCCAGCGGTACGCCCAGCGCGGTGGCCACCGTCATCCCGCCCAGCACGGTGGCCAGCGCCCGTCCGCGCCGCTCGGGGGCGACCAGGGTGGTGGCCACCGCGTTGGCGGTCGGCGTGTACAGCGCGGCCCCGGCGGCCGCCAGGACCCGGGTGGCCAGCAGCAGGCCGTAGTTCGGGGCGAGCGCGCTGAGCGCGTTGGCCGCGCTGAACACCGCGAGCGCGGTCAGCAGCAGCCGCCGGCGCGGCCAGCGGGCGGTGAGCGCGGCCAGTGCCGGGGCCAGCAGCGCGTAGCCGAGCGCGAAGACGGTGACCAGCTGGCCCGCGGCCGGCACGGACACCCCCAGGTCGGCGGCGATCGGGCCGAGGATGCCGGCGACGACCATCGAGTCGGTGCCCATGGCGAAGGTGCCGAGGGCGAGCAGGAGCAGGCGTACGGGCATGGGAAAGCCCCCCGATTGTTTGACGATAGGGCAACAGTTTGACGCTCGTCAAACACTAGAGATGGGTGGATGATTGTCAAACCAATGCCCACCCGACGAGGACCACGCGCCATGACCGAAGACGAGCGGCTTCCCCAGCCCGCCACCGCCGACATCGACCTCGTCACGGTCCTGCACGCCCTCGGCGACCCCGTCCGGATGACCCTGCTGCTCAGCTACGCCGACGGCGCCGAACACTCCTGCGCCCCCCGCGACCTGGGCCTGGACCACCTCCACAAGTCGACCGTCTCCCACCACATGCGCGTCCTGCGCGAGGCCGGCGTCACCACCACCCGCGTCGCCGGGCGCAACCGCTTCGTCAGCCTGCGCCGCACCGACCTCGACGTCCGCTTCCCCGGCCTGCTCGACGCCCTCCTCACCGGTGCGCCGGCCGCCCCGGCTGCCCCTGCCGCGCCCGCCGGGCCTGCCGGGCCCGCCTGAACCCGCCTGAACCGGCCAGGACCCACCGCCCGCGGGGTGCCGGGGCGGTGGGTCCTGGAGGGGGAAGCCGGCCCGTCCGACGTCCCGCGGCGGCGCCGTGCCGGGGCGCCCGTCGGCAGGAGGTCGGCAGGAGGTCGGTCGGGGATCAGTAGGGGATCGGGCGGTTCTCGCGGGCCCACAGCTGTTCGGCCTCGCTCTGGGACGGGGGCGGGGCGATCCCGTTGATCATCCACAGGTCCCGGGGCGTCTCGTCGATGTGGAACTCGCAGTGCAGGCCGCGCCCGGTGGTGTGGGGCGCGAGGAGGGCGGCCAGGGCCTCCCGGGTGCGCTTGCGCAGGTCGGGGTCCTCGGTGTGCCGGGCGATGTGCTCGACCACGATCCGCACCGCGTCGTGCGCGGGCCGGTCGCCCACGTGGAAGGAGTCGGCGCCGATCTCGTGGAAGAGCGTCATCACGTAGAACTTCGGCAGCCCGAAGCGGGTGTAGAACCCGGTGATGTCGGCGGCGAGCCGCTGCTTCTGCCCGGGGGTGTAGGTGCCGGGCGGGTGGTAGACGTGCCACAGCGGCATGGGTGTTCTCCTCAGTGGTGTCGGGTGGGGTCCGGGTTCAGCGGCGGACGGGGATGGTGAGGCCCTCCACCGGGCCGGGGAGCGCGGCCTTGAGCGCCCTGGTGAGGTCGTCGACGAGGACCTCGCGGTCGCCGCGCTCGACGCCGTCCAGGACGATGCGGGCCACCTCGCCGGCCGGGATCTTGTCGACGGGCAGGGCCGCCACCATCTCGGTGTCCGCGAAGCCCAGGTGCACGCCGACGACCTGGGTGCCCTGGGCGGCGAGCTCCAGGCGCAGGGAGTTGGTCAGGGACCACAGGGCGGCCTTGGAGGCGCCGTAGGCGCCCGCGCCCGCGCCCCAGGACAGCGCGGAGTGGATGTCGACCAGCGCCCCGCCGCCACCGGCCGCCAGCACCGGCGCGAAGGCCCGGGCGATGCGCAGCGGGCCCAGGACGTTGGTGTCGAAGGTCGCCTGGACCTGCCGCAGGTCGCCGGTGAGCAGCGCTCCCGGGTACAGGACGCCGGCGTTGTTGAAGACGAGGTCGACGTCCTGGACGCGCTCGGCCAGGGCGGCCACCGAGGCGTCGTCGGTGACGTCCAGGGCGAGGACCTCCACCCGCGCGTCCTCGCTGGGCACGGGGGTGCGGGCGGTGGCGTAGACCTTCTTCGCGCCGCGCGCCAGCAGTTCCCCGACGAACGCCCGGCCGAGGCCGCGCAGGCCTCCGGTGACCAGGGCGGTGGAGCCGTCGATCACGGTCATGTGCGTGTTCCTCGCTCTCGGAAGGCGGTGCCCGCGGCCGGGGCACCGCAACGTTTAGATTACTACCATCATCTAAACTGGATGGGGAAGCCCGGATGGGAAAGTAGGACCACCACCACCGCAGGACGAGGAAAGGAACGCAGGCATGTCCCGCGTGTCACGCGCCGAGGCCGAACGCCACCGCCAGGAGGTGATCGACCACACCGCCAGACTGATCCGGGAGCAAGGCTCCGACCAGATCAGCGTCCCCCGGGCGATGGCCGCCGCAGGCCTGACGCACGGCGGCTTCTACCGGCACTTCACCTCCAAGGACGACCTCGTCGCCAGGGCCCTCACCGCCGCCTTCACCGAACGCCGCGAAGCCATGGACCGCCTCGCCGACCACCCCGCACCCGGCACGCCCGCCGCCGACCCGACCGCGCCCCAACACCCCACCCCCCGCGCCGAGTTCCTCGCCCGCTACCTCTCCACCCCCCACCGCGACAACCCCGGCCAGGGCTGCGCCGCCGCAGCCCTGGCCGCCGACGCGGCCCGCGCCGAACCCGGCTCCCCGCTGCGTACCGCCTTCACCGCCGGACTGCGCGACCTGGTCGACGGCTTCCAGCACCTGCCCGACGCCGCCGACCGCGAGAGCGCCCTCGCCGACCTGTCCACCATGGTCGGAGCCCTCCTCCTCGCCCGCGCCAGCGACGACCCCGCCCTGTCCGACGAACTCCTCGCCGCCGCCCGCCACCGCCTGACCACCCCCGCCGCCCCCGCGTAGGGCCGGGGCCGCCGCGACGGCCCCGGCCCGCCCGCTCGGGCCCGGGGCCACCGGCCCCTGCCCCGGCGGCGCTTGCCCCGGCGCCGAGACCCGTGATCGGATGGCGCCAGCATCGCGTGCCGGTGACGGACAGCGTCAGGCATGGAGGTGCGGAACCGAAGGGACCGCCCTCCGTGGCTTCCCATGACGGCGACCGCGTGGTCGCCCTGAGTCTCCAACTCTCCCGAGCACACCAGGAACTGCGCCGCCGGATCGGCCGGATCAGAGCCGGGATCGGACAGCGCCGCCCGGACGGCGACACACTGCGCACCCACTGCCTGGCCTTCTGCGCCGCACTGACGGCACACCACCAGGGCGAGGACGAGGGCATGTTCGCCCACCTGCTGCGCGAACACCCGCAGCTCGCCGGGACGATCGCCAAACTCGTCGAGGACCACGAGATGATCGCCCGCATCCTCAACCGGGTGCGCGAACTCGCCGACCACGCCGCCGAATCGGCCGGACCACCCGGCGAAGGACTGGAAGCGGTCGGCCGCGAACTCGACGGCCTCACAGCGATCATGGAATCCCACTTCGCCTACGAGGAACGCACGATCAGCAAGGCCCTCGACAGCGCAGCGCCCGACAGCAGCTGGCCCGACCAGGTGTTCCGGTTCGGCTGACGAGCCCCCGCTGCTACACCCCCTACGAACTCCACCTCCTGCCCGACGCCGTCCGCCCCGCCGCCCACACCCCCGACCACTGACGCACGCGGACGCACGGCCCCGTCGGCGGCTGGACGGCCGAGACGGGGCCGTCTTCGCCCGCCGCGCCGCCGCGCTCGGCAGCTGAGCCGACCCACTACGGCGGTTTCACCCGACGCCCTCGCCGGCGACTTTCACCAGTGCCTGCGTGCCGAGCACCGCCAGCAGCGCCAGCCGTTCGGCGTCCTCAGTGCCGGGTTCGGCCGTGTAGACCATGATCCGCAGATCGCTGCCCGCGACGCTGAGCACGTCGCAGTCCAGCGTCAGCGATCCCACCTGCGGGTGGTCGATGGTCTTGCGCGAGGCCTCCTGGTGCCCCACCGCGCCGGAGTCCCACAGCTTGGCGAACCGCTCGCTGCGGCCGCGCAGATCAGCGATCAGACGCCGCAGCCGCAGGTCCGCCGGGTAGCGGCTCGCCGTCGCCCGCAGGTCGGAGACGACCGCGGTCTCCAACGCCTGCCGGGACTCCGGCGTGTGGCGGACCCGGCTGCCCGAGCCGAGGAAGTTCCGCCACGCCCCGTTGCGCTCCTTGCCGTGCCGCTCACCCATCAGCGCGGTGTAGAGCGGATTGGCCAGCAGCAGCGTCCACGCCGCGTCGTAGACCGCGACGGGTGTGCCGGTCAGCCGGTCCAGCATCCGTTGCACGCCGGCCGTGATGTAGGCGGGCACCGTGCCGCGCCCCGGCGCCACCAGCCCGGCGACCCGGAACAGATGCTCACGCTCCTCCGCGTTCAGCCGCAGCGCCCGCCCCAGCGCCTCGACGACCTGCTCCGACGGGTTGGCCGCCCGGCCCTGCTCGAGGCGGGTGACGTAGTCGACCGAGATCCCGGCCAGCAGCGCCAGCTCCTCCCGGCGCAGTCCGGCCGCGCGCCGATGGCCGCCCACCGGCAGACCGACCGCCTCCGGCGGGACCCGGTCACGCCAGCGCCGCACCGTCCGCCCGAACTCCGTGGCCGCCATGCCACCACTGTGCACCTCCCCACCCGCGAGTGCCTGGTACCGGCAGTCCCAGGAAGACCGGACGCATGGCTGACGGCACCGCCGCGCAGCATCCTGGAGGCATGACCACAACACTGATCACCGGAGCGAACAAGGGGCTCGGCTTCGAGACCGCCCGCCAACTCATCGCCGCAGGCCACACCGTGTACATCGGCAGCCGGGACCCCGAACGGGGGCGTCGCGCCGCCGAGCAGTTGGGCGCACGGCTGGTCGTCATCGACATCACCGACGACGCCTCGGTCGCCGCAGCGGCGAAGACCGTCGAGGCCGACGGCGGCCTGGACGTGCTCGTCAACAACGCCGGCGTGGAGGAGCGGGACGAGGACAACGGCATCATCGGTGCCGCCGACGTCACCGCCGACCTGATGCGGAGCACGTTCGAAACCAACGTCTTCGGCACGGTACGCGTCACCCACGCGTTCCTCCCGCTGCTGCAGCGCTCCGCCGCCCCCGTCATCGTCAACCTCAGCAGCGGCCTGGCCTCGCTCACCCGCGTCACCACCGCCGACACCCCCACCTACGCGTACCCCGGCGTCGCCTACCCGGCCTCCAAGGCCGCCGTCAACATGGTCACCGTGCAGTACGCCAAGGCGTTCCCGCACATGCGCATCAACGCCGTCGAGCCCGGCTTCACCAAGACGGACCTCAACGGCAACACCGGCATCCAGACCGTCGAACAGGGCGCCGAGATCATCGTCCGCATGGCCGGCCTCACCCCGGACGGCCCCACCGGCACCTACACCGACGCCGAGGGCCCACTGCCCTGGTAACCGACCCGCCCACGACGGCCGCCCCGACCGACGAACACGTCTTCGCCGGAGCATGAGGCCCAGGAGTCAGCGCGGGCCGGTCCGGATGCCGCCGCCCCGGGACCAGAGTTCTTCGACGTGTTCGGCGAAGCGGTCGAACATGCCGTTCTCCCCGCTGCGCCGCAGGTGCATCAGTGGCGGCGGGTTGAACCGGGTGGAGGGGTTGAGAAGGCCCCGCCGCCCCGAGTTCGGGGCGGCGGGGCCGGAGTTGCTGCTATCAGGCCTCGAACTCACCGGCGCCGACGGCGGTGACGAAGGCCTGCCAGGCATCGGCGGGGAAGGCGAGGGTGTGGCCGTCGGGGTCCTTGGAGTCGCGGACCGGGACGATGCCGGGGAAGCCGTCCGCTACCTCGATGCATTCGCCGCCCTGGCCGCTGAACGTGCTCTTGCGCCAGCGAGCGCCGGATAGGTCAAGGTGCACTTTCAAATTCCTTCCGTAGTGCGCGGATCAGCTCAAGCGACGGAGTCAGAGGCAGTGCCTCGGCTTGCAGCCGATCGTACTCCCTGGCCCAGCCCGCGAGGGTTTCGGCGTCGCGCTCCAGGTGACCGCGCAGGTGGCTCTCCGAATAGCCGAGCAGCGAACGATTCGGCATCGTCAGAAGCGTCACCGGGTGCGCGAACGGCCGGTGCTCTCCGAGGCCGAGCGGGGCTACCTGGATGGTCACGTTCGGCCGACCGGCCAGCTCTTCCAGGTGGGCCAACTGACCTGCCATCACGGCCGGTCCACCGACCGGCCGTCGCAGGCTCCACTCGTCGAGTACGGCCTGGACATAGGGCGGAGACGGCCGGTTGATCCGTTCCTGTCGGGTGAGGAGGAACCGCATGCGCTCGTCGGCCTGCTGCTGGGTGACGGTCCCGCGCGTGACCGGTGCCTGTTCATAGGCTGCCGCATACTCGGGAGTCTGCAGCAGCCCTGAGATGACCCCGATCTGGAAGAGCCGGATGGCGGTCGCCTCGGCTTCCTTGTCGGCGTACTCGGGGAAACCCTCTATCAGGATGCTGTGTTCAAGCTGGTCGAGCATCAGGCCGAGCGTGCCGCCGGTGGCGAGGTGCTCGTCCACGAGATCCACGAATCGGCGGCTCGGCGCGCGGATGCCGCGCTCGATGCTGGAGATGTAGGCACCGGAATAGGCGATGGCCTCTCCGAGTTCCGTCTGGGTCAGGCCGCGTGCCTCGCGTGAACGCCGGAGCTGAATCCCGAGGGTCGCGTACGGGGATGACGCAGGATCAAGCTTCTTACGGTTCATGATGCTTCCCAACTGAACCATGCTGAACTGGCGACTTCAGATGCTTCCCCAGGAGGGGTCGTTCCGCAAGTCTTTCCCACACGGAACGTGAAGGATCGACAGCGGAAGGTTACTCCCATGGGTGATGTCCAAGTGCCCCGGTTGCACGGCTACGGGGTGCGCTGGGACTCGGAGGGCCGGTGTTACCGGGTGCGGAACGAGACGACGGGGGAGTGGCTGCGCAGCGGCACCTCGGGTGCGCTGGCCTCCTTCTCCTCCTTCTCCGCCGCCTTCAGCGCGTGGCGGGGGTTCGAGGTCCGGCGCCGGGTGGGGGCGTGATGGGATCCGCCCTCAACCGCGCCACGGCCGACCAGCGGCGGCAGGCGGCCGACGTCCTCGACGACCTGACCACCGTCCTCGCCCTGGGCGGGGTGAAGTTGCCCTCCGTCGAAGTCGACTGGGAGCACGGCCGCAGGACCGGCTGCTACCTGATCGGCCTCGGTTGCGTCCGCCCGTTCGAACTCCTGCGGGTCGTCGACCTGTTGCGCAAGGGGCTGCGCTACGAGCGCCTCACGTATGACGGCTGAACTCCTCGCCCGCCTCTTCTGGTTGGCGGGCTTCTCCCTCGTACTCCTCGCCGCCCTCAGGAAGTGAACTGCCCGTGCGCGACCCCCGTCTCCTCGCCAAGCCGCCCGTGTGCCGGCTCGGCTGCCTCGTCCTCGTGCGCAACCCGCGCGGCGACGTGCTGCTCGTCGACCCGGAAGACGGAGAGCCCGGCGAGGGGTTGAGAAGGCGCCGCATGCCCCCGGGTAGGGGCGGCGGCGCGCGGGGTGGTGAGCTGGGGTGCGGGGTTGGCAACTCGCGCTGGTCGGGGCGTGTGTGCGCGTAGTGTCGGAAGCATGGCGAGCGATCATCTTGGGGATCGGGTCAAGCGGCTGCGTCGCTTGGCCGATCTGACGCAGGAGGGCCTGGCTGAGAAGTCGGGCGTGTCGGTGGATGTGGTTCGGAAACTTGAGCAGCAGCGGAAGCATTCCGCGCGGCTTCCGACGCTCCACGCCCTGGCCAAGGGACTTGGCGTTGAGCTGACTGCGCTTCTGGGCGATCCACCAGCGGTGCCGTCGACAGGTGATGCGGACCCGCCTGGCCTGGTCGCGGTGCGGCGGGCGATCATGCCGCCCTTGTTCACGCCGCTGCCGGTGGCGGACGGTGTGGAGAAGTTGTCGATTCCGCTGCTACGTGGCGAGATCGCAGAGGCCTGGACCCTGTATCACGCGGCCGACTTCGGCAGGGTCATGGAGACGTTGCCGACGATAATCGCGGATGCCCGCCTCGCCGCGGCCGTCGGCCGCGGCGAGGACCGCCTGGCCGGTCACCATGCGCTCGGCAAGGCTCTCCAACTGGGAGGACATCTCGCGATCCGTCTCGGTAAGACAGATCTCGGCCTGTCCAGTCTCGAACGGGCAATAGCGGCAGCGGACTCGGCAGAAGACCCGCTGCTGGGAGCGATGATCTGCAACTCGGTGGCCTGGGCGTATCAGCGCCAGAACCGGCTCGGCGACGCGCAGACGCTGGCCATCCACGCAGCGGACGGAGTGGAGAACGAGCACTCGTCGAAGGCGGAGGGGCTCAAGGTGTGGGGCGGACTGATCATGTCCGCAGCGACCAGCACGGCCCGAAGCGGCGACTATGACGGAGCATCCGAGATGATGCTGACCGCAGAACAAGCGACCAGACGCCTTTCAAAGCTTCCTGCCTCGGCCGACGGCCGCATGGTCAGCGTGTTCAACAGCTCCTCGGTGCGCATCGAGCGGGTTCGGCTCGCGGTCCAATTCGCCCGGCCGGAGGAAGCCTTGGGGCTCGCGAAGGGAATCCGGCTCAGCAACGACACCCCGGTGTCCTGGCGGACCTGGCTGCTCCTGGACGTGGCACGCGCCTACACGGACATGGGGGACGCAGCCGGAGCGGTGTCGACCTTGGAGAAACTCCAACGAGTAGCGCCGGGCTGGATGCGGCACCACACCCTCGCCGTGGCCATCGTCTCCGACCTCTGGGCAGGTCCGGCTCGCCCGCCCGGCCTGAAGAGGCTCGCCCGCTCCCTGGGGCTGACTGACTAGTGCTGCTCCGCGCAAGTTCGTGGAGGGGTCAGGTCGCCGGGCTGTCGAGGTAGAGGCCGCAGGCGCAGTCCAGGCATTCTTCGGGGGCGCC